>JAOBWI010000061.1 GCA_025463285.1 Acidimicrobiaceae bacterium | reverse complement strand
CCACGCCACGTCCGTCGGACAGTAGGCGTAATGCATCGTCGGTCGATACAGCGCGCGCTCGCCCTCCCACACGGTCAGGTGGTCGCAGATGGTGAAGGCTTCGCCGTGGCGGATGACCATGCCGATGATCGGTCCCGAGGGGACGGTGGAACGAACGATCGTTTTGTGGGCCATCTTGGCTAGGCAGATCTGGTTCTTCGGGCCTTGCCCCTCGTGGGCGAGTCCGAGGGGCGGAAGAGCCTTCTCGTGGGTTCCCCACCCCATCTCCGCGGGCGCTACTCCCTCTTCGAAGAAACCATCCACGCTCCAGGTGTTGACGAACTCACCAACCTCCTTCGGGCGATCGGTGATCTGGGTGTCGCGTTCGGCGATATGAATGGACTTGACCTCGAGGAGCTGGGCGAGCACGTTAAAACGCTGCGCCTCGAGCGCCTCGCGAATCGCCACCTGTCGCTCGACGAGCAGACCGTCGCGCAGCACGGCTTCGGCGATCTCGCTCAGCGCCAGTTTCGTGAAGTGACTAACTAGGCCGGGGTTGGCGCCATGCTCCACGACCGCCGACGGGCCGTCGTTCGAGCCCCACTGCTCGATCTGTCGACGAAGGGCCATGTGACGCCAGTAGAGAGTGCGCTCCTGAGGCGATGCACTGGCCGCATCGTCGTAGGGAGACCAGACCTCGACGGAGGTATTGAGGTAGCGAACGTTGTGATCGCGACACCAGTCGAGTAGTTCAGCGAGACCAATATTCCAGGCCAGATCGATGAGCAGATCGCCGTCCCCGAGCAGGCTCTCGAGGGTGGCTTCAAGGTTCTCTTGGGTGATCTCACACTGGCGATAGTGCACGCCGCGCTCGAGCGAGGACGCGATGCGATCTCGATTATCACGACTTTCGAGCACCGTGACCGACTCGGGCGCAAGCTGAAAGCGATCGAGTAGCAGTGGCAAAAGACACTGGACCACCGATCCGCATCCGAGAATTACAACACGGTCTGGTGCTTCGAATTCGCTCAATTAGGACCTCACGACGTTAAAAGTGACGAGTGACGAGCCTACCGCACTCGACTTTCATGTCACCGTGTTCGAATACGCGAGCGTGATCGCTACGTAACTAAGCGACGGTCATTCCTCCGTCCACCGCGATGTCCGCGCCGGTAATCGCTGAGGACGTTGGTGAGCACAACCAGGCGATCGCCGCCGCCACTTCCGAGGGCTCGAGCAGTCGACCGATGGGTTGTTGTGCAGCGAAGGCTTCGACGTTCTCTAGGCCGTAGACCTTGGCCGACGCTTCGAGGATTGCCGTGCGCGTCGAACCAGGACTCACCGCGTTCGCCGTCACGCCGTACGGCGCCAAGTCCATCGCCGCGCCGCGAATCAGCCCCACCACGGCGTGCTTGGCCGCGGTGTAGTCCGCTAAGTGCAACAGCCCCGTACGTCCGGCGGCCGACGCGACCGCCACGATACGGCTATTGGCCTCTTTACCGTTGGCGATCAAAACCGGTGCCGCGGCCTCAATGAGTCGACGAGTTCCCAGGACGTTGACCGTCCAGACGGCGTCCCAGGACGCGTCGCTGATCTCCCACAGTGGGCCGCCCTCCCCCAGGACTCCGGCGCACGCCACCACGGCGTCCAGTCGAGCGAAGTGTCGCGTCGCCGTCTCCACCGCGAGTTGCATGTCGGTGGCGCTTCGCACGTCGCCCACGAGGCCGAGTACGGCGTCACCGTGGCGGGCCACGACGTCGTCTAAGTCCCCGGGGGTCGCCAACGCGTAGGGCACGTCGGCGATATCGCGACAGCGATCGACCGCCACCACGCGGTAGTTCTCGCTCACCAGTGCGTCGACCGTCGCCGCACCGATGCCGCGAGCGGCCCCGGTGACAATAGCCACGCGTCCCACTAGCCCAGCCTTCGAAAAAAGTCGCTCGGTGCGACGACGTCGGTGCGATCGAGCTCCTTGACGTCAGATTTGGCGAGCCCGAGTAGCGCCGAGTCGATGCCGCCTCGCAGCACGTCGAGGACGTTCTCCACGCCAACCTGTCCCGCCACCGCCAGTCCCCAGAGATAGGCCCGTCCGATCATGACGGCGTTGGCCCCCAGGGCCAGCGCCTTCACGACGTCGCTCCCGCGCCGCACGCCCCCATCGAGCAATACTTCGATCTGATCGCCCACCGCGTCCACCACGGCCGCCAGCGAGCGAAGTGGCGCCGGCGTGCTGTCTAGGTTGTTGCCCCCGTGGTTCGAGACCGAGAGGGCCGTCGCTCCTACGTCCACCACGCGCTTGGCGTCGTCGACGCGACTGACGCCCTTCACCATGAAAGGTCCGCTCCACTGTGATCGGAGCCACTCGACGTCGCTCCAACTGGGCAAGCTGCTGTGCATCCACTCGTAGTACGCGCCAAAAAATGTCGGGGCCTTCTTTCCGGGAGAGGCCATGTTGGGAGTCGTCAGCGATGGGAGGTGACCGGTGCGCGCGAAGGACCAGAACCACTGCGGTCGAGCGAGTACCTGCGGCGCCAGCTTCACCACGGCTTTGGCGTCGATCGTGTCGGGTATCCAGGGGCTCCCCCAGTCCCGACCGTTGGCGAAGGACCAGTCGAGCGTGAGAATGATTCCCTTGGCCCCGGCCGTCTGTGCGCGCTCGAGGCGCTGGAGCATCTGATCACGACTCCCCGACCAGTACATCTGAAAGAGCACTTGGCTGTTGATGGCACAGACCTCTTCGAGCGAGCGGCTGGCGAAAGAACTGAGTCCCATCGCCACTCCACGATTCGCCGCGGCGCGCGCTACCGCTACCTCGCCGTCGGGGTGGACCGCTTGTACGCCCGTCGGCGAGATGAGGACCGGCATCGAGACCGACTGTCCCATGATGGTGATCGCCATCGATCGTTCGTTGGAGAGTCCAGCGACGTGCGGAGCGAAACCCAGCTCGTCAAAGGACGCGGTGTTGTCCCTTAACGACAGACCCTTTTCCGACCCGGCGACCAACGCTCCGTAGACCGACTTCGGTAGGCGCCGCTCGGCTCGTTGCTGAGCGATGGCCACAGTTTCGAACCATTTCGCTGCCATTGGACTCGACCCCCTTGGACTCCGAGGCTAGTCATCGGCGTCATGTGCTCTTCAACTCGTAGCGAGTCCCAGGCATGACATAACGAATGACGCATCGAGATGTTCCTCCATCGTGTCGGCGAGTAACTCGAGTGCCACGTCGAGATCTCCGCGTACGTTCCCCGAAAAGGACTCCAGCACTGAAGGGTTTTCGAAGAGTCCATGAAAGTAGAGGCCGAGTAGGTTGTCGCTGCCAAAGACGAGGCGCCCGTCGCTCACCGACAGAGCGTCAGATCCCGACGTGACGCCATGATGGATCTCGTACCCCGTCACGTGTTGACCGCTCAACCAACCCCAGGGTGAGGTCATCGCGGGAAACGCCATCTCGATAGCCCTCGTCTGCTTCTCTCTCTCCAAAGTGGTCGACACGGCCAAGAGATTGAGACCGTCCGACGCCCCCTCCACCCCTTCAACCGCGTCGATGTGACCTCCGAGGATTTGCAGTCCGCCACAGATTCCAAGAATGGCGGTTCCTTCACTCGCCGCCGAGCGCAGCCTCTCATCGAGTCTCTTTTCATGAATCCACTCAATATCTTTCGCCACGTGCTTCGAGCCGGGCAGGATGATCAGATCGAAGTGGTCGAACTCGCCAAGGGATCGAACGAACGTCACGTACGTCGAACGCTGCAGGGCAACGAACTCGTCGAGGTTCGACGCGTACGGACCGCAGATGATGCCCACGCGCGGTCCGCTCGACGGGCTGTCGATCACCGTGGGACCCTCTTCATCGGGAAGGTCGTGAGAGATCCAAGGAATCACGCCGATGGTGCGAACGCCGCAGCGGGCTTCGAGGTCCTGGGGGGCGGGCTCGAGGAGGGCGGGGTCACCTCGAAACTTGTTGAGGATAAAGCCGCTAAGGCGCGCCTGATGGTCCGGCAACAACAACGCCCAGGTGCCGTAGAGATGCGCGAACGCTCCCCCGCGATTGATGTCGGCCACCAAGAGAACCGGAGCCTCACCCAACTCGGCGACCCTCATATTGACGACGTCGTCAGCCCAGAGATTGGTCTCCGCGGGACTCCCCGCTCCTTCGATGATGATGAACTCGTACTCCCTGGCCAGCGACTCGTAGGCCGCGACCACGTGCGGCCAGAGCCGAGGTGATCGGCCGCGCCACGGCTGATTGGTTAGCTCCTCATTCGCTACGCCATTGAGAATCACCTGGCTTCGGCGATCACTTTCGGGCTTCAACAAGATGGGGTTCATCCGAACATCGGGCGTCACGCCGGCCGCGATCGCCTGGAGCCACTGCGCGGAGCCGATTTCGCCTCCTTCGACCACCCGAGCGTTGTTGGACATGTTCTGGGCCTTAAAGGGCGCTACTTTCAGGCCTTGACGGGACAGCCACCGGCACAGCCCCGTGGCGATAAAACTTTTGCCCGCGTCGCTCGAGACTCCTTGAATCATGAGTGCCGGCACGACTGCATCGTACAAGCGAAGAAAATGGTACCGAGAACTGCCCGATCACACCGTCGGTCGCGCTACCGCGGGGACGACGCGCTCGTCCTAGCGAAGGGCCAGTGCTACCGGCACCCTGGTCGAGTGATCACTCGAGGAGATCGGTCGAATCGTGACCCTCAACTCCAGAGCGCGTTCGCCGTGCCCGAAGACGCACTCGGGATCTGGGTCGCTCATCTCGAGGCCGGTAAAGAATTTGGCGGCCATGCAGCCGCCGCGGCACGCGTCAAAGGATCCGCACGAGGCACACGCACCCGGGTTACCCGGCTCACGAAGCGATCGGAAGAGTTCGCTAGTCCTCCAGACCGACCCAAAGCCGGCCTCGCGAACGTTGCCCGCGAGGAACTCGTCGTGAATCACGAAGGGGCAGGCGTAGACGTCGCCCACCGGATCAATCAAACAGACCACTCGCCCGGCGCCGCACAGGTTCAGTCCTTCCAACGGGCTCCCCAGGGCCGAAAGATGGAAGAACGAGTCGCCGGTCAAGACGTTCGGCCGCTCGAGCAACCACCGATACAGCCGACGATTCTGCTCTCTGGTGGGATGAAGTTCCTGCCACACCTCAACGCCCCGTCCCGAGGGGCGCAGTCGCGTGAGCCGCAGCTGCGCCCCGTAGGACGACGCCAGCGCTTCGAACTCATCGAGTTGTTCCACGCTGTGTCGCGTCATGACGACTGAAATCTTGAACGGGCCAAAGTGGGCCTGCGCCAAGTGATCCATGGCACGGCGCGCCGCGTCGTAGCTACCCACTCCGCGAATTCGATCACTAGTGAGAGCGTCGGCCCCGTCGATGGAGACCTGCACGTCGAGGTAGTCGAGGCTGGCCAGTCGCCTGGCGGATCGTGCATCGATGCGCGTTCCGTTCGTCGAAAACTTAACGCCGACGCGCCGGTTCACGGCGTACTCGACGAGCTCGAAAAAGTCGCGTCGGATCATCGGTTCGCCGCCACCGATGTTGACGTAGAAAATCTGCATCGCGGCGATCTCGTCGATCAGGGCCTTGGCTTCCACCGTGGAGAGTTCTCGCGGGTCACGTCGGCCGGACGAGGAAAGACAGTGCGTGCAGGCGAGGTTGCAGGCGTAGGTGAGCTCCCAGGTCAAACAGATCGGTGCGGCCAACCCGTGCTCGAAGCGGTCGCGTAGCGAGTTCTCAGCCACCACGGAGCAACTCCGAGGAGGCCAGCGAGGAGAGTGCCACGAGATAGCGCTCGTGTTCGCGAGCGTCGATCAGCGCGTCCAGCGCCTTTTGGGCACTGTCGTATTCGCTGAGCTGGCGCACGAGGTTCACCAGGTCGCGCGACTTCAAGAAGACCAGGCGGCGGTTCCCGTGGTGATAGGCCAACGCCCCAAACTCTTCGTCTCGCAACGACACGGCGGAGCTCAACTCCCAGTGGGACGAAGCGTCAAATGTAGATGTCGTCGCGAGGCTCGACCTAGTAGACACCGCAGAGTCCGTCGATGGACACCTCTTCAACCAGGAGTTCTTCAGCTATTCCCAGTACCTCGGTACTCTCGTGAACGATCTGCGTGTCCGGCAACACTGTTCCTCCTCGATAAGTCCAATTCTGCCACGCGTACGAGGTGGTCGAGCTCGATCGTGAAAGACTCGGCGCGTGAACGATCCGTTGCCCGCCGCGATGCCACCCGCCGACGCCCCGATCCCAGAAGGTACCGCCGTCGAACTGGACGATCGCGCCGAGTTCATCGATCGCGATCTCTTGAGTGGAGGCAGTCCCTGGCGACTTTTGCGACTCAGGGGACCTTCACGGGCCCTCGCCGAGAAGTGGCGCGGGGGTGGCGTCGTCGGAGCGGGAGAGGGACGCTTCGCGCGTACCCTGGTCCAACAAGGTCTCCTTCGGCCGCGATTCACCTCGACCGGCGTGCTCGACGTCGAGGCCATCGACGTGGTCGTGCCCGTCGTTGACAACGTGGACGCACTGGCGGCACTTCTTTCCCAACTAGACGGTTTTCACGTCACGATCACCGACGACGGTTCTCTGGACGCTGACGCGGTCGCCCGCTGCGCCCACGATCACGGCGCCATCTTGGTTCGCCTCCATGACAACACGGGGCCAGCCGGTGCGCGCAACGCCGCGGCCCGAGTGACGTCTCGCGATCTTCTCTGGTTTATCGACGTGGATGTGGTGATGGCGGACCCGCGCGTCGCGGCCGAAGAGCTCGCTCGCGCGTTCGTCGATCCTCTCGTCGCGGCCGCGGCCCCGCGTGTTCGCGGTGCCGGCGGACCGACGTGGCGCGAACGCTTCGAAGTGGAGTTTTCCCCGCTCGACATGGGAGATCGCAGCGCGCTGGTGGTGCCGGGCGGAGTGGTGAGTTACGTGCCGAGCGCCTGTCTCATGGTGCGTCGCACGGCGTTTGGGAGTGGCTTTGACGAGACGCTTCGGGTCGGAGAAGACGTCGATCTGGTGTGGCGGCTCGTCGATCAGGGTTGGTTGGTGCGCTACGACGCCGACGTCGTGGTCACGCATCACGCTCGAGCGTCATGGAAGAGATGGTGGCGCCAGCGCCGAGAGTACGGAGCGTCCACGGGAGAACTCGCCAAACGTCATGGGAGTCGTCTCGCTCCTTTACGAGCCGATCCCTGGACCCTGCTGGCCTGGACGTCGGTTCTGCTCGGACAGCCAGCGCTCGGCGCGCGCGTAGTGCGAAGTGCTCGCCAACACGCGCGCGAACAATTCTTTGACGGGGAGGACGATCCCGAGTACGTGGCCAACGTGGTGGTGACTCGCAACATGGTGCGCGCCGGCGGACCACTCGCCCGGGCCTGCGCTCGCACCTTCGGGGTGGGTCTGCTGCTCGCGGCGATTCATCCTCGCCTTCGCCGACGCGCACTGACTCTCTTCCTTATCGGCACCGCCTGGCGCTGGCGTCATCGTCGCTTTCACGCCGGTGATGTGCCCCTCGCGCTCGCCGACGATTTGGCCTACGGAGTCGGAGTCGCGCAGGGCGCGTGGCGTTCTAAGTCACTGCGCGCGCTGACGCCACACATTACGAAGTCCTCACTGCGTTGGGGCGAAGTACTTGGTCTGCCCCGAGCCGGTGGCTTCTCCAGCTTCTAAGGCATTCACTCCGTCGGGCCGACTTTCAAACGAAAGGTCGCCTCTCGACCTGGCTCTTACGGTGTGGACAAGGAGCATTCGCCACCCGAGTTCTCAGATGTTCGCGAACCTCGGGCCACTCTGTATCGAGAATGGAGTAGAGCGCCGAGTCGCGCAAAAGCCCTTCTTCGCCAGGAACCAGAGAGGGCTGCCAGTGTCGAAGGACGCCCTCCAAGGTAGCTCCGATGCGCGCGATGGCGTTACGCGAACGATCGTTGCGAGCATCGGTTTTCAGGTCGACCCTTCCGACGCCCAGCACCTCAAAGGCGTGGCTCAGCAGAAGGTATTTCGTCTCGGTATTAATGCCCGTTCGCTGAGCGGACGCCGCCAACCAAGTCCCGCCGATCTCCACCGCGAAGGGTGCTAACTCGAGGGCCGCGCGACGAATCGTCATGTACCGCGTGACGCCCACAACCCGACCACGGTGAGCGTCGATCTGAACGAAGGGCACGATCTCGCCGTTGCGCCAGGATCGCAAGAGTCCTTCCACGTACGAGGCCACGTCGTCGCGCGACGAAGGAACAGACGTGTAGTAGTACGCCGAACGATCCTCGTTGGCGGCGAGAAACAGGGCGTCAGCGTGTTCGTAGCTCAGCGCCTCTAGTCGGACCATGTCGCCGCACAAGATCGGTGTCTCGAACGCGAGCGCCACGGCTACTGAGCGCTCGGGAGATTCCCCAACGCCCACGCGCTGAGGGCGTGCAGGGCGGGTACGAGCGCCGCACCGCCGCCGGACAGTTGATACGTCACCGATACCGGAGGGCCGGGCCGCACGTCGCGTTCGACGAGTCCGGCCGTGTGCAGCTCGACCAGACGTTCGGCCAGCACCGAATCGCTGATGCCAATGACTTGGCGCCTCAGTTCAGCGAATCCCAACGTCCCGTTCGCGAGGGTGCCCAAAATGACGCCGCTCCAACGCTTCCCCAGGATTTGAAAGGCCCGAACCAACGCCTCGTCACAGGCTTGCGAAGCCCGGGCGCACGCGCCGCTTGTCACATCGTGGTCCTGTGGGGCCTCTTTGGCCAGTGATTTCACACCCTTTAGCGTACCATTCGCTGTTTTCCTCTGAGCAACTTTGCTTTTAGAAGTTACATATATAATGTGAGTTCCCCTACCTAGGAGTTCACATGTCTCTCTTCCGCCTTGACGCCAGTATTCGTGACGAGGGCTCTCACAGCCGCGCCATGGCCGACATCGTCCAAGCCACGTGGCGAGAAGAGAATCCCGACGTAGAGATCGTTCGGCGCGACATAGGCCTTCACCCCCTGGCCTCCACCCTCTGGCCTCTCGCAGTGACGGGCAGCCAGTTGCCCGAGGGTGATCGCAGTGACGCACAGCGAGACGCGGCTCTCGAAGCGGCCGCACTCGCTGACGAAGTACTGAACGCCGACTCCCTGCTATTTGCCATCCCTCTGTACAACTTCGGCGTCTCCGAGCACTTCAAGACCTGGGTCGATGTCATGATTACGCAGCAGCAGCGACTGGTGCCAGCCCTGCAGGGTCGACACGCCGTAGCGGTGTTTGTCCGTGGAGGCGCCTACGGAGCCGGTACACCGCGCGAAGGATGGGACCACTCGACAGGATGGATCAAGCGAATTCTCATTGACGTGTGGGGCCTTGACCTGCAGACAGTTGAGCTGGAGTTCACTCTTGTCGGCGTCAATCCCGCGCTCGATGAGTTCAAGGCTATGGCTGAAGATATGCGCGTCTCGGCCAAACGCGAAGCTGAAGAAATAGGTCGCCACTTGGTGGCCGTCCCGTCGCCGACGGACATCAACCACGTGGATTGAACGGCGTTGCACTCATGGGAAACGTCCGATGACGTTGGGGTGGTAGAACGCTCTTGGCGATCAGGTCCCACCCAATTGACTTGCACGCAACGAGACTCCAATTAAGCTTCAGGCTTCTTCAACACCGCGAAACCAGACTCGCAAACAACTAAGGTGCGCAATTTTGAAGGCTTGCGACACCGCCGCTCGACGACGGACCACTGACGTTAGCTACCGACCCCTAGAAGCGAACGATGCCCCGCACATTTTTCCCGGATGCCAAGTCGTCGTATCCCTGTTGCACGTTGTCCAGGGTGTACTCCTCGGTGATGAGGTCGTCGACGTGCAACTTACCTTCGTGATGAAGGCGAAGTAGTCGAGGGATCTGAACTCGAGGACTCTCGGAACCGAAAACCGTTCCGCGCAACTCTTGATTCATCATGGAGAGCATGAAGACATTGAGCTCCACCGCGCGCTGTTGAGACGGTGCGATGGACGTGACCACGATCACGCCGCCCTTGGCGGTGATGCCACGCGCCTGCTCGACGAGCTCCCCCGTCAGCGTTCCGACCGTGATGATCGTCACGTCGCAGTTCTTGCCGCTGGTTAGCTCCGGAAGGATAGTGAAGGCCGCGTCTCGCGTGGTCGCGGCGCCGTGCGTCGCGCCGATCTTGAGTGCGCGCTCGACCTTGGACTGATTGGTGTCAATGGCTATAACCGCCCGCGCACCGGCGTGCACCGCCCCTTGAATCGCGCCAGATCCGACGCCGCCACAGCCAATGACCGCGACCGTGTCGCCGGGTTTGGCGCCGCCTCGAGTCACGGCCGAGCCAAAGCCCGTCGAGATACCGCACGAGATCAGGGCCGCCGCGCGAAGGTCGTACCAGGGATCGATGCGGATGACCGAGGCCTCGTGCACCACGATGTAGTCGGCGAAGGTTCCCAGTTGGCACATACGATTTACCGTCACGTCGCCCAGGTGGTGGCGCCAGGTGCCATCGGAGATCATGGGACCCATCAAGGTGTGCGAACCCAGGTCGCAGATGTACTGACGACCGGAGGCACAGTACTCGCAACGTCCGCACGAGGGAATGAAGGACACCGCGACGTGATCGCCCGGCGCCACGCTCGTCACGTTCGCACCCACCGACTCGACGACGCCCGCGCCCTCGTGTCCCCCAATAACCGGGTAGATCTCACGACGACCGATCAACATCTCGGTCATCGCGGCCTCGGGAATCATGTCGCCGTTGCGCACGTGTTCATCCGAGTGACACATCCCGGCAAAGGACATCTTGACTTTGACTTCGTTGGCGTGGGGCTCATCGATGGTGACGTCTGCTGTGTGCCAGGGGCCGTTCAACTCACTGACGATTGCGGCTCTTACTTGCATTTGGTTCCCCACCAACTCACCGGCCACCGGCCGCCGAACGCACTTTACCTACCGATCAACGTCGGCCATCTACATCTGCTCGGGAGCGTCGATACCCAACACCCCGAGACCCAGTTTGAGGGTTCTCGCCGTCAAGTCACAGAGCGCGAGACGCTCCTCGCGCAGAGCACCTTCACTCGAGAGAACGGGGCAGGCATCGTAGAACGAAGTAAATCGTTGGGCCAGATCGAAAAGATACGTGCAGAGTCGATGAGGCTGCAACGCACCCAGCGACGTGAAAAACGCTTCGGGTAACCCGAGGAGTCCGAGAGCCAGATTTCGTTCGGCCGTGGCTTCGAGGGCGAAGTGGGCGTTACCAGCCTGCCACTCGTCGCCGGACCGACGAAAGATAGATCGCAGGCGGGCGTGCGCGTACTGCAAGTAGGGACCGGTATCGCCCTCGAAGGCGATCATGCGATCGAGATCGAAGACGTAGTCGTGTTGACGTTCGGTCGACAGGTCCGCGTACTTAATCGCGGCGCGCGCGATCTGCTCGGCCAGGAGGTACTTGGCGTCCCCGTCGAGATCGGTACCTCGCTCGTCGAGAATCACGAACGCTCGCTCGACGGCTTCATCCACGAGACTGACGAGTTTCACGGTCTCACCGGCGCGCGACTTAAACATCTTGTGGTCGGTGCCCAGTACGTTGCCAAAGACCACCTGCTCGCATCGCACGCGATCGGGCAACCATCCAGCCATGCGGGCCACCGCGAAGACCATCTCGAGGTGCTGTACCTGCGGGGCGCCCACCACGTACAGCAACTCGTCACCCTTGAGTATGTCGACTCGATCACGCAGCGCGGCCAAGTCGGACGCGGCGTAGCCAAAACCGTCGTCACTCTTCTGCACGATGAGTGGCAGGGGCTCACCTTCGCGATTCTGAAATCCCTCGGGAAAGACGCACAGAGCCCCTTCACTTTCGACGAGAAGACCTATCGCGTCGAGATCGCGAACCACGTCGGCGAGCTTGTCGTTGTAGTAGGACTCACCGACAACGTCTTGGGCGGTGAGCGTCACGTCGAGCTTGCGGTACACCTCACTGAAGTACGCGATCGACTGATTCACGAGCACGTGCCAGAGTCGAAGCGTTTCGGGGTCCCCGCTTTGCAAGGCCACAACGCGAGTGCGACTACGGCCCTTGAAGGCGTCATCACTATCGAACTTCACCCGCGCCGCCCGGTAGAACTCATCGAGGTCGCCGATCGATAAGGTCGACGCGGCGCCCTCGTCGCCCACATCGAGCAGATGTTCAATCAACATCCCGAAGTTTGTACCCCAGTCGCCCACGTGGTTGCGGGCAATCACCTGATGTCCGCCAAAGCGATACATGCGCGCCAGGGCGTCGCCAATCACCGTGGAGCGCAGGTGCCCTACGTGCATCTCTTTGGCGACATTGGGTGCCGAGTAGTCAATGATCACCCGAAGCGCTTCGGCGACCGGCGCGAGGCCGAGTCGTGGGTCGTGGGACAGATTTCGCAACTGAGCGTCGAGAAACACGGGCTGCACGGTGAGATTTAAGAATCCCGGTCCGGCGATCTCCACGGTCGCGACGTCGGTGAGATCAACGGCGTCGACGACAATCTCGGCCACCTCGCGGGGGGATCGTCCGAGGCGCTTGGCCAGCGCCATGACGCCGTTCGCTTGGTAGTCACCCCTCTCCGAGGTGCGAAGAACGGGATCAGCACCGACCTCCAGAGTGTCGAACGCGCTCTGGAGGCGAGAGCGCAGCGTTTCGTAAGTCGACGTCACGAGTACGAGTCTCGCATCTGACACGTCGTCCTCACGACGGACCCAGATTTGACGGAGAGAAAAACGCGGCAGAATGGGGTCATGGACTCTTCACTTAACTCATTTCATTCCAAGAGCACTCTGGACGTTAACGGGCGCTCGCTGACGTTCTATTCGCTCCAGGCCGAGCGCTTAGCGTCCTTCGGTGTCGAGCGTCTCCCTTACTCCATCAAGGTCTTGCTGGAAAATCTGTTGCGCCAAGAAGACGGCGTCAAAGTGACCGCCGAGGACATCGAAGCGTTGGCCCGTTGGGCGGAGAAGCCCTCGGGGCACGGCGAAGCGGCCGGCGAGGACGCGCGCGAGATTGCCTTCACCCCCGCGCGCGTCTTAATGCAAGACCTCACCGGCGTGCCGGCCGTGGTCGACTTGGCCGCCATGCGTGACGCGATGGTGACCCTCGGCAGCGAGGCGAAGAGAATCAATCCTCTGGTCCCCGTCGAGCTGGTGATCGACCACTCGGTCATACTGGAGCGGTCCGGGACCGCCACCAGCTACGACGAGAACGTCGCGATTGAGTACGAGCGCAACATCGAGCGCTACACCTTTTTGAAGTGGGCTCAGAGTTCGTTCCAGCAGTTCCGCGTGGTGCCTCCGGGCATGGGGATCTGTCATCAGGTGAATCTCGAGCACCTGGGCCGGGTCGTCTTCGAGCTCGAAGGCGTGGCCTACTTCGACACCGTCGTCGGCACCGACTCACACACCACCATGATCAACGGGCTCGGCGTACTCGGCTGGGGCGTCGGCGGCATTGAAGCCGAGGCTGGCATGCTCGGCCAGCCCGCCTCGATGTTGATTCCACCCGTGGTGGGACTACGACTAGTGGGCGCCACCCGCGAAGGTGTGACGGCCACCGACGTGGTACTCACGATCTCCCAACTCCTACGACAACACGGCGTGGTCGGCAAGTTCGTCGAAGCCTACGGGCCGGGGGTCAAGGCGCTCTCCCTCGAGACGCGCGCCACCATCGGCAATATGTCGCCCGAGTACGGGGCCACGTGCACTATCTTTCCGATCGACCAGGTCACACTGGACTATTTGGCCTTCACCGGACGACCCGCACAGCAGCTCGATCTGGTCGAGGCGTACGCCAAGGCCCAGGGGGTGTGGCATCACGAGCACGCCCCCGAGCCGGTCTACTCCGAGTACGTCGAACTGGATCTCGCCACCGTCGAGCCCAGCCTCGCGGGACCGAAGCGACCACAAGATCGCGTATCACTCTCGGGCGCGCGAGGCGCCTTTCGCGAGGCCCTCGGTCGTGAGCCCATTGAGGTGCACGGCGTCGAGGCGGCCGAACACTTGCGTGACGGCGCGGTCGTGGTCGCCGCCATTACGTCGTGCACCAATACCTCCAACCCGGCCGTCATGGTAGCGGCGGGCCTGGTGGCGAAGAAGGCCGTCGAGCGCGGACTCAGCGTGAAGCCGTGGGTGAAGACCTCGCTCGCACCCGGCAGTCGCGTCGTGACCGACTACCTCGAGCGGGCCCAACTCATCGATTCGCTCGATCAACTCGGTTTCTACTTAGCCGGCTACGGCTGCACCACCTGTATCGGCAACACCGGTCCCCTGCTCGACGGTGTCTCGGACGCCGTGAACGAGCACGACCTCTGCGTCGTCTCCGTGCTCTCGGGAAATCGCAACTTCGAAGGCCGTATTCATCCCGACGTAAAGCAGAACTTTCTGGCCAGTCCGCCCTTGGTGGTGGCCTACGCCTTGGCCGGCACGATCGATATCGATCTGTCCAGCGAACCACTCGGCACCGATCGCGAGGGACAGCCCGTGTTCTTGGCCGACCTGTGGCCCAGTGACGCCGACGTGGCGCAGGCGGTACGCGCCTCGATCTCGGCCGAGATGTTCAAACAGCGATACGCCAGTGCCTTCGGCGGTGACGAACGCTGGCAGGCCGTGCCCACCACCACCGAAGAGACCTACAGCTGGGAGCCGTCATCTACCTACGTGAAGTTGCCGCCGTACTTTGAGGGACTCCAGATGACCCCGGGCGACGTCGCGGACGTCGTCGGCGCGCGCGTCTTGGCGCGGCTCGGAGACTCGGTCACCACCGACCACATCTCCCCGGCCGGCAGTATTCGCGCGAATGGTCCGGCCGGCAAGTATCTCATCGACTGCGGCGTCGACCCCCACGACTTCAACAGTTACGGCACCCGGCGCGGTAACCACCAGGTCATGGTGCGTGGAACGTTCGCCAACGTGCGCATTCGCAACCTGATGGCGCCGGGCACCGAAGGCGGCGTCACGGTGAAACTGCCCGACGGCGAGCCCATGTCGATCTTCGACGCGGCGATGGCCTACGAGCAAGAAGGCACTCCGCTCATTGTCATCGGCGGCAAAGAGTACGGCACCGGTTCGAGTCGTGACTGGGCCGCCAAGGGTACGAAGTTGCTCGGCATCCGCGCCGTGCTGGTGGAGAGCTTCGAAAGGATTCACCGTTCCAACTTGGTGGGGATGGGCGTCTTGCCCCTGCAGTTCCTGCCGGGCGACAGCGCGCAGAGCCTGGGGCTAGATGGGACCGAGGTCTACGACATCACCGGACTGGCGCCACTCAATCGGGGCGTCACGGTGCCGAAGGTCAACGTGCGCGTGACGCGCACCAGCGGGGAGACCTTCAACTTTGAGGTACGGCTCCGCATCGATACTCCGACCGAGGCCGAGTACTACCGCCACGGTGGCGTGTTGAACTTCGTTCTGCGTCAGCTCGCAACCAACTAATCGCTAGGCCGCGTGGGTAGCGGCGAGAACCGCTTCATCCACGCTGTCGTAGAAATCCACTGTTCGTACGTTGGCGTCGGTCGATTTCGCCAAGGTGGCCTTGACGTTCTGGCTCGCGCGCGCCAGTGAGAACGTCAGGCCGTCTTTGGTCACATCGTCCACCACCTGGCTGAGCATCACCAGTCCGGTGACGTCGACGTCCGACACGGCCACCGCGTCGATGACTAGATGCTTGGTCGCGGGGTAACTTTTCAGCGTCTGGTGTACTTGACGACGAAAGACGCCGGCGTTGGCGAAGAAAATGTCGTTGTCGAAGAGAATCACGAGGACGTCGTCGACCATCGCCACGTCGTCGTCACCGAGCGGCTCCCAGCTAGTGGTGCCGGCGTGTCGTCCCAACACCCAGGTCTGCGGGCGAGCTGATCGCCAGGTTTGATTGAGTATCGCCAGGCCGACCGCGATGGCGAGGCCCTGCTCGACGCCGATCAAGATGACGCCCAGTCCCGAGATCATGGCGAAGGCGCACTCCGCGCGACTCACTCGCCATATCTTCGCCAGGGCGTGGAGCTTGATGAGTCGACAGGCAATGAACAACAGAACGCCGGCCAGGGCCGCCAAGGGGATGGAGTGGGCGTAGTGGCTGAGCGGAGAGAGCACGATGGCGAGCACCGCGGCGCTCAGACCGACGACCTTCGTCTTGCCTCCCGCCAGGTGCGACACGGTGGAGCGCGCCGGTGAGGCGTTGACCGGAAAGGCGCCGACGAGACCAGCCGCCACGTTGGCCAGTCCGACGCCAACGAAGTCGCGACTGATATCTGACTCGACCCCCAGATCATCCGACGTCGTTCTCGAGGTGGCCGCGCTCTGACTGAGGATGACGATCACCAAGGTGATCGCCGTCGTAAAGACGGCCCCCCAATCTTTTGACGACAGCCAGTGCAGTCGCCACCTCGGGAGTTGCGCCGTAACAGTGCCTAGCTGTGTGACCCCGTGGTGAGCCAGCGAGAGCGTGACGACCAGGATCGTGGCAATAAGAATCGCGCCGAGGGCCCACGGGATGCGGGCGTTAAAGCGCTCGCCCACCAGTAGCAATAACAACGTCCCCAGTGACAAGGCGATCGACCAGCCGCTCACGTGGGCGAGCGAGTGCCACAGCGCGTCGAGACGTTGGTAGATCGAGCTACCGCCGGTCGTCACCCCGAGGGCGCTCGGCAGTTGATGCACGATGATGATGACCCCGATACCACCGAGAAAACCCGTAACGATGGGCAGCGACAGAAAGTCGGCGATCCATCCGAGCTTCAACAGACCGACCGCCATCACGGCCAGTCCGGTCACGACGGCGGTGGCGGCGATGAGTTCGAAGTACGGCGTGGTCGAGACCGGCGCGAATCGAACTAACACCACGGCGAAGAGTGGGGCGATCGTGGAGTCCGCGCCCACCGACATAATGGGGTTCGAGCCGAAGACGGCGAACACGATCGTCGCCGTGATGAACGCAATCAGCGCGACGTACGCCGGTACCCCGGCCAGGCGCGAGGTCGCTAGTTGTTCGGGGATGGCGATGGCCAGCAGGGTGATGCCCGCGACCAGCTGACCGGGCAAGTTCTGACGGGTGACGCCGGCGAACGTCTGGCGCATTCCCTCGATCGGTCGACGAAGTCCAATGGGAGTTCGCGAGTTCGCTCCATCCAACGAAGTGCCCGCCACGCCACCACCCTACGGCGAGTGAACAGCGCGTTAATTCGTCGCGACGACTCTGAAACCTTCGGCGAGCTTGCCCTCTTTCATGCCCGCCCGTCGCGCCGTTTCTTTGGACCACGAACGCATCATCTTCTTCAGACCTTTTCGGGATCCGACTTGACTCACGTGGCGACGAAGCGCCGCGTACTTGAGATCGAACGTCTTGGTGATATCGACGACCATGTTGGGCTGAACGCCGCTGAGCCAGACTTCGTCCACGGTGTGCGGCTTGAAGCCTTCGCGTACGAGTTCGGGAAAGGCGTGCGGGTTGCGCGCGTCGGGGTAGACCGCTCGCAGCGTCGCTTCTCCGGTGGCCAGGTGGTCGGGGTGGCTGGAAAAAATACGGTCGTAATTGCGTTCAGGACTTTGCGTGATAACGAGGTGAGGTCGGTGCGAACGAATGACGCGGGCGATCTCTCGGCGAAGGGCCATGGTGGTCTCCACTCGTCCATCGGGCCAGTGCAGAAACGTGAGGTCTGAGACGCCGACCTCTTTGGCCGCGGCGGTCTGTTCTTCTTCACGAATGGCGATACGCTCTTCGCGGCTTTCGTTGGAGTCATCCCCGCCAGCGTCGCCGGAGGTCACGAGGCAGTAGGCCACGTCGACCCCGCGATTAGTCAAGTAGGCGACCGTGCCGGCCGTCCCGAAGTCCACGTCGTCGGGGTGCGCCACTACCACGAGGGCGCGCTTCACCGATTTATCCCATTTGTATACGGGCAGGGCCTTTTTACTCACGGTGAAGAGTCTTGCATTATTGCGTCCTCATTTTCCAAAAATTGTGAATGAAGGTTATTTGGGAGTTTTTTGGGAGGCTCCTACTGAATGAGTGCCTCGGTGACCCGCCTAGTCGGTGGTCGGATCCCAACTGGCGAGATCTTGTAAATGAGAGTCATTTGAAAAAATCTCCACTATCGGACGCTTGAGATTCAGTCGTCTCATGATGACCTCGGCGTCGATCGCCTGATTCCATAGCAGGAGCGACACCACGACACCCGTCGATCCCGCGCGAGCGGTTCGACCGGAGCGGTGCAGGTAGGCCTTCTGGTCTTCCGGCGGGTCAAAGTGCATCACACAGTCCACGCCGTCGATGTGCAGACCACGCGCGGCCACGTCGGTCGCCACCAGCACCGGCAGCTTTTCCGCTTGAAAGTCGGCGAGCGCCTTTTCTCGTTGGCTCTGGCGAAGGTCCCCGTGGATGGCGGCCGCCTCGACGCCCTCCTTTTGGAGTTGCTCTACCAGTCGGTCGGCGCCGCGCTTGGTGCGACAGAAGATGATCGTTTTGTCAAAGGACTCACATATTGCGGCCGCCACTTTGATGCGGTCCATCTGGTGAACCTGGAGAAAGTGGTGCACCATGCGTGAGACGGTTTGGGTGTCGCTGGCCACTTCGTGAAAAACCGGGTCCGTGAGGTAGCGCTTCACCAGCCGGTCAATGGCGCCGTCCAAAGTCGCTGAGAAGAGCAGCGTCTGGTGCGCTCGCGTAGCGACACGTCGAAGCACCCACTCCACTTGGGGCATGAAGCCCATATCGGCCATGCGGTCGGCTTCGTCGAGGACTAAAACATCGAGTCCTTCCACGTTCACTTCGCCGCGGTCCCCTAAGTCGATCAGTCGACCCGGCGTAGCGATAATCACGTCACAACCCTTGCGTAGCGCCTTGATCTGGCGTTCGATATCGGCACCGCCGTAGACCGCCGCGACGTGAAGGCCGAGCGCGGCGCCCAAGGGCTTCAGGACTTCATAGACCTGCACGGCCAGTTCGCGCGTCGGGAGCAGCACCAGTCCGCGCGGTCGAGCGATCTTGCCCTCCCCCACGCCGTTGGTCGCCTCGCCGGCCAAGCGCTGGAGCATCGGCAGGCCAAAGCCGAGGGTCTTACCCGAACCGGTCTTGGCCTTTCCGCACACGTCGCGCCCCGCGAGGGCGTCGGCGATGGTCATGGCCTGAATCGGAAATGCGGTCGTGATGCCTTGGGCGCTTAAGACGGCGACCAACTCACTCGACACGCCCAGATCGGCAAAAGTCTTATTGGTGGCGTAGGAGTCCTCACCAGACGCGACGGACTCTAGGGTTTCACTACTCACGTAACACGGGTCATTTCTCGGTTGGACCCGTAACCGGCGTACGAAAAAGTGGGCCCGAGTCCATCTCATCGAACTCTCCTCTAGTCTACGTGGCAGTTAGCGACGTCGAACACCATGGGAGGACACGTGACACGACTTTCACCGGGCGACAAGGCACCGGGCTTTACGCTGAAGGATCAAAACGGAGAGAAAGTCTCGTTAAAGGACTACCTCGGGTCTCGGCTGGTTCTCTACTTCTACCCCGCCGATGACACACCGGGCTGTACCAAAGAGGCGTGTCAGTTCAACGATGAGCTACGTCAGTTCAGCGAGCTTGGCACCCTTATCTTTGGCGTCTCCCCCGACGGTGCGCAAAAGCACCAAGCATTTATCAAGAAGTACGGCCTGAACTTCTCGCTACTGAGCGATCCCGACAAGACGACCATGGAAAAATATGGCGCGTACGGCGAGAAGATGATGTACGGGAAAAAGGTGCTCGGCGTGATCCGCTCCACCTTCATCATCGATCCTAAGGGCCGCATCGAGACGGCCTTCTACAACGTGCGTGCGGACGGCCACGCCGCCAAGGTTCTCGCGGCGCTGTCGAGCTAGCTCTCGCTGGCGTCGAAGCGAACGCAGGCGGTGCCAAAACCAAAGGCGGGGAGTCGCCCCAGTACATCATGACGCGCAGTTGGGCATCGTGAAAGTCCTTCGACACGCGGTGCCGTTACTTCGAGCGGTGTAGCCGAGAGCTGAGGAGCGAGACCTCGACGCCGCGGCGACTCAGCCTTGGTGGGTGGAACACCAGTACGTCGTGCGCCCGCCGATCGTTGCGATCACCATGGCGCCGCCGTCGCGCGAGCACAGTCCCCCCGGGAAACGCGAGTCCATGTGGTCGCCCAGGTGCGACCCGCCCCGCTTGCCGAGACTCGACATCGTGGAACGAAACGCCTTAAACAGCCGGTCCTTCTCGTCGCCACTGAGAAGACCGGTGGGGGTACGAGGATCGAGGCTGGCGCGAAAGAGCATCTCGTCGGCGAGAAGATTGCCCACCCCCGCCACCCGGGACTGATCAAGCAGGCGGGCCTTGATGGCGGGCCCGTCGCCGCGCTCGACGCGCACGAACCGATCGAACTGTTTCCGGGTCAAACGCAGCGCGTCGGGGCCGAGTTCGCTGAGGTCGGGATCGATCTCGAATCGCGCCATTCGGCGCGGATCGTGCACCAGGAGCTTTCGCCCGTCGTCGAACTCCACTCCGCCTCGTAACCACTTCGACTGAAAGTCGTGGGGGCCATAGAAGAGACCTTCAATACCGGCGTCGCCATCGAGCAGCAGCACCCCGGTCATGCCGAAGCGAACACCCAAGGTCGGACCGTTCGTCTCCAGCAACAACAGCTTGCCGCGCCGGTCGGTTCCGGTAATCGTGAGATTCTTTACGGACCTCGCCCAGGCCGCGGGCGAGGTCAGTTTCTTCGCGAGATATCCATCGGCCCAGCCGCGAACGATGGTCGCGCCGACCACGCGATCAGCCAATTGACGATAAGACTCGACTTCGAGTATTTCGGGCACGCGTGCGAGCGTATCGCCGAACGTCACAGTTCTGAGCCAAAGTAAGGTTGACCCCATGTCGGCCGAGAAACCACAGTGGAAAGAACTCTTCAGCGAAGTAGTGACCTCGGGGCTCTGCACGGGATGTGCGGCCTGCGTCATTGCCTGTCCCCACCCCGTCCTGGAGTACGAAGCCGACAACGGTGTCTACAAGCCCTTTCACCTGGATCTCGACGGAGGTCCCGACAACTGTACGCACGGTGAAAAAGGCTGCACCATGTGCACCCGAGCCTGTCCGCGCTTTCGTAACTGGGAGAGCGAGATCGACACACACCGCTTCGCGCGTGAACGCACCGACGACGAAGTCTGGGGCATCGGTGACGTGGTCTTAGCCCGCGCCGCCGACGAATCTCTGGTCGAGAACGGTCAAGACGGTGGCTTCGTCTCGGCGCTGCTCATCTACGCGCTAGAGCACGACATCATCGACGCCGCCCTGGTGAGTGGTCTCGAGGGCGACGGATCAACCTGGCGCGCCAAGCCGGAGGTGGCGCGCACGAAAGAGGACGTCATCAAAGGGGCGAAGTCGCGCTACACCTACAGCGCCAATCTGCTGGCCTACGAAGAGGCGGTCGAAGGGGGAGCTGAACGCATTGCCCTCGTGGGCATGGGCTGTATGGCCTCGGCCCCGGGGGCGATGCAGGCCCGCAAGGCCGGCAAGGTCGCGCGTCGCTTGTCTCTCACCATTGGACTGCTGTGTTCGAAGACCTTTGACGACGCCATCTTTGAGGGACTCTTCTACGAGCGCTACGGGATCGCGCGCGCCGACATTGTCAAGATGAACATCAAGGGCGTCTTCCAGGTCTGGACCAAGGACGGTGGGTATCACGAGATCCCGTTGAAAGAAGCGCACGCCTGGACTCGCGAGGGCTGCACCGCGTGCCCCGACTTCGCGGCCGAGCACGCGGACCTCTCGACGGGTGGCATCGGCGCTTTCGGTGACTGGACCCTCGTCATCGTGCGCACCGACCTCGGTCGCGAGTTGATGAGCGCAATGAAAGAAGCCGGTCTCATCCAGACCCGCCCGGGCGATGATGACCCCGGAGCGATCGCCTTGCTGCAGAAGCTGGCCAAAGTCTCTCGCAAGCGTTGGCCCGAAACCGCCGCCCCTGGTCCTCGACGTCTGCCCGTGACGTTGAACTAGTCGAGTGCCGAACTCCCCCACCTTTACCACGATCGTGCTCGTACGCCACGGCGCCACCGCCACCACGGGCACGACGTTGCCCGGGCGTACAGCGGGACTGCACCTCTCCGACAAGGGGATCGCCCAGGCCAGAGCCGTGGCTGAACGACTGAAGGAGCAGGGGAAAAAACCAGTCGCCCTGTACTCCTCACCGCTGGAGCGAACCAGAGAGACCGCCGCGGCGCTCGCGACGGCACTCAAGGTAAAAACACAGATCGATCGTGGGTTGCTCGAGTGCGACTTTGGCGCCTGGACCGGCAAGCGACTCTCGACGCTGCGAAAGAGCGCGCAGTGGCGTAACGTCCAGAACACGCCGAGTTCCTTTCGCTTTCCCCAGGGCGAGTCCTTTAGCGAGATGCAGCTGCGCATCTGGTCCACGCTGGAACGACTAGCGACGAAGCATCGCAA
This sequence comes from Acidimicrobiaceae bacterium, assembly GCA_025463285.1. Classification (GTDB taxonomy): domain Bacteria; phylum Actinomycetota; class Acidimicrobiia; order Acidimicrobiales; family RAAP-2; genus RAAP-2. Next base: position 27,760 of record JAOBWI010000061.1, on the reverse strand, counting down.
TCGCACCATCGTGGCCGTCAGCCACGCCGATCCCATCAAGGCCGCTGTGACCTACGCGCAAGGGGTCCCCCTCGACCTCTTTCAGCGCACGGTGATCTCGCCGTGCTCGCTGAGCGTGATCGTCATGACCAACGCTGCCCCCCTTGTCCTGTGCGTCAATAACACCGGCTCTCTCTCGGAGTTAAGCCCCGCGTGAACTACGAGTTTTCGAACCCCGACAAGATCATGGTGGGCGTGCGCGGCGAGGTCGGTAGTCGGCTCTTCCTCTTTCAGGTGCGCGAAGGGCGACGACTCACCATTGTGAAGTGCGAAAAGATTCAACTAGCCGCACTGGCCGAGTGGCTCTCCCAAGTGCTGTCCGAGCTTGGTCGGCCCGGACATCTGCCCGAGGACTTATCGTTGGAACCCGAGTACGAAGCCGACTTCACCGCCGGAGAGATCGCCGTGGCCATCGACGAAGAGGATCAGGCCATCGAACTCACGATCTCCTCAGACGACGAGGAGTCGAGCGTGGACGTACGTCTCACGCGAGAGTGGGCCGGCGGGCTGGCCATCGCCATCGTGCGACTAGTGGATGCCGGACGACCGCTCTGCCCCCTCTGTGGAGGCCCGCTGGATCCCAAGGGACACGACTGCCCGCGCACCAACGGGCACCGAGCGCCCATTCGCTGACATGACCCGCGATGAAGAGCGACTCCTGCTCAGCCAGGGCGTCATTAAAGTCGAAGGTCGCGTGGCGGGATCCTCCAATCAAGCCCTTTTGGTCTCTCTCGCGCTCGAGGGGCTGAGCGGTCTCGCCTGCTACAAATCCGAAGTGGGCGAACGGCCGCTCTGGGACTTTCCCGACGGGCTGTGGCGCCGGGAAGTGGCGGCCTACGAACTCGACGTGCAGCTGGGAACCGACCTCGTGCCGACCACTGTTGGACGGGAGGACGCGCCGTACGGCCCGGGGTCGTTTCAGTGGTGGGTGGAGGATAACGGCGAAGATCACTACTTCACCTTGCGTGAGCGACACGAGTTTCGCGAGTGGTTCGCCAAACTGGCCGCCTTTGACGTGGTGGCGAACAACGCCGATCGAAAGTCCGGTCACGTGCTCTTCGACCAGAGACGACTCTGGGCTATCGACAACGGACTGTGCTTTCACGAAGAGGACAAGTTGCGCACCGTGATCTGGGAGTACGCCGGCTTGGCGGTGGAAGAGCACCTCCTCGAACGCATCAATCGATTCGCTCGCGGCGATACGGGCCTCGTCGCCCAGTGGCTGAGCCCGAGCGAACTGGCCCTGGCCCAACTGCGCGCTCAGGGATTAGTGGAGAACGCTCTTTACCCCGGTCCCGACGAGACGTCCGACTGGCCACCGTATCCCTGGCCGCTGATTTAGATCCGACCTAATAGGACTAGGTGGCGGGCAGAAGGTCGCCCTCGGGGGCCAAGGACCCCGACTCGAGCATGACGAGGGAGATAATCGCGCCGGCCCCGAAGAATCCCGCCGCCCACCAAAACGCCACCGAGAAACCGTGCAGATTCGCTGCCCGCGACGCTGCGACGCCTCCGCCCTTGGCGTGGGTCAGTGCTCGCATCGTCACCGTGACGGCAATCGTATTAAGCAGCGCGGTGCCGATCGATCCGCCGATCTGCTGAGAAGTGTTGACCAACGCCGACGCCGCGCCGGCGTCGCGGTTCCCGACCGCCGCGGTGGCGCTGGCCATGGCCGGTGAGAAGATGAGCCCCAGGCCCAATCCGAGGACGATCAAGCCCGGCAAAACGTGGCCGGCGTAGTCCGAACTCAGCGTGAGGCGCGTAAAGAGCACCATGCCCATGGTCGAGAGCAGCATTCCCGTAGTCACCAACGGCCTCGGTCCGGTGCGCGCCAACAAGCGCGCGCTGGCGAACGACGCCGATAAAGAGATGGCCACCACAATCGGCAAAAAGGCCAGGCCCGCGCGCATGGGCGAAAAGCCCAGGGTCTCTTCGAGGTAGTAGGCGAGAAAGAGAAACAGAGCGTAGATGCCCATGTTGGTGAGCAGCAACGAAATCAATGCTCCGGCTCGCGTTCGATTGGTCACGATGCGAAGAGGCAGGAGCGGATGTTTGGAGTGCGACTGCCACAGCACGAAGAGAACGAGCAACGCCACGCCAAGAACAAGTGATCCCCAGGTCACGTCGCTCGACCAACTCGCCGTCACGGCGTGGCTGAAACCAAAGACCACGCAGAAGAGGCCTTCGGTCGCCAACATGGTGCCGAGCACGTCGAGCCGGCTGTGATGCTCGCTGCGGCCCCCTTTCACGAAGACGCTCACGCCGACGATCGCTAAGGCCGCGAAGAACAGGTTGATGTAGAGACACCATCTCCACGAGGCCCACTCGGTTAGGGCTCCCCCGAGCAGCAGCCCTATCGCGGCGCCCGAACCGCCGATCACCCCGTAGATAGCAAAAGCCTTCGCTCGCTCTTTGGGTTCGCGAAAGGTCACCGAGAGTGCGGCGAGGGCCGCGGGCGCGAGGAGAGCCCCGAAGGCCCCCTGAATCGCCCGGGCCGTGACCAACGTGGCGAAGCTGTGCGCCGATCCTCCGAGCGCCGAGGCCAAGGCAAAACCAGCCAGACCCACGTGTAGCGCGCTACGTCGACCCCAGAGGTCGCTCAGACGACCCCCCAGGAGAAGTAGCGAGCCAAACGACAGGGCGTAGGCCGTGACGATCCACTGGCGATTGCCGGACGAGAAGTGCAGGTCAATCTGCGCGCGAGGAAGAGCGATGTTAATGATGGTCGCGTCGAGCAGCACCATCAACTGAGCCAACGAGAGGACCGACAACGTCCACCACCGTCGCGCCTGCGTCGCTCGGTCCCGGGAACTCACCGACGTCGCGGGGGCCGACAGGTCCTCGCTCATGGGCGACGCACTTCGATCATTGATGCTGATCTCACGCGGGGGAGGAGGTTACGAGCGCGCCTTTAGCGCTTCGATAAGTGCCGGGAGCACCGTGTGCACGTCGCCCACGATCCCGAGGTCGGCGATCTGAAAGATGGGCGCCTCGCTGTCCTTGTTGATGGCGACGATGTTCTTGGAACCCTTCATGCCCACCATGTGCTGGGTGGCGCCCGAGATGCCACACGCGATGTAGACCAGCGGCTTCACGGTCTTGCCCGTCTGACCAACCTGGTGGGAGTAGGGCACCCACCCGGCGTCGACGATGGCGCGACTCGCTCCGGCCGCGCCGTGCAGTAACTTAGCCAGTTCTTCGATCAGCGCGAAGGCGCTCGCTTCGCCCAAGCCGCGTCCGCCCGAGACAACGACGGTCGCGTCTTCCAACTTTGGACCCGTGCGCTCCTCGACGTGCGAGGTCTCGATGACGGCGGTGCCCGCGGCCCCCGTGTCACCCGCCGGCGCGGCCACCACCGTCGCGGCGGGTCCGCCCGACGGCTCAGGCGCAAAGGACTTGGCGCGCACGACGATGAGGCCAGGCCCTTCGCCGGTGAACTTCGCCGTCACCGTCTGCGAGCCGCCAAAGACCGGGTGCTCAGTGAGGAGTCCTCCGTCGTCCACCAGTCCCGTGACGTTGGTGAGAACGGGACGATCCAGTCGCGCCGAGAGGCGCCCGGCCACGTCGCGCCCGTCGTAGCTTGCGGGAATCAAGATGGCGTCGGGCGCACCGTGGCCGGCGATGAGTGCTTCGATGGCGTGGGCCACCGGCACGCCGGGCAGGGCGCCCGCCAGGTCGCCCACGTCGTAGAGCGTGCTCGCCCCGTACTCACCAGCCAACCCGGCGAAGGAACCGCCCTCGCCCCACGTGACGGCCTCGACGGTGGTGGCCAAGGTGCGCGCGTGGCTCAGGAGTTCTAGGGAGGTGGAGGAGAAGGAGCCCGATGAAGGCTCGGCGAGGACCCAGAGGGTGGACAGTGTCATGAGTCTCCTAAAGGACCTTGATCGATTCGAGGAAGGACACGACCTTTTCCGCCCCGTCACCTTCGTCGACGTACTTCTCACCCGCCTGGCGGCTCTCGGAGGCCACGACGGAGACAATCTCTTCGCGCGCCCCCGCGGCACCGACTTGACCTTCGAGCCCCAAGTCGGCCACGGAGAGAGTCTCGAGCGGCTTCGATTTGGCAGCCATGATGCCCTTAAAGGACGAGTACCGCGGCTCGACGACTCCCGCCGTCACGGTCACCAGCGCGGGCAGCCGGGCCGCCACCTCGTCGTACCCCTCTTCGGTCTGTCGGCTGACCTTGACGGTGCTGGCGTCGATGGCGACGGCCTTGGCGAAGGTAATGGACGGTAGTCCGAGCAGCTCGGCTACCTGCACCGGGGTCGTGCCGGTGTAGCCGTCGGAGGACTCGGTGGCCGCCAGGATGAGGTCGAAACTCTCGCGCTTCAATACAGCAGCCAACACCTTGGCCGTAGATAACGCGTCGCTTCCCCGCAGGGAGTCGTCGCTCACGATGACCGCTTTGGTGGCTCCCATGGCCAGCGCGGTGCGCAGTCCGGCCACGTCGGCGGCTGATCCCATTGAGACGACGGTGACTTCACCGCCGCCGGCCTTGTCAACCAGTTGCAGAGCCATCTCAACTCCGTAGGTGTCGGCTTCATCGAGAATCAGTTTTCCTGAACGGTTCAAGTTGTTCGAGGAGTCGAACGACTGAGGCGCGGCCGGGTCGGGGATCTGCTTAACGCAGACGGCGATGTTCATGGCACATAATCTAGGTCATTACCGTGTAGGGCCTGTCACGTGGACTCGTCACGAAGTCGCAGCGCCCTAGCGGGCTGATCAGTGATAATGCTCGTCACTTCGAGCGCGTCCATGGCCCGCACGTCTCGTGATCGATTGACCGTCCAGACGTTGAGCTCAACGTTCAGTTCACTGGCCTCGTGAGCCGTCGAACGCGACACGAGTCGAAAGTGTGGGTTTACGGCGTTGAAACCGCGCTCTTTGGCGCTCTTCAGTGCCTTCGGCAGTGACGTGCGCCGGATCAACCACCCGATGTAGATCTCATTGTCGAACGATCGAATCAATTCGCAGGTGGCCAGGTCGAAGCACGAGAGGGTGAGCCTCTGGGACCGGCGCAGGTCGGCCAACGCCTCGAGCACGTCGTGAGCGAAGGCGCCCGTTTGGTCGTAGGTGGGCTCCCTGGAGTCCTGGAGATTCTTGATCTCTACGTTGACGCTCACCGCACGAAGTGCGGCCATGGCGTCGCCCAAGCGGGGAACGTACGAAGGAAGATCCCGAGCGAACGAGCGCGCAATAACGTGACCTTCGGCGACCGGATCGTGGTGAACGACTAACGCTCCGTCGGCGCTGCGGCGCACGTCCAGCTCCACCCCGTCAACCCCGAGGGACAGCGCATCTTCGAAGGCGGCGAGGGTGTTTTCACGAGCCTTTCGGTGAACTCCCCGGTGGGCAAAGATCAAGCTCACGGTCAGAATCCTCTTTTCGACCAGGTATTCTTCGTGCTTGAGAGCCTAGAGCGTCGTAAAAACCCCTTGTTTTTCAGGCAAATTTTCACTATAATTTTCCTGCCACGCGCATGTTTTCACAAACAAAACACGCGACGTCCCCCCAAAGTTAAAGGATTTTTCATGTCGTTGATCTGGAATCGCACCCATGCCTGGGACGACTCGGACTGGCGTTCAGTCGCCGCGTGCCGAGACACTGAGCCAGAACTGTTCTTCCCCGTTGGCACCACAGGAATGGCCACCGATCAGATCGAGTCCGCCAAGCGTGTCTGCGATCACTGTGACGCCCAAAAGGCGTGTCTTGAGTTTGCTCTCGCGACCAACCAGGAGTCGGGCGTGTGGGGTGGCACGACCGAAGACGAGCGTCGTAAGTTGCGTAAGCAGTGGCTGGCGGCCCGTCGACGCGCAGCCAGCCAAGGCTAAAGCCGGGCGTCGAGCGGCACCGAGACTCGCACGAAGGTTCCGCCTCCGTCGACAAGTGGTACCGAGTTCATCACAATCTCGCCGTAGAGTTGCGCGCGGATAAGGTCGCGCACGATGGAGAGCCCGAGGCTGGTAGGAATCTCCAGCGAGAAGTCCTCTCCCAGTCCTCGGCCGTTGTCGCGGATCTCGGCGATGGCCTGGCCGTTCTCCTGATAGAGGTTTAACGTCACTACGCCCACGTCGTGGTTGTCAACGCCCCCAAAGTCAACAAAGGCGTGTTCGACGGCGTTGGTTAGTAGTTCGGCCAAGGCGACCGCGAGTGGCGTCGCCAGATCGGTCGACAGCACGCCGAGTTCGCCGTTCACCACGATCTCCACTGGGTGCAACGCCAGTACCGTGTCCTCCACTAAGAGGACCAGCGAGCGCACGATCTCGTCGAAGACCACGTCCTCGCCCGGCTCGCGCGAGAGGACCTCGTGCACCACGGCGATGGAACGAACTCGACGCTCGGCCTCCTTCAGAGCGGTTTTCGTCTCGACCTCCTCACTGCGGCGGGCCTGAAGGCGAAGGAGCGACGAGATCGTTTGCAGATTGTTTTTCACGCGGTGGTGCACCTCTCGCACCGCGGTCTCTTTGCTCAAGACCACGCGATCAAGGTGTCGAATGTCCGAGACGTCGCGCACGATAGTTAGGACGCCGGTCACTCTGTGCTCCGAGATGATCGGAACGCCGTGAACGAGAATCGCGACGTCGTGGCCCACGTCAATCTCTTCGAGCGTGGGTATCCCGAACTCCAGCGAGCGACCAATCGCCTTGGCTCTCACCCCTAGCTCGTCAAACGTGCGCCCCTCGGACGAGGTATACACGCCCAGGCGGTGCAGCGCGTTCACCGCGTTGGGGGTCGCAAACTCGACCTGACCGAGACGGTCCATCAAGATCACCCCGTCCCCCACCCGGGGCAGGCCCGGTCCGGCGACCGCGTCCTCGCGGTAGGGAAAGGACCCGTCAGAGACCATGGCGCAGAGCCGCTTGAAGACCGAGAAGTACTGCCCTTCGTAGAGCGAGGAGGGACCGCGCAACGGCCCTTGGAGACGAACCATCACGGCGATCACGGCGCCGTCGTGGCGCACGGGAACGCACCACACGGGGACCGCGCCCGCGACGTTGTCCAGTTCGACTTCACCTTCGACACGTGTGGCGCTGTCGAAGGACTGGCGCACCAGGGGCCAGTTCTGTGCGGGCTGCGTGGAACCTAAGAGGTCGTCGTCGATCAACGTGGCACGGTTGTTGGGTCGCATTTGACCGAGTACGACGAAACACTCGTCGCCCGTAGCGTCCTCGACCTGGGCCATCAACAACAGGTCGGAAAAGGAAAGGTCTGAGAGCAGCGACCACGACGCCGTCAGTCGCAATAGGTGATCGATGGAAGCCTCGCCAAGACGCGTGCGCGAAGCCGCGAGTTCGGCCAGAGTGGCCACTAGATCGCTCGAAGTGGCGTCATCGAGCGCTGACGAGCGGTGTAGGTCGCTAGCTCGTACACCCCGCGCGCCTCGAGCAGCGTGGCCAGGTCTTCGGCTCGCTCGCCCACCCGCTCTAGACGGTGGGCGTCGGAGGCGGTGGTGAAGGTCACCCCGCGGCGAACTAGTCGATCCAAGAACCCTTCGGCGGGGTACTGCTCGCCTACCGGCTTTCTCCAGCCGGCCGACGAGCACTCGAGAGAGATATCGACGCGGGCGGCCGACTCGGCCATGGCGTCCCAGTACTCCCCGGGGACGTCCGGAATAAATCCGGCGACCTTGATGAGATCAGGGTGGGCCAGCACGTCGACCGAGTGGGTGGCACAGAGTTCGTCCAGCGCGGTGGTGTAGTTCTTCCAACACTGATCGACGTCGCGGACTCGCCACTCGTGCATGTTGACGTCGTTATCGACGTCATCGAGCTGCCAGGTGCCCAGCCAGTGCACCGAGCCGATCAAGACGTCGAAGGGATACTGCGCGAGTAGCTCCGACACGCCGTCCATCTGGTCTTTGTAGTAGTCAACCTCGAGGCCGATCTTGACCGGCAGGCCTTGGTCCTTAGCCGCCTGAGCCAGCGTGACGTAGGCTTCCAGTGAGTTGCGCGCGTTGAAGTCCCAGTACTCGGCCATAGTGGCGCTGGTCGGTTCGTGACCGAATCGCAGCCAGAACGGGCCCACCACGGAGGCCACGTCCACGAAACGATGCGCGTGCTCCGTCAGGGCGAGTTCGCTGACCCCGTGCCGGGCGGCCTCTTCGCAGTACTGCGCTATCTGGTCCAGGCGAAACCATACCGATGACTCCGAGTGGGGCCAGAGATGTAGGTGGTAGTCGATCACGCCGTTACGCGGCGCCGAACCCTACGACGCGATCGCTGGCCGGAGTACCTAGCTCCACGTAGGCGATGCGCGCCGCCGGCACGCCCACCCGGCGGCCCTTGCGATCGGTCAGCCAGAGGACCTTCTCGCTGCCGAGAGCCGCCTCCACCTCTTTCATGACCTTGTCACGATCAGCGTCCTCGGGGAGCTCGACGTCGATCTCCTTCATCGACTGCACGATGCCAATTCGAATATCCATGTCGACTCTCCTAAAACGATCACCTCTCACGCTATGTTACGAGGAACGGGCACAATGGAGGACGTGAGCCACGACCCCGTCTCCGAGCGCTCCCGCCGCTGGGCGGAGACGATGGGGGGCTACGAAGTCTCCAGCGACGACCTCACCGTGGCCCACCGCAACTCATCGGCGACCGTGGGACGCTTGGTCGCCGATCACGCAACGAGAGACACTCCGCTGCGCGAGCGCGAGGAACAACTCGAGACGCTGCTCGTTGCGAACGCCACCCGAAGTAACGGCGCGGGACACCGAGTACTCGAAGAGGAGCCCGACGAGTTCCGCACCTGTTTTGAGCGCGACCGTGACCGCATCCTGCACTCCAGCGCCTTTCGACGACTGGCCGGCAAAACGCAGGTCTTTATCTTTCCCGACGACCACATGAGAACTCGTCTCACGCACGCCCTCGAAGTGGCCCAGGTCGCGACCGGCATCGCGCGTCCTCTCGGTCTCAACGTCGCTCTCACCGAAGCGATCGCCCTGGGTCACGACTGTGGGCACGGTCCCGGCGGGCACGCCAGTGAAGAGGCGCTCGATCCCTTCGTCGAGGGAGGTTTTGATCACGCCACCTGGGGCTCGGACGTCTCGTTGGTGCCGCTTAATCTCTGTGTGGAAACCTTGGACGGCGTCCGTAATCACTCGTGGTCGCGGCCCGCGCCCATGACGCCCGAAGGCGAGGTCGTCTCCTGGGCCGATCGCATCGCGTACGTCTGTCACGACTTCGAAGACGCGGTCTCGGCGGGGGTCGTCACGCTCGACGAACTGCCGGACGTTGTTCGCGAGCGTTGCGGCGTTCGTCGCCGCGAGCAACTCGGCTCGTTCATCAAGACAATGATCCACACGGTCCAGGAAACGGGCGTAGTGGGGATGGACACGCCCCACGCCGAAGCACTCGGTGCCTTTCGCGCTTTTAACTACGAGGCCATCTACTTACGCGACGCCTCGCGACACCAAGCGTCGGCCGTGGTGGGAATGCTGCGCGGCCTGGTCGAGTTCTACAGCGCCCATCCGTGGTTGATCCCGGATGTTGCGGCGCGCGGCAGCGACGTCGCCAACTCCGGGTCGTCGCTGCACGACGCCGTCGAGTACGTGGCCGGCATGACCGATCGCTTCGCTTGTCGCAGCGCCGTGGCACTCCTCGACTGGCCGATCGATCGACTTCCTAACGGTATCGACCGGTAACTACGGCTTGGTGGCGCCCATGAGGTCAAAGCGCATGGGATCTCCTCCGCGCATCCAGTCCAGGCGAAGCTCCGTCGTGCGCAGGGCTGAACGTTGGTGGGGAAGAATCCAAAACTTCTTCTTCGTCACGGCGTCTTCGACCAGGGCCGCCACGTCGGCGGCGTCGATACCGGCGTTGACGGCCCGGGTGGCCGCGTCGGCCAGGAACTTGCCCGCCGGGCTCTCGTTGTAGCTCACGAGCTCGCGGGGCATGTTGCGGCTTGACTCGTGAATCCTCGTCTTCACGAATCCAGGACAGAGCACCGAGACCCCGACGTTGGAGTTGGTCACCAGCAACTCTTGGAAGAGCGACTCCGAGAGTCCAACCACCGCGAACTTCGCGGCACAGTACGGACCCATCCCCGGTACACCACCGAGGCCAGCCAGTGACGCGGTGTTGACCACGTGGCCTTCGTTCTGCTCTAAGAAGAGCGGCATGAACGCGTTGATCCCGTAGATCACCCCGTAGAGGTCTACGTCGAGTACCCACTTCCAGACCGAGCTCGGCGTGCCAATGGTGGCGCCCGATGTGACACCCGCGTTGTTAAAGACCACGTGCGCACCAGAAAACTCAGCCATGGCCGCCTCGCGTAGCGCGATGACGTCTCCTTCAATGGTCACGTCGGTACGCACGCCGATGACGCGGGCCCCCTCGGCGCGCAGTTGGTCGACCGCGCGGGCCAGAGGCTCCTCTTCGATGTCACCTAGTACCAGATTGGCCTTAGCGGCCGCGAACCTTTTGGCCGTCGCGAGCCCGATGCCGCTGGCCCCACCCGTGATGACCGCGGTCTTACCTTCGATCTCCACGTTGCCCCCCCGTTGTCGCTACACCAGCTTGAGCTCTTGACGATAGACCCGCGAGGGACCTTGCTGGGCCACGCGCGCGGCCAGTTCGATGAAGGCCTTGGCCGCTTCGCTCTCACGAAGTGCCACCACCACCGGCTCACCCGTATCGCCACCACTTCGCACGGCGCTCTCCAAGGGGATCTGGGCGAGCAAACTGATACCCAGTTCGCGCGCTAGCTGCGCTCCCCCACCCGCGCCGAAGATCTCGTAGCGCTTGCCGTCATCGCCGCTAAACCAACTCATATTCTCGATCACCCCGCGCACCGACAACTTCAACTTTCGTGCGGCGTAGGCGGAACGTTGAGCCACCCGCTGAGCTGCGGCTTGGGGGGTGGTGACCACGTACATCTCAATGCGCGGCAAGATCTCAGACAGCGTGAGGGCCACGTCGCCGGTTCCCGGGGGCATGTCGATCAAGAGGAAGTCCGGCTCGTCCCACCAGGCCTCGGTGACCAACTGCTCAATGGCTTTGTGCAGCATGGGGCCGCGCCAAATCACCGGCTGGGCGTCGTCGACGAAGTACCCCATGGAGAGACAGCGCACGCCGTGTACGAGAGTGGGAATCACCGTGTCGCCCAGCACGATGGGATCGTTGGTGGCGCCGAGCATCTTGGGCAGCGAGAAACCGTAGACGTCGGCGTCAAGCACGCCCACCGAGTGTCCGGACTGCGCCAAGGCGATGGCCAGATTGACCGTCACCGAGGATTTACCCACGCCGCCCTTACCCGAGGAGATGCCGAGCACCCGGGTCTTTGAGAGCTTGTCGAGAAAACGCGGCGGGGCGTCGGCGTGGTCGTGATGACCCGCGCTTGCGGCCGTCATGGCGCCGCGCAGAAAGTTACGCAAGGCAAGTCGCTCGTCGTCGTTCATGGTGCGCACCACCACCTCGGCACCGGGGGCGCGCTCAAGAACCCGCTCCCGCAGCGTCTCCAGGTGGGGCCAGTTGGTCACCGGCAGGACCAACTCGACTCGCGTGGTGCCACTCACCTCACTGACCTCGCCCAGAAAGCCCAGTTCGTCGAGGGTTCGTACCAGCTGCGGCTCGGAAATGGCGGCTACATCACTACGAAGTTGGGGGTTAAGCGTCACGAGCATCCTTTGTTGAGCCCTTTGAGGTTACCGGCGCCGCCGAGCGCCACACCCGTAAACTCCAAATTGTGACGGTCAACAACGAGAATGAACTCGATCCCGCCCTCTTTACGGCGACCATCACCAGCCTCACCCACTCCTTTGGCGACAGCACTCGACGCAAGGTCTACCTGTATCTACGCGAGAACCCCGGCGCCACCGCCGGCGAACTGGCCGCCCACTGCGACGTCCACGCCAACGTCGTTCGCCACCACTTGGAGCGCTTGACCGAAGGCGGCTACGTCACCTTCGACAACGTTCGAAAAACCACCGTCGGCCGCCCGGCCAAGGGATATCGCATCGTGGACGAGACGGCCATCACGGAGGTCTTCTTGCGCCGCGACGCCCTCTTGGTCGCCCTCTTAGAGATGGCCCTCGAGCGCCTGGGACCTGACGCCTCAGAGCTCATGGCTCACGACGTCGGCGTCGAGTACGGACGATCTCTCACCGAGTCGGTGGGAGCCAGTGACTCCGTGCGGTCGGTCAAGACTGCGATGACCTCGATTGCCGGACTCTTGACGGCGCACGGCTTTGACGCCCGGGCCGAGGAAGACGAGTTCACCAGTTCCGTCGTCTCGGACAACTGCCCTTTCGGCACCGCGGCGCAACACCACCCCGTGCTGTGCGCCGTCGATCGCGGACTGATCGCGGGCATGCTCGAAGGACTCGGCGCGGAGCGCACCACCGTGACCTTGACCTCGAAAGCCCTCGGCGACGACGCCTGTCGCGTGACCGCCTAAGTCACCCCAACGCCACTCAACTCGTCAACGTCGCAATGGCGGCGTCGAGCACGCCTCGCAGCCCGTCATCGACTACCTCTCGCGAGGGAGCCAGCAGCCAGTGTTCATCGGCCAGCAAGTGATCGCTAATGGTGACCAGAGAGGCGACCTCGACGTCGCGCACCGCGCCCACCACAAAGAGAGCCGACGCCTCCATCTCAACGCAGAGCACGCCCTCATCGCGATACGCCGTCGCCTCGTCGAGCGTCTCGCGAAAGATGGCGTCGACCGTCCAAGTCGGACCTTCGTGAAATTCTTCTCCACGCTCCACCAACACGGCGCGTAGGCGCGCGGTGAGTGCCGAAGAAGGGTGCGCGTAGCGCTCGGGCGCGAGATAGTGATGCGAGAGACCTTCGTCGCGTAGGGCCGACGTACAGAGAACTAGGTCACCGAAGTTGAGATCACTCGGTAAAGCTCCGGCGATGCCGATGTTGATGAACTGACGGGCCCCCAACGTGGCGAGCTCTTCTAACACCAGGGCCGCCACGGGCGCTCCGATGCCAAAGCCCTCAACGACGCCGACCCCTTCGCCACTGGTGGCGCCGTCGCGCAACCACATGGCGTGCCACGGGTAGGGGTAGCCCAGCACCCGATGGAAGCCGCGCTCGTGAAGGAACGCCGGGAGTCGCGTGCTGTATCCCACGATCACGCTGGCCGGAATGATGAGGTCCGGTCGTCCCACATAGGCGCGCAACATATCCTCGGGCTTGAGCAGCGGCGCGCCGCGGTGCTTCATCGGGTAGTTCGGAAAAGTCATCAGCGAATCACTGTTCCAGTATCGCCGTTATACGCTCCTCGCGCTCTCTAGGACGTAGCGAGGTGCAGTTGCTGCAAAAACGGCCGAGCCACCGCGAGTTGCCCCGGTGAGGGATTGAGAGAGAGAAAGACCCTGAACTCGCTCGTGGCCAGCGCCTTGTTGCCGGGGGTGGAGTCCGCCACGATGGCGTAATAGAGCCTCGCGGCGCTGTTTCGCGGGGCGTAGGCAATGGCCAGGCGAAGGTTCTTAATGCCGAGCGCGACGAGCGAGGGACTCGCGTCGGAGCTTCCGGCGGAGAAGTCCAGCCACCCCGTCTGCGTTAAGGCCGTCGCGTTCTTGGGGCTGAGCAGCAACACCTGGTTGTAGGCACTGAGCGCCGTTACCACTTTGCCGTTAGCGATATCGGCCTGGGCTTCGGTGAGTAACTGCGTGACCTGCTGAGAAGGGCTGAGGGTGACCGAGCCCGTCTCGGAGGTACCGGCCTGTCGAAGCGCCAGCGAGTGCCACAGCACGATAATGAGGGCGACTAAGAAGCAGAGCAGTCCGCACACCAAGAGCCAGCGGCGACGACGACGGCTGGCCACGCTGCGACCACCGTGAGCGTTGAGTTCGCGCAACTCTTCTCGAACCCTCGTCAGCGCCAGGGTCTCACGCGCTTCGATGGTGGCGGCCTGGAGCGAGGTGAGCTCTCCGGCGGCGAGTTCGCGTTGCGCGTCAGCTAAGGACGCTTCGCGCAGCGCGATCTCGTCCATCAACTGGTTGGCGCTTCGTTTCATCGACGCCTCGCCAGGCGCGCCGCACTCGCCACCAACAAGAGCACTCCAATAAGAGGCACAATCCAGAGTAAAACGCCCAAGCCCGAGGTCGGCGGACTGAGCAGGATCGACGCGCCGTACGCCGCTTCGAGCGACGTCAATATCTGGTCGTCGGACTTACCCTCGTGCACCTTGGTCGTGATGTCGTGGCGTACCGCGACGGCCGAGGTGGCGTTACTCACCGCCACCGATAAGTCGTCGCACGAGGGACAACGCACCAACGTCTCTAGGTGCGCGATGCGAGCCGCTTGGCTCGAACCCGACGGGCGCACCAGCACCGCCGCGCCCGCGACGATAACGAAGACCACGCACCACAACCTGAATGACGTGAGAACTTTCACGCTCTCACCCGAGCCACGACCTCTTCGAGTTGACGCGTGCTGACCGGCCCGAGCAGCGTCGCCGCGACGACCCCTCTCGCGTTGATCACGAAGGTGGTGGGCGGCGAGGTGACTCCGTAGCGGTTGGCGATGACGCCACCGTTGTCGATGACGGAGGGATAGAGCGAGCCATAGTGCGTAGCGAAAGCCTCGGCGTCGCTCACGGGATCGTTCCAGACCACGCCCACGAGCGCCACGCCACGATGACGTTCCTGCCAGGCGAAGGTCGAGAGGTTCGGCGCTTCTTGCCGACAAGGCCCACACCACGACGCCCAAAAGTTCACCACCACGATCTTTCCTCGAAGGCTCGTGAGGTTGATCGACGCCCCCCCGCCCAGACGCGCTCCGGAGAAGGTGGGTGCCCTTTTTCCGAGCAGCGGGCTCTGTCCGTCAGCGGCGCCCCCCACCGGGTGGCGCAGCCCGAGAAAGAGCGAGAGCGCGGCCACCACCACCAGGGCGGCCAGCGACGAGATCATGACCGAGCGCTTCACGAGGCGTCGTCCCCGTAACGACGGCGGAAGAACGATAAGGCGCTGCCCAGCCCAATGACCAGTCCGCCGAGCCAGAGCCAGGCCAGTAACGGCTCCACCGTCACGCCCAACACGACCGACCCGGCGGGCAGATTGTTCTGCACCAATGCGCCCGAGGCTGACCCCGTACCGCCCGCGGCGTCGTAGGTCACGTAGACGTCGCGGGCCAAGTTGGAGTCAATGGCCGGCGTGCCCACCGTCGTGCCCCCGCGTCCGTTGAACGTCGTCACCGCCGGTCGTAGTTGGTGGCCGTCCACCGTGACCTTTAACTCGGTGGCGGTCTTTAAGGCGTCCCTGGCGTTCTGAAATCCATTGAAGCCGACCAGCTGCCCGTCGACCACGGTGCTCTGTCCGCGGGCCAAGGTCACCTCGTCTCGGTGCACGTACGTCGTCGACGTCACGATACCGAGCGCCAACACGACGACCCCCAAGTGCACGATCATTCCGCCCGTCGAGGGTGCGCGAATCGCGCTTCGCCAGGAACCTCGTCGCATCGCGGCCACCAGAGCTCCGCGAAGGGTTCGTATCGCCGCGCCGCTCGCTAAGACGGCCAAGAACACCGCCACCACTTCGGCGGGACGACGTACGCCAATCGCGAGAAGAATGACCACCGCGACCAGCGCTACCCAGGCACTGACGCGCGTACGTTGCCAGAGAACCGCCGCGTCGGCGCTGCGCCAACTCACCAGGGGCGCCAGCGCCATGAGGACGAGCAACAAAACACTCATCGGGGCCGCAACGGAGGCGAAGTAGGGAGAGCCCACGGTGACTTGCGTGCCATTGATCGCTTGGTAGAGAAGCGGGAACACCGTCCCCAGGAGGACGACGATGGCGAACCCCACGAAGAGAATGTTGTTGGCGACGAAGAGCCCCTCTCGCGAGAGCGGATGATCCACGCCGACGGGCGCGCGAAGGCGATCCCCACGCCAGGCGAGAAGTCCCGCGCCGACGACCACGACCACGAAGAAGAAGCCGATGAGAATGGGGCCGAGGGTGCTCGACGAAAAGGCGTGCACGCTCACCAGTACGCCGGAGCGAGTGAAGAACGTGCCGAGAATCGTGAGCGAGAACGTGGCGATGGCCAGTGAGAGATTCCACACCCGAAAGAGGCCGCGGCGATCTTGGACGATGACGGAGTGGACGTAGGCGGTCGCGGTGAGCCAGGGCAAGAGAGCGGCGTTCTCGACCGGATCCCACCCCCAGAATCCCCCCCAGCCGAGCACCTGATAACTCCACCACGCGCCGAGCACGATACCGAGCGAGAGAGAGCCCCAGGCCAGCACCGTCCAGCGGCGCTGTTCGAGGGGCCAACGATCCTGCACCCGTCCCGTGATCAGCATGGCGACGGCGAAGGCGAAGGGCACGCTGAAACCCACGAACCCGAAATAGAGCAGCGGCGGATGCACGGCCACCAAGGGATTGTCCTGCAAGAGCGCGTTCGGTCCGGCGCCCTGGAGAACGTGCGCCGCGTTGTGGAGAAAGGGATCGGCCGGTCCCATCATGAGAAGGGTGAAGAACGCCCCGATCGAAAAGAGCACGATGGTCGCCCACCCGACCACGCTGTCCGCGCGGTAGCGCCGGTAGAACAACAACACGGCCAGGATGATGGAGCACTGAATAAAGACCCAGAGCATGAGCGATCCCTCGAGCGCGGACCAGAGGCCGGTAATCGAATAGAGCAGCGGCGTGAAGGTGGCGTTGTTCTCGGCCACGTAGGCCAGCGCGAAGTCGTGGGTGATGAGCCCGTACTCCATGACGCCGATGGCGCTGGCGATGCCCCCGAGAGAGACCGCGGCCCACCAGAGGGCGTGCGAGGCGCGCTTCGCGCGCAGGGCTACTCCCTGCTCAATCACCCCACCGAGGGCGCCGGCGAAACAGACATACAGTGCGGCCCGTCCGAGCCACGTCAGGATCATCGAACCGTCCCGTTAGGGGCCTTCACGCGATGGGGATGCGCCGAGATGTACGACGCCGTGTGTTTCACGAGGATCTGCGTACCGTAGAAACGATCGGAGGTCTCACTGGTGAAGTGTCCCTCGACCACGACCGGAATGTTGGACTGAAACAGCTGCGGCGGCGTGCCGTGGGCGTTGACGAAAATCTCGTGATGGTGTCCCCCGCTCATCCAAAAGGACGCCCCGGTAGAGGTGCGATCGATGGTGTGGGCCACGACCACGCCCTCTAAGCGAAACGTCTGGGTGCCGAGCTTGGCTCGTGAGCTCATGGCTTGATCGATGGTCTCGAAGTAGTTGAGCGAGCGCAACAGCCCCTGACTAAGAAGGGCCAACACGGCGAGCGCCAACACCACCAACACGCCGAGCGTTCGCCACCGACCCCGGGGTTTGATGGGTGGCGCGGCCACGGGAGTTACATGGTGAGAAACGTCAGCGTCGGGCACGTCGTCCTCGCCACCAGATAGACAGCGCGTAGAGCGCTAAGCCCCCAAAGGCGAAGGAGTATCCCGCCGCGACGTAGCCCATCAGTGAACACCCTCGCGCCGACGCTGAGCGAGAGCCTCGTCAAGTGACGCGTGATACTTCTCGTCACGCAGCACCTCTAATCGATACCGCGCCCGCAGCAGCCAGAAGAAGAGAAGGGTGAAAGCGAAGAGGCTGATGAAAAGGGTCCAGAGCATGATGCCGTGCACCAGAAGATTGCCGTTTTCGGTGAAGGCCGTGGCCCCTTGGTGCAGCGTGTTCCACCAGTCCACCGAGAAGTGAATGATTGGCACGTTCACGGCGGCGATGATGGCGAAGACGGCGCTGCGTCGCGCTCGCAGATCAGGATCGTCGTTCGCCCGCCGCAGAGCCAGGTAGGCCAGTTCGAAGAGCCCGAGGATCGCCGTGGACGTCAGTCGCGCGTCCCAGGCCCACCACACCCCCCAAGTGGGTCGGCCCCAGATGGAACCGGTGATGAGGGTCACGATGATGAAGACGATGCTCACTTCCATGGCGCAGTGGGCGATGCGATCCATCACCTGTGACCTCGTGCGCTTCCAGAGGTAGAGCGCGCTCGCGACGGCCGCCGTGCCAAAGGACACGTAGAGCGCGACCCAGGCCACCGCCGGGTGCACGTACAGCAGCCGTGCGAGATTGCCCTGGATTTTGTCGGGTGGCGTCACCCACAGACCCAGCCAAAACGTGAGCACCAGCAACACGAGCGTCAGGGGTCCAAGAAGTCGTTGGGCGAGCTGCTTTATCATGATTCCTCCAGAACACCGTAAAGGAGAATGCCTAACGCGAGGTAGGCAACCAGAGCGACAAGGGAAATTACCCACCATCGCCAGATCGATCCGTGACGCAAGGCCGCGCTGAACGAGCGCTCTCCGGCGATGAGAAGCGGCGCGAACGCGGGCAACGAGAGCATCGGCAGCAGCGTCGCCGGCCCCTGCCCCCCACCGCTCAGTGCGCCGTACAACGAGCCGGCGGCGCCCAAGGCGCCGAGAGTGACCGCCACGCTGGGTAGCGCCGACAAGGTCCCCGAAAGCGCCGTGTGCAAAAAGAGAACCGACCCGGCCAGCAGTACCGCACCGGTCAGCCAGAGCTCCACGGCCAGGGCGAGGGCCTTGCCGAGGAACACGCCGGCCGGATCTAGTCCGAGGGTGGCGATAGAGGTCTTGGTGCCCGTCGAGCCCTCAATGACCTGACTTCGATTAATCATGAGAAGCGCCACTAAGAGCATCACCAAATAAAACAGCCCCGGGGCGGCGCTCGAGTGACCGGCCTGAGTGGGACCGAGCGCGAGTCCACTGAGGAGCAGCCCCGTCACACCGAAGGGCAGTACCTGCCAGAGCAGCACGCGACTGCGACGTTCGATCCGTAAATCCTTTCCCGCGACCAACAGCGCGATGCGGATCACCCGTCGTCACCAACGACGAGACCGCCCGCCAGCGTGAGCGTGCGCGGCGCGAGCGAATCCGATCGCAGCGGATCGTGGGCGCTCACCACCACGGTGGCCCCGCCCGCCACCACGTCGCCAATGAGATCATCAAAGAACGTGCGGCCTTCGTCGTCGAGTGAGGCGTAGGGCTCGTCCAGAAGCCACGTCTCGGGTCGACGAAGTAGCAGCCAGGCCAAGCCGAGTCGGCGACGCTGCCCGGCGCTCAACTTCTTAGCCGGAGTGGACGAACGACGCGAAAGCCCGACCCGCTCCAGTACCACGGCGATCTCTCCGATCGGACGTTGGAGCGCCTTGGCGGCGAAAGTGAGATTTTCCTCGGCGCTGAGATCGTCGTAGAAAGAGCCCTCGTGGCCGAGCCACCCCACGCGTCGGCGCAGTTCGCGAAGGTCGCCCGTCTTCAGGTCGACGCCGCTCACCACGCCGTAGCCCCTGCTGAGCGTGATCAGCCCACCGAGCAGACGCAACAAACTGGTCTTGCCGGCCCCGTTGGCGCCGGTGACGACCGTGAGAGAGCGCGGCGCCATCTCCACGGTGACGCCGCTCAGGAGGGGAAATCCTCCGATCATCACCACCGCGTCACGAAGCTCCACCACCGGCGAGGCGTTACTCATCAAAGCGAATTAGTGCTGCAACGCTTTAATGTCAGCGTCCACCATCATCTCAATCAACGAGTGGAAGTTCGTGTCGCACTTCCAGCCGAGTTCCTGCTTGGCCTTGCTGGCGTCGCCCACCAAGAGGTCGACTTCGGCCGGCCGTAGAAACGCGGGGTCGATGGTCACGAACTCTTCGTAGTTCAGCCCGGCGCTGCCAAAGGCCACCTCACAGAGTTCGCGCACCGAGTGCGTCTCACCGGTCGCAATCACAAAGTCGTCGGGAGCGTCTCGCTGGAGCATTAACCACATAGCGCGAACGTAGTCCTCGGCGTATCCCCAGTCGCGTTGCGCTTCTAGGTTGCCGAGGCGCAGGTCCTTATCGAGACCGGCCTTGATGCGCGCGACGCCGTGGGTCACCTTGCGCGTCACGAACTCAATACCTCGTCGCGGCGACTCGTGGTTGAACAAGATGCCGCTCGAAGCGTGCAGGTCGTAACTTTCGCGATAGTTGACGGTAATCCAGTGCCCGTAGACCTTGGCCACGCCGTAGGGACTACGTGGGTGAAAAAACGTGTTCTCGTTTTGTGGCACCGCACGCACCTTGCCGAACATCTCGGAGGAGCTCGCTTGGTAGAAGCGAATCTCGGGATCGACGATGCGAATAGCGTCGAGCATTCGCGTGACCCCGAGGGCCGTCGCTTCTCCTGTCAATACCGGCTGAGCCCAGGACGCTTGCACGAAACTCTGGGCCGCCAAGTTGTAGACCTCGCTCGGGCGAAAGTCGCGCAGCACATTAATCAAGGACACCTCATCCATAAGATCGCCCGATACGAGGGTCAATCGATCCTGAATATGGCTGATTCGCTCGATATTGACGGTCGAACTTCGACGCATGAGTCCGATGACTTCGTAACCCTGGTCCAGCAAGAGTTCGGCCAAGTAGGAACCGTCCTGGCCGGTGATGCCCGTAATCAGTGCGCGTTTCGCCACCAGAGGTCCTCCACTGCAGGGGCATCGACAGGGAGCCTTTGCCTTAGTTAACTCTACTCCGGGCCAAAAGCGCGATCCCCGTAGCCTAAGAGCATGGCCCATCTCGTCGTCGTGAGTTTTCGCCTCGGCGAGAACGATGGGGTCAGCGTCGAAGCGGCGAAATGGGTGGCCGCATTCCGTGATCTCGGACACCGCGTCACGACGTTGGCCGGCGAAGGCGAGGCTGATTACCTGATGCCGTCGTTGGCGATCGGCGCACACGAATCGGTGCCGTTCGATGAACTCTCGGGCGCACTCGACGGTGCCGATCTGGTGGTCGTGGAAAACCTCGTCTCCCTTCCCCTAAATATCGGCGCGCGCGACGCGCTCTATCGCGCGTTGGACGGGCGGCGAGCTCTTTTTCGACACCACGACCTTCCCTGGCAGCGCGAACAGTGGCGTGACGAACCGACGCCGCGCGATCAAGCCCAGTGGCGCCACGTCACGATCAACGAACTCTCGCGCCAGGAGCTACTCGAACGAGGTATCGACGCGGTGACGATGTACAACACGTTTGACTGTGCTCCGCCGCGAGGACGCAGGGGTGAGCTGCGAGCAGCGTTGGCGGTCGGCGAGGAACGACTCGTCGTTATGGCCACGCGCGCCATCCCGCGAAAGAACGTCGCGGGCGGACTCGCGCTCGCCGACGCGCTGAGGGCCACGTTCTGGCTTCTCGGTCCGGCCGAAGACGGCTTCGAGGACGAGTTGGAACGGCTTCTCAGCTCAACCGAGGTTCGCGTCGTACGCGGTGTGCCTCGAGGCTTCGATATTCACGACGCGTACGGCGCGAGCGATCTTGTGGTGATGCCCTCGACGTGGGAGGGTTTTGGCAATCCCGTACTGGAGTCGGTCACGCATCGTCGCCCACTCGCCGTCTATCCGTACCCCGTCCTCCAGGAGATCCGCGACGTGGGCTTTCAATTTTTCGACCTCGAAGAGGTGGTGGAGATCAGCCACTTTCTTGACGAGCCGCGCGAAGAGCTCTTTACCCACAACGCCGAGCTGGCCGTTCAACACTTCAACGTCGCCAACCTTCCCCGCCGCCTCGCCGCGGTTTTGGAGTCTGTGGGAATTCAGTAGGGACAACTAGGCTTTCTTGGATGGTTATTTCTGACGAGCGATCGCCCCAAAGTGAACGAACTCCCCACGTCGAGCGGCGCGATCAACTCCTGCTCGTAGCGAGAAAGATTTTCGCGGAGCGCGGATTCCAGTCGACCACGATGGACGACATCGCCAAGGAAGCGGGCTTTACCAAGCCCATCCTCTACCAGTACTTCGAATCGAAGACCGAGCTCTACCGAGAGATCGTGAATCAGACGGCTGAGGCGTTGCTGAACTCACTGCGCAGCGCGGTCGCCGAAGTCGAGTCGCCCCGAGCGAAGATCGAAGTGGCCTTTCGCGTGTACTTCGAGATGGTCGTCGAGGAGACGGACGCCTTTCGCATTCTGTTCATCCACTCTCACGAAGGAGAGACCAAGGGCGATCTTCGTAATGTGGAGGTCGGGCTCGTCTCTTTTCTCGAGCCTCTCATCGCGGTTCGAATCAAGCCCGACCACCGACGGCAACTGGCGGCCGGCGTCGTCGGCATCGCCGAGGGTGCCGCGACGGCGTGGCTCATACAACAAGAAGGTAAGGGGTGGCCGACGCCCACTCCCGGAGTCGCGGAACGACTGGCCTCTCGCAGCGCCACGCTCGCGTGGGGTGGCCTGCGCAGCGTCGAACTCGACTAAGGCAACTCGTCCGATACGAACGTGACGAACGCCGGGGCCATCTCCCCGAGCAGCCCGGCGCACTCCATGCACCACCGATCGCGCGACGTCGCCGATGCACAGAGCGACAAGCCTCGTGGGCGCGCCCACGACGTCGCCCGCTCAGCCGGTCGGCGCAAGCGGTGCTCCTAATTCGTTCATTCGCGCCCGGTATGGCGCGGCTGCGTCGCGGCCATCTCCTTAAGTTGCCGGCTGATGTCCGGCCATGACGGGAAACAGCATTCAAGCATTGACCGGCGGAACGGCTCAGCGAACTGGTTAAAATCCATGTGCGCGATGGCCCCAGTAACGGTCGACATAAAACTCACGCCGAGTATCAGCAAGACCGATTCGCGCAGCATGTACCGAAGATGCGTGCGTTCTT
This sequence comes from Acidimicrobiaceae bacterium, assembly GCA_025463285.1. GTDB lineage: Bacteria > Actinomycetota > Acidimicrobiia > Acidimicrobiales > RAAP-2 > RAAP-2. Next base: position 5,152 of record JAOBWI010000061.1, on the reverse strand, counting down.
CATCGGAGATGTCGGTGAGCAACGGAGCGACTCCCTCGATCAGTTCTAGCTGCTGACCTACGGTGTCACGTAATTTCGCGTTGTGCGCCGATGCCATCGACATCTCCAAGACGAAACTCTTACGAATAGAGTTCTGTTCGCTCGCTGCGGCATAGAGAAGCTGCGCAAGCATGCCTTCATTCAAGATCTCTGCAGCACTAGCCAACGTGAACCACGGCGCCCGCATAATGCTACGGGTGGCGGCGATGACGAGGTCCTCTTTTGACGGATACAACTTGTAGATGGCACCCGGAGAGCAGTTCGAGCGCCGAGATATACGTGAGATCGTCGCCCTCGTGTAGCCACTTCGTCCCACCGCACTGAACGTGTAATACGCGAGTTGGGACCGTAAGTCGCTGGTGGGCGGCGGTATCACCCGATCGTCGGGCTCAGAGAGCGGCACGGGCAGCACATCTTCGGGATCAGTTTCCAAGGCGGCCAGCAACACGGGCGCGAGAAAAGCAATGCGGTCGTTGTTCAACCCAAACTCTGAGTTACTGAATATCTTGGCAGAGACCAGCGAAAACAGCGCCAGAGTTCGTGAGTGAATCGCACTGGTAACTCCTCCTCGACTTTCTAAATAGTCGTGGATAAATACCTCGACTTCCTCAAAGAGGACAACGAACCGTCTCGACAGCAAAAGTACCTGCACGGCCGCGACGTCGGACGCCTCCGCGTTGCGTACATAATCGAGCAAGGCGTCCACCGACTCCTCACTCGGATTCTGAGCGGCGTTCCTCGCCGCTTCGAACATGCGTACCGCTCGCTGCCTCAAGACCTCGGTCCAGAGATCGACGAGAAGTTCTTCCACGTCTTCGAATCGTGCGTAAAGGGCGCCGTGCGTGAGACCCGCCTCGCGACCAACATCACGAAAGGAAATGGCGTCGATGCCCGCACTCAAGATCAGTTTGATAGCTGCGTCTCGAATCGAGGCATCGTTGGTTAGTGCTCTGGAGCTGCGACGTCTGGACACGGTTCGGGCATCCTTTCTATTCACCTTTATCTCGGCACGAGTAACGATCAGGCGTCTACTTCGACGGCAGACTAACACCTGGTCAGGACCGTGACAAGTGAACTGGACTACGCGTTTCTCAGTCTTCGGCCTCAGTTTCGATCGCGACTTCTCGCTTCATGGCATTCGCCGCGCGAAAGGTTGCACCGCATTCACAGACCATCCAAAATTTGGCGAAACTTCGTCCTCGTTAGCGATGCGAACTCTCGGAGCGACGCGTGCCGCCGGTGCGCAGGACGGGGAGCACGCGTGAGCCGTACAAGTTAAAAAACCCGTCCATATCGGCTCCGACCTGTTGGACGTAGATCTCATCGTATCCGGCGTCGATTCGCTCTTCGATGGCCGCGACGTGACGGTCGGGATCGCTGCCACAGGTGAAGTGTTCGGCCACCATCTCGGGAGTGACCATGGACGCCGCGCTCTCGATGTGGCGGGGCTGGGCTAACTCTCGGTTGAGTTGACCGGGATTCAGCTCGGTAGCCCACAGACGGTACGCGTCGCCGACCGCCTGGACCTCATCCACGTCAAAACACACTTTCATTGCCGTTTGCGCGACGCCGCGCCCCCCACTCCTTCGGTATTGGGTGAGCAGTTCCGGGCTGAAAGTCACGAATCCATCTGCGACGTCGGCGGCCAGTTCCGTAGAGAGGGGCGCAAGACCCGAGACGTACACCGGCGGTGGCTCGTCCGGCAACGTGTAGATACGCGCGTTCACCGCCCGGTAGTAGTCGCCGTCGAAGTCGATGTTCTCGCCCGTCCATAGCAGGCGCATGAGGTCAATGGCTTCGCGTAGTCGTGCGATGCGCTCCGTCGCCGGGGGCCAGGGGGCTCCCCAGACGTGTTCGTTGAGGTTTTCACCGGTCCCCACACCGAATACAAAATTGCCGTTGAGCAACACAGCCGCCGTCGCGGCAGCCTGGGCCAAGATCACGGGGTTGATCCTCACGATCGGGCAGGTCACCATAGTTGAAACTGGTAGCTCTGGCGTTGATTGAGAGAGCGCTCCGATGATGGACCAGACGAACGCAGAGTTTCCCTGCGCTTCGTTCCACGGGTGATAGTGGTCGGAAATCGCGAGGGCTTCAAAGCCCGCGTCGCGGGCGCGTCGCGCTTGGTCCAATAGCTCTGACGGGCTGAACTGCTCTGCGGATAGCGAGTAGCCGATTTTCATAATCCTCCTTCGGCCCCCCTGGATGTTTTTTCCTGCGCTAACGACGGATCGTGGGCGCCCGACGACGACTCGCTACGTGTGATCGACCGCCCTTTCGAGTTCCTTCTTATCCATTGTCGAGCGGCCCTTGATGTTCTTCCTCTGGGCTTCTGCATACAACTGCTTATACGTGCGCCCTTGGGGACCAGAGTGCGAGCGAAGTCCTCCCCTACGGCCCGAAGAGATATCCTCTGTCGAGGTCCGACTCGCCGTGCGCGACTCGCCGCGGCGCGCGCGCTCTTTGTTGACAGTCCGAGCGGCAATCTCCTCGGCACGCTTCTTGGAGCGGCCTTCTTTGAGTTCGCTCTCCTTCACGTGCTCGTACTGACGCTCACGTTTTTTGCTCCACTGCGATTGCGGCATTCCTGCCTCCTTCGCTCAACTTCCTAATCGACCGCCCAACAGAAACTCCTCAAACTGACTCTAGGATTCGCCTCATCGCATACACAAGGGTGAGGTTTATATTCGTATGTGATTCTCGCGTAGCGCATGCGGGGCATTCTCCATAGGGCTCGCTTCATTTATCCCACGGCCCGCTTATCGAGCGGCGGCGATTCCTGAACCCTGGGAGAAGACTCAAGAATCGAGTCTTCGATCGATCGAAGGGCCACTGAAAAACCCCTCGGGGCGCGTGCGCGACGTCGTGAACTCGTCGCCACTCGGGTCAGCGCATCAAAGTGCACGTCGGCCCCATCGTCGAGGAGCGCCTTCACTAAGGCGCGATCTTCACCAGTGGGCAACGAGCGAAACCCTCCGACCGCGAGATAGCGCTGCGCCACAAAGCCCAGATTTGCCCCGTGGATCGGTCGACGTTCGCGTTCGTACTCACGCTGCCACCGGAGAGCCGTGTCTCTGCGGTGTGGAGTCCAGTCGTTCACCGTCACGCGACCGACCCACGCGTCGATGTCGCCATAGTGCCAAGCGAGTTGGACCGTGAGCCAACGGGGAGGAACTCGAGAGTCGGCGTCCGTGGTGGCCAGCCACACGGATGAAGGACGAGCTCCACGAAACCTGTCGAGGAGGACGTCACATCCCAGGGCCCGCGCGCTGCCCACGTTCAGGTACTCGCACTTCAGAACGTCAACGCAAAGTAGTCCCGAGCGTTCTATCTCGCGCTTCCAGGAGTACGCTATGGCCTCACTCTCATCGCGGCAGGCGTCCAGTACGATCACCGCGCGAAGCATTATGCCCGAACCATTGAGTTCTGAAAACGCTTGGCCGAGCGACTCAAGAGCCCGACCGAGTCGGCGCTCCTCATTGTGCACCGGGAGCGTGACGCCTACCGCCTCGATACGGCGAAACGTAGCGTCGCTCAACTTCGTCGCTCCCAGACGTCGAGCACGAACTCATCGCCCCCGAGATGAATCAGAGGAACCAAGAGTTCAGTCTCGCTAATGAGTTCATGCACGCGGTCTCCACGGAGGGGATAGTCGGTCTCGCCACGCCAGTGAACCCCAATGACGTGCGCGCCAACCCAAGTGGATCCGATGACGAGGCGCATGACGTCGCCCAGCGTCGCCTCGTCGAAGTAGTACGCGATCTCACTAAGCACAATGAGGTCGAACGTTTCTCTCGGCCACTCCTCAGGTATGGCGCGCTCTTCAATACGAACGTGACGGTGCCCCTTCAGCCGCTCCGCGGCTTGGACGAGGGCGCCGGTAACGATGTCAGTAGCGAGCAAGCGTTGACATCGCGGAGCGAGCATTTCGCTCAGAACGCCGATCGAGCAACCCGGTTCAAAGGCGCTCTCGTATCGCGCTCGAGGCAGCGCCGCCATCGTCGCTTCATATTTGCTCCGTTCGTAAGAGCTGGTTTCAAAGTTCCAGGGGTCGCTGTTCGCCGCGTAGATCGACTCGAAATACGCGCGGGGGATGTTCGCCCTCACGTTCTCACCCTCTCGTTGACGAAGACCTCGTACGGTCTCCAGAAACGCCGCAGGAGCGAGGGAGGGAGTATTGCGTCGTCCTCGTCACTCGGCCCCAGGGGCAGAATCTGCGAGTGAAATGCCTCGGCGGACCAACGCTTGCGTGCGCGCGCACGACGCGTTAAATCTAAACGAACGCACTCCTCGAAGGGGATGTCAAAGCCCTGCGGATTTGCCCAATGCCAGGCCCACACCAAGTAACCGAGCGATTTAGCTGCCACGCGCGCCGACGCACACAACGCGGACTCGCCACAGGCGTCGTGGTCGGGATGCCCGTCACGGCGCCACGGAGCGACGCAGAGGTCGTCGGGCAGGAGCAGGTCCTCGAGAGCGTCATCGAGTTCGCGACGGTGACTCGCTACGTCGCCATCGGGTAGTCCGAGAAACGTGATGAGAGGTTGGTCCCATCCGAGTCGTCGAAGCGCCAGTTCGGACTCTCGTCGACGAATAGCGGCGATATCGATCTCTCGAGCAATTTGAGAGTTTGGATGCGAAGACTCTCCGTCGGTCACCGAGACCACTTCGACCAGCACTCCTTCTCGCAGGGCGGTTTCAATAAGACCACCAGCGCCGAGAACTTCGTCATCGGGGTGCGGTGCGATCACCACCAAGCGTCGCACCCGCTCCAGCGACAGGTAACTAATGCCTTCCCCGGCTATGCGGTCGTTCCACTCGTCTGTCGAGGGGCCGAGGTGTTCTCGGTCGACGATTAGTTCCACGATCGCGCCTGCAGAAAGGTCAGTCCGATTTCGACGGCGTCGACGTTGCCGTGGTGCTGCGAAAGATAGGTATATAGGTCCGCGGCTCGCCGAGATTGCGCCTCGTCGTGGCAGAGCGGACGGGCACCGCCCGCTGACGCGACTCGATCGAGCACCACGTTCGCTGAATCATGCACTATCTGACGGGTGACGAGCGCGCGAAACCGGGCGCGACGTTGCCGATCCATCCGATCGTCGTCAAAGCAATC
>JAOBWI010000047.1 GCA_025463285.1 Acidimicrobiaceae bacterium | reverse complement strand
ACGATTAGGCGCCACGCGTTCAAAGTCAATATGAGATTCGAGCCAGCCCAGCGCTTCGACGTACGACGCGAAGCGCACGCCTTAGCTCGCGCGACGGGTGCGCGTCGCCTTTCGCATTTCGTAGTTCGGGGCTTCGTGGCGACGGACCGAGGCCTCGGTGACCACGCACTTCACGACGTCACTTCGACCGGGGACGTCGTACATCGGCTCGAGCAACACGTGCTCGAGAATCGAACGAAGTCCTCGAGCTCCCGTGCCGCGCTCGAGTGCAAGGTCGGCGATCGCCTCCAACGCGTCGGGCTCGATGACCAACTCCACACCGTCCATGGCCAGGACCTGTTGAAACTGCTTGACGAGCGAGTTCTTCGGTTCGGTGAGAACGCTGATGAGCATGTCCCGGTCGAGCTGTTGGACCGCGCCCACGATGGGAAGTCGACCGATGAACTCGGGAATGAGTCCGAACTTAACCATGTCTTCGGGCAGCACGTGACGAAAGAGCTCGATGTCGCCTTTGCGTTTGGACTCGACCGGCTGATTGAAGCCCATCGACTTTTTACCGAGACGTCGTTCGATGATCTCTTCTAGACCGGCGAACGCTCCACCGCAGATGAACAAGATGTTCGCGGTGTCGATGTTGATGAACTCTTGGTGGGGGTGCTTGCGGCCACCTTGAGGCGGCACACTCGCGACGGTGCCTTCAAGAATCTTGAGCAAGGCCTGTTGCACGCCCTCACCGGAGACGTCGCGCGTAATCGAGGGGTTTTCGGCCTTGCGGGCGATCTTGTCGATCTCGTCGATGTAGATAATGCCGCGCTCGGCGCGCTTGACGTCAAAATCTGCCGCCGACAGTAATTTCAACAGGATGTTCTCGACGTCCTCGCCGACGTAGCCCGCCTCGGTCAGCGCGGTGGCGTCAGCGATCGCAAAAGGAACGTTAAGCATTCGCGCCAGCGTCTGAGCGAGGAACGTCTTGCCGCAGCCGGTCGGACCTAAGAGCAGCACGTTGGACTTCGCGACTTCGACGTCCTCGTCGTGCAGTGGCCCGGTTTGAATGCGCTTGTAGTGGTTGTAGACCGCCACGGCGAGAATCTTCTTCGCGTCAACTTGACCGATCACGAACTCGTCGAGGAACGCGGAGATCTCACGAGGTGTTGGGAGTTCGTCGAGAATGAACTCGGGGCGGTCACCAAACTCGTCGGCGATGATGTCGTTGCACAGGTCAATACACTCATCGCAGATGTACACGCTGGGCCCCGCGATGAGCTTCTTTACCTGTTTTTGACCCTTGGCGCAGAAACTGCACTTAATAAGGTCGCTGCCTTCACCAAACTTTGCCACGGACACCCTCCGACACACCTACCGCCGCGCCCATCCTACGGGGCCGCATCACGAAAACGAGGTACCTACGGCCGAGCCGTGAGTACTTCGTCGATCAGGCCGTATTCCACGGCCTCTTCGGCGCTCATGATGAAGTCGCGGTCGGTGTCCTTATTAACACGCTCGTCCGATTGGCCGGTGTCGTGAGCGAGCATGGAGTTCAACATGTCCTTCATTCGAAGGATCTCGCGAGCCTGGATCTCGATGTCCGAGGCCTGGCCTCCGACGCCGCCCCACGGCTGGTGCAAGAGGACGCGCGCGTGCGGCAAGGCGAAGCGCTTGCCCTTCTCCCCCGCACCCAGTAACACCGCCGCGGCCGACGCCGCTTGACCGAAGCAGAAGGTCGACACGTTGGGCTTGATGTACTTCATCGTGTCGTAGATAGCGAGCAGGCCCGTGATGTCGCCGCCGGGTGAGTTGATGTAAAGGTTGATGTCCTTGTCGGGGTCCTCGGACTCCAAGAAGAGCATCTGAGCGCAGACCAAGTTGGCAATCGTGTCATCGATCGGCGTACCCAGGAAGATGATGCGCTCCCGTAAGAGTCGGCTGTAGAGGTCGTAGGCCCGCTCGCCTCGGTTCGATGATTCGACGACCGTAGGGACGAGGTAGTTCTGGGCGCGGTAGTTATCGTTCACGGCCCTACCTTAGGCGTCAGCGTCTTCCGATTGATCCGCCTGCAGCAGCGCCCGATCGATCTCCACGCCCTCGGGATCGACGTAGGTCACGTGGTCTTTCAGCCAACGAGATGCCTTCATCTTGGCCACTTCGGAGTGAAAGGTGATCAGGCGCCCGGTGTCGCGCAGGTTGGTGCGCAGCCGATCTGGAGTCGTGTTCATGGCCGAGGCCGTCGTCCCCAACTCCTCTTCGAGCTCGTCCTCCGTTGGTTCGAGTCCTTCGGCGCGAACGAGTGCGCGCAGCGCCAAGTCGATGCGGACCGCACGCAACGCGTCGGCGCGCAGCGCCTCGAGCAACTGATCGGCGTTCTGGTTGGTCACTTGTAGGAACGTCTCGAGGTTGAGCTTCTGCTGCTCGAGCCGATGACCGAGGTCGTGAAGACGCTGGTTGGTCTCGTCGTCGACCAGAGCGGCGGGCACCAGGTCTTCGTCCACGAGGTTGCTGAGCGCCACGAGCACGGCGTCGCGCTGGGACATCTGCGCCTCGTACACTCGACGCCGTCGCATCTGCTCGAAGATCGTGTCGCGCATCTCCTCTTCGCTCTGCCACTCGGTATTTTCTTGCACCCACTCGTCGGTCAGTTCCGGTAGCTCGCGCTCTTGGATCTTCTTCAGTTGTAGGTCGAACGTGGCCACGACGCCGGGCGCCACGTTGCCGTTAACTTTTAACTCCTCGCCCGCTTTGAGACCGAGGATCAAGTCATCCACCCCTTCGGTGAGAGAACCCGAGCCGACGGTGTACATGAAGTCGCTCATATCGAGCGGCTCCTGCTCGGTCGCGATCTGTTGGACGTGCACGTCCATGGTCACGAGGTCACCCGTCACGATGGGACGCTCCACATCTTTTAAGACGGCGTCCGTCTCGCGAAATCGGTTAATCTGCGCGTCGACTTCGTCGTCGGTGACAACGGGCGAAGGAATAGTGACCCGGAGTTCGTTCTGCCCGGTGATCTCGACCTCGGGCCGCACTTGCACGTCGGCTTCGAAGACCAACTCACCTTCTTCTTCGCCCGAGGTGATATTGATGTCGGGTTGGGCGATGGGGTCAATCATGGTGTCCGAGACCGCGTGCGCGTAGAAGTCCGGAATCGAGTCGCGAATCGCCTCGCTGCGGAGCGCACCCGGTCCCCCGAGGTGCGCCATTAAGACGTTCTTTGGCACCTTGCCCTTGCGAAAGCCTTTGATGCTGACCTGTTTGGACAGTTTCGCCGCCGCAGCGTCGATGGCCTCGGTCATTTCGGCGTCGTCGACTTCGACGGTCAGTTTGACCCGGTTGTTCTCAAGTACAGAGGTGGTGGCACGCATAAGAGATGCCAGCCTACCGGGTGACTTAGAAACGTCTAGATCATGATCGCCAGGCCCTCGGCCAACGCGCGTGCCAGTTTCTCGTCGCCTCGCACGTCGGTCGCTGACGCACGCAAGAAGGCCTCGGCCGAGATCCTTCCCGCGGCCCGACGCCAAAAAATAGCCACCGCCGTCGAGAGTTCCAGGTTCGGCACCCTGTCGCTCGCCTCGAGGGCCTTCGCGCGGCCACTCTCCACGCCGAGCAGCACGGTGCGCGCCAGACGGCCGCTCAGATTGATGCGCACCACCGTGCCGTCCGGCGCGTGGGCCCGCTTGGCGAGGACATAAGGCAGCGCCGCCTCGAAGCGATTCACCACGATCTCCTCGCCGGGTCCGTGATCGTCCGCTGGCTCGAGGAGCGCGTCGCGAATGTCTTGAAGGTGGATCCAACTGTCGAGCACCCGCGTCTCCTGGAAGCGGTGATAGGGGCGCTCGCCTTCGGGACTCCAGCCCACCTTGTCCCACTCTCCCTCGCTCAGTCCACGCAACCGTTCGATCGAGAGGGCGCAGGTGCGGCGAAAGAGATCGAGAACCTCGTCGCCGGGAGTGTCGCGATAGGCCTCGACAAAGGACTCGTTGGTCTCTCCGATGGGATTCTTCACGTACGAGGGCCAGGGCCCCTGGTGAACCGGCACGGAGCCACCTTGGAGCAAGAGTTCAAAACCGGTGAGGTGACTCAGTACGTCGCGAACGCTCCAGCCGGGACAAGGCGTCGCGGCGTCATACGCTTCCTCCTCGCGAGATCGCAGAGTGCGGTCGATCGACGACCAGGTTTCCTCGAGCGCGTCGGTGATCCACTCGTACGCCATATACCTCCTCGCTCGGTTCGAGCCTACGCAGCGCGCCGACAGCGACGCGTGTGTAACGATGGTGACCTCGGGAAGTAGCGCAGCTTGGTTAGCGCGCCTGGTTTGGGACCAGGAGGCCGCGGGTTCGAATCCCGCCTTCCCGACCGAGGGTGCAGCAGATCCGCGAGGTCCAGGAGCAGGTCGGGTCATCGGACTCTGGCCGGGTGAGTCTCATCGGACAACGATCAAGCCGAGGACTCCTCAGTTCGGTTCGCCAGCGTAGAGCAAGGCTCGGGATGCCGAACCCGACCCTCGCTCGCGACTTCGCCCGAAGCTGACGAATACGCGACGTGGACGCTCGCGATGTGGCCGGGTGGGCGTTGTCGCATTACCCCCCGTGGTACCGAGGCCGCTGTGGCGACAACGTCGTGGTGGTACCCCTGGTAGTGCCCCTGGCAGGAGTCGAACCCGCAACCTGACGGGTAGAAACCGTCTGCTCTATCCAGTTGAGCTACAGAGGCGCGAGATCAACAGTAGTGAACACCCTCGAGATCTTTCGTCAGGGTAGAGAACCGCTGTGCAATACTGGTGTGTCTTGGTGGGCGTAGCTCAGTTGGTTAGAGCGCCAGGTTGTGGTCCTGGAGGCCGCGGGTTCGACCCCCGTCGCTCACCCCCAAGTCTCATCGCAGCACGCACGTTCCGGCGCGTTTGGCCTTGGGCGCTCAGAGCTCCGTGTAGATTTCGAGCTGGCGGACCAAGCGTCCGCTCGTTCGGGGAGTTCCCATGACCATTGTTCGCGACTCGTTTTACATCAACGGTGAGTGGGTCAAGGCCACATCGAATGACACACTCGAGGTAACGACCTCGGGCACCGGCGAGCTGTACGCCACCATTCCCGCGGGCACCGTCGATGAGGCCAACCTGGCCGTTGAGGCAGCGGCTAGTGCGTTCACGACCTGGTCCAACACGAGTCCCAAGGAGCGTGGCGAGTACCTCATGCGGATCTCGGAGACGCTGGCTGAGCGCAGCGACGAGATCGCCCTCGTCATCGCCAATGAAGTGGGCATGCCTCTAAAGCTGGCCAAGGGCATCCAGGTGGGACTCCCTATCAAGACCTTCAGCGATAACGCGCAACGCGCAATGGACTACGTCTGGGAAGAAGAAGTTGGCAACTCCACGCTGGTGCGTGAACCGGTCGGTGTTGTCGCGGCGATTACACCGTGGAACTATCCCCTCCATCAGATCGCTAATAAGATCGCCGCGTCACTGGCGGCGGGCTGCACCGTGGTACTCAAGCCCAGTGAAGTGGCACCCATCAACGCCTTCCTCCTCACGGACATCGTCGACGAAGTCGGACTGCCCGCGGGTGTTTTCAATATGGTGACCGGACTGGGACACGTAGTCGGTGAGGCCATCGTGGCTCACCCCAAGACCGACATGGTGTCCTTCACCGGTTCGACTCGAGCTGGCAAGCGCGTCATGCAGCTGGCCGCCGAAATGATCAAGCGTGTGTCGCTGGAGTTGGGCGGCAAGTCCGCCAACATCATTCTCGAGGACGCCGACCTGTCGAAGGCCGTCGCCGACGGCGTGTTCAAGGCGTATCTCAACTCCGGACAGACGTGCTCCGCGCTGACGCGCATGGTCGCACCGCGCTCACGCTTAAGTGAGATCGAAGATATAGCCGTCGCAACTAGCGCTAGCTTCATGCCCGCCGATCCGATCAGCGGTTCGAGTCTGTTGGGTCCGCTCGTCAGCGCCGCTGAGCAGCAGCGCGTGCGTGACTATATAACTAAGGGCATCGACGAAGGTGCGCGCATCATCACGGGTGGCGTCACACCGCCGGAGGGCTTAGAAAAGGGCTACTACGTCACGCCGACCATATTTTCCGACGTGCGTAACGACATGACCATCGCTCAGGAGGAGATCTTCGGCCCCGTCCTCTCCATCATCCCGTACGACACCGAAGAAGAGGCTGTCACCATCGCCAATGACTCGATCTACGGACTTGACGGCGGTGTCTGGGCTAGTACGGACGAGAAGGCTTTTGAAGTCGCGCGCAAGATTCGAACCGGCCGCGTCGAGATCAACGGCGGCGCCTTCAATATCTTCGCGCCCTTCGGTGGTTACAAACAGTCAGGCATCGGCCGCGAACTTGGTGAATATGGATTCGAAGAGTTTCTCGAAGTGAAGGCGATTCAACACAACTAGCGATTCAGAACCGATGTGGTCGCGGTATAGACTCGTCCCGCGCCGGTAGCTCAATTGGCAGAGCATTTGACTCTTAATCAACAGGTTCCGGGTTCAAGTCCCGGCCGGCGCACTGAATCGGCCTGGGTATTCCGGAGGCTCGTTTGATTGGTTTTCTCATGCCGCACTGGCGCGAGATTGGTCAGCGTAGTTCCTTTCGACCTCGGCGGGCGAGAGGTC
>JAOBWI010000045.1 GCA_025463285.1 Acidimicrobiaceae bacterium | reverse complement strand
GCGGCCGGAAGGTCGATCTTGTTGAGCACGGCCACGATCTCTAAGTTGTGTTCGAGCGCCTGGTAACAGTTGGCCAGAGTCTGGGCCTGGATGCCTTGGCTGGCGTCGACCAGTAAGACGGCCCCTTCGCAGGCGGCCAGCGAGCGCGACACCTCATAACCAAAGTCGACGTGCCCCGGGGTGTCAATCAGTTGGATCAGGTGATCTTTGTAGTGCACGCGGACGTTCTGCGCCTTGATAGTGATGCCCCGTTCGCGCTCGATATCCATGGAGTCGAGGTACTGGGCGCGCATCAAGCGCGGATCGACCGCCCCGGTGATCTCCAGGATGCGGTCGGACAAGGTGGACTTGCCGTGGTCGATGTGGGCGATAATCGAGAGGTTGCGAATCTTATTGGAATCAACGCTCGGAGAAGTTGCCACGGTCACCCAAGGCTATCGGTCGCGGCCCAATTTTCCACTGAGTGGAGCTCTCCACAGCCCCTCTGCTAGCATCGACAGGCCCGCGCAGCGAGTTGTTGCGCACGAAGAACGAGGTTGTTTCAGTGGCCAATATCAAGAGCCAGATCAAGCGCAACAAGCAGAACGTGGTCGCCCGGGAGCGTAACAAAGCCGTCAAGTCCGAACTGCGCACCCGCGCGAAGAACGCCGTCGCCGCCGTCGGCACCGAGGACGAAGAGGCCGAGCTGCGCATGGCCGTCAAGCGCATCGACATGGCCGCGAGCAAGCGCGTCATTCACAAGAACCAGGCCGCCAACCGCAAGAGCGGCCTGATGAAGCGCATCAACGCTCTTCGCGCCGAGGCCTAACCTAGCGGCGCCGAGCGCCGTAGGACAGCCGCGCCAGTCGCGCGACCAAGATCTCAATAACGGTCAGTTCGGTCACGTCCAGATCGCTGTCGAGATCCTTCCCCCCGTAACTGACGGCACCCTTTAGGCCCAAGTCGGCGTCGGTGATCCAGTGCACGGCGCTCGCGAGTCGCTCGGCCCCCAAACGTTCCGCCATCTGCAACGACTTACCCGCCGGATAGGCGTTAATACCGAGGAGCGCGGCGGCCTCCTCTTTGCTTCGAGCGTCGCTGCCTTCGAGTCGCGCCATGTTGAGATAGTGGCGCTGCACGATGGCCACGATCTGCAATCCCGCGCGCTGTCGCGACTCGAGCATCCGTCGGGCCACCACGATCGCTTTGGTGGCGTCTCCCGCGTCGATGGCGTCGGTCAGATCCCAGGCCGGGACGTCCCCGGCCTCGCCGAGGTACGGTTCGATACGCGCGAAGGTGAGCGGGGCGGTGCCGTAAATCGAGTGAAGGGTCCTAGCCAGCGCGTCGATGCGCGCCACGTCGTCGCCGACCTGCTCGGTGACGCGCTGGGCGGCCGCGTGGTCGATCACGACGCCGTACTCGCCCATCTTGGCCTTGACGAAGGCCACCCGGTCGACCAAGCGCGTGCCCACGTTGACCTCGACAACTTCACCGGCCGCTTTCACCAGACGATGGGCCTTGGAACCCACGACGGCCAGAATCAACACGGTCCCCGGCGCCGGGGCGCCCATCCACTGCGCCAGTAGGGCCGCTTCGTCCGCCACCAGCAGTTGCGCGTCGCGCACCACGACGACCCGGCGCTCGACGAGAAACGGCGGCGTGTTGAGCGCTTCTAAGACCCGCGGCATGGTCGACTCCCCCGCGGAGGCGGTCACGTCTTTGGCGGTGAAGTCCTGTAAGGCGAAGGACGGGTCCAGCTCTCCGAGGGCGCTGGCCACCACGTTGTGCACGGCGTCGTAGACCATCGTCGCGTCGGTGCCGACGACGCAGACGCTGGGACTACTCACGCGTCGACCTCCAACAACCGCTCGAGGGCGTCTCGTACTCGTACGGTCCCCTCGACGTCATGAACCCGAAGGACACGACAGCCCTGGGTGATCCCGAGGGCCGCGGCGCTGAGAGACGCCTCGCGACGCTCACGCACGTCGAGCTCTAACAGCGCGCCGAGAAACGTCTTGTTGGACGCGGAGAGCAGCAGGGGCGAGCCGAGGGCCGCTAGGTCACTCGAGCGGCGCAGCAGTTCGAGTGACTGCGCTGGCGTCTTCCCGAGGTCGAGTCCCGCATCGAGAATGACCTGCTCGTGGGAGAGCCCCGCGTCGTAGGCGCGTGCTCGACGCTCGAGCAGAAACTCAGTGACGCTGGCCGTGACGTCGTCGTAGTGGGGGTGGGGATCGGGTACCCGCGGACGAAGGCGAATGTGGGTGGCCACCACCGTAGCCCCGGCCTTCGCGGCGACCGCTAAATACTCCTCGTCGCCAAAGCCGCTGATGTCGTTTCCGACGCACGCGCCTACCTCGAAACTGGCCGCGGCGACCGACGCGCGCCACGTGTCAACGCTCATGGGTACGTCGAAGCGCTCGGCGAGTTCGGCGATGACGGGCACCACCCGATCGAGCTCTTCTAACTCGGAGACCTCCTCACCCGGCCCCGCCTTGACGCCCCCTACGTCCAGAAGGTCGGCCCCGTCGCTGACGAGTTGGTCGGCTCGTCGGAAGAACCCGTCGAGGTCGTAGGTCGCAGCTGGTTCGTAGAACGAGTCCCTCGTGCGGTTCAAGATTCCCATCACCAGCGGTCTCGTCGTCACGTCGACGCGTCGCTTCCCCAAGGAGAGCACTAGCGGCCCCGCGGGCCGAAAGACCGGCACTAGTAGAGGCGACTCGCGAGACGACGTCGAAAGGACACGTAACGGGGATCTTCCGGTCCGAGCGCGTCGAGAACTTCCAACAGCTGCGCCTTGAGCGCTTCATTGGTCGAGGACTGCTCCAAGAGGTGCTCTAGGGTCAGATCGAGGTCGCCGTCTAAGCGCACACCACTTCGCTGTAGGCGCAGACGCGCCAAGACGGTCTTGGCGGCCAGCACGTTGGCGAAGGGGGTGAGGACCTCTTCGGCTTCGTCGAGACGCTCCTCTTGGCGCAAAAAGTCGCCGAGGGCCACCGCCGCCTCAACGTTCTTGGGATCCAGCGCCACGGCTTCGCGCAACGACGCTTCGTCGCCCGCGCTGACCAGTCGATCGACGGCCGACGCGCCGGGGGCTAGACGCTCGACGAACTCACGTACGGCGGCCTCGGGCAGTGCACCGACGAAGGTATCGACGACCTGGGCGTCTTTGAGCGCAAAGACCGCGGGAATGGACTGCACTTGGAAGGCTCTTGAGATCTCGGGGTTAGCGTCGACGTCGACCTTGGCCAGCTCGACCGCGCCGTTGGTCTCGTCGATGACTTTCTCAAGAATAGGACCGAGGGTTTTGCACGGGCCGCACCACTCGGCCCAGAGGTCAATTATCACGGGCACACTCTTCGAGCGTTCAATTACGTCGGTGGCGAAGGTAGCGTCAGTGACATTTTTCACGTGGCTAGCCTAACGGTCGTTGCCGAATTCTTTGAGGGTCTCGGGTCGCTGTTAGCGTCGTTGTATGGAGCAGGTAACCGGCATCAACCGGGCGAACGTCACGGCCTGGATGGTCGAACACGTGAGCGCGACCGCCCCGATTGACTTCGAACTCATCGCCGGGGGCCGCTCGAATCTGACCTTCCGTGCGAGCGACGCGGCCGGGACAACGTACGTCCTACGACGCCCCCCGGTGAGTCACGTTCTACCCACTGCGCACGACATGGTCCGCGAGCACACGATCATGAGTGCGCTCTACCCGCTCGATATTCCCGTGCCCCAGCCCCTCGGCCTGTGCGTCGATGACGCCGTCAACGAACGGCCGTTTTACGTCATGGAGTTCGTCGAGGGGGCCGTTCTGCGTACCCCCGCCGAGGCCGAAGCGGACTTCAGCGGGGACATTCGGGCCACCATCGGCGACCACCTGGCCGAGACCCTGTCTCAACTTCACGCCGTCGACGTCGACGCGGCCGGCCTCGGGGACCTCGGTCGTCACGAGGGCTACATCGAGCGACAGATCCGACGCTGGCGCGGTCAGTTCGAACAGTCACGCGTCGAGGGCGTGGACCACGAGACGCTCGTGGAAGAGGTCGGCGACGAGTTGGCGCAAACAATACCAACGCAACAGCGCGTGGCCGTGGTGCACGGGGACTATCGGCTGGACAATACCGTCCTCGACGGCGAGGGCAAGGTCCGGGCCATCCTCGACTGGGAGATCTGCACGCTGGGTGATCCCATGGCCGACGTAGGCGTGCTGCTGTGTTACTGGTCCGAAGCCGGTGACGCTACCTCGGCGCTGATGGACGTGGGCCCGACCAGCGCTCCCGGATTCGCCACTCGCGACCAGGTCTTGGCGTCCTACGCCTCACACAGCACGCTCGACGTCAGTCACGTCGCGTACTATCAGGCGTTCGGGTATTGGAAGTTGGCCTGCATTATGCAAGGGGTTTTTGCGCGCTACCGAGCGGGCGCGACCGCGGGCAATAGGGTCAGCGTCGACGACTGGCCGGGGCACATCGCGGTGCTCGCCGAGACGGCGAAGCGGACTTTGGAGGGCTGATGGACGACGAGATTTATGACCGCATCATCTTCTTGGCGGACCCCGATCTCAACGAACCCGTCCTCATCATTGGTCTCGAAGGCTGGATCGACGCGGGTATCGGCGCCAGCACGGCCATCGCCACCATGCTCGAGACGACACCGACCGAAGTGCTCGCCACCTTCGATACCGAGTACTTCATCGACCAGCGCGCCCGTCGACCACTCGCACGCATCGTCGACGGGATCACCACCGAACTGACCTGGCCCGAGATTCAGTTTCGCTACGGTCGCGACGGCGACGGCGCTGACGTCGTGTTTCTCGTCGGCCCGGAACCGGACTTTCACTGGAGCGACTTTGTCGATGTGGTGACCGACGCCGCTGGACGCTTCGACGTTCGACTGGTCGTCGGGCTCGGGGCCTTCCCCGCCCCCACCCCGCACACCCGTCCCGTTCGAGTGATCGGCACCGCGCCGGCCCCCAGCGCACACCTGCTCACGACGGTCGGTTCGGTCTCCGGTGAGTTAGAAGTGCCCGCCGGGATCGGTACGGCTCTCGAGCTGGGTTTCGCCGAAGTCGATATGGACGTCATCACGCTCTGGGCTCGCGTGCCCCACTACGTCGCTTCCATGCCCTACCCCCAGGCGTCGGCGGCGTTGATTGACGGACTGGCTCGCATCGCCGGGCTCACGCTGGACGCCGGACCCCTGCGGGCCGCGGCCGATGAAGCTCGCCGGCGCGTGGACGAACTCGTGACCAACAACCCCGAGCACTCATCCATGGTCCAACAACTCGAAGCGGCCGCCGACCGCACGGAAGGCACGTCGCTCGGCGAGGAACTACCGAGCGGTGAGGAGTTGGCGGCCGAACTCGAGCGCTTCTTGCGCGGTGAAGCCAACTAAGACGCCCAGCTACCTCCGCAACGTCACGGCGCCTCGTCGACGTCGCTTTCGATACGTAGACCCAAGCCCAACGCGTAGCCGTCGAGATAGAGCGCGCTGTCGTGTTGACGGGGGTGACGATCGGCGAGCTCGTAGAAGCGTGGCGAGTGATCAGCCTCTTGCAAATGGGCCAGCTCGTGTACTAACACCGCGTCGATAACCCACTCTGGGCACTGGCGTAGGCGGCTCGAAATACGTATCTCGCGCGAACCGGGCGAACACGACGCCCACCGGGCCTGTTGATTGGTGACCCAGCGCACCGAGGACGGCAACACGCCATCGTTGTAGAGCTCCGCCAAGACCTGGGCGCGCTCTTCCAGGGCGCCGTCTCCCCCGGCGTTCTGCGGTCGCTGCGCTAAGAGCTTCTCCACCAGTTCCTCGACGAACTCTCTGCGGTCGCGGCCCCTAATACGAGCGGGAATCTGAACCACGATGCGACTACCCGACCAGTGGGCGTTGCCCGTCTTCTTGCGTCGGGTGGAGGCGCGTATCTCGACTTCGGGTCGATCAAAGCGGGGCGGTACGATCGTGACTTGCGTCTCGTGCGACGACGACTTCTTCTCGGCCATTAGAGAACGATGTTCACCAAACGTGGAGGCCGGGCCACGACGCGCGTGGGGGTGACGCCCCCGAGCGCCGCCGAGATGGCCTCGTCGCCCAGGGCCAGGGCCACGGCGTCCTCCTCGCTGACGGTGGGCGCAACGAGGAGCCTGGCCTTCACTTTGCCGTTGATCTGCACGACCATGGTGACCTCGCTCTCTTTCACCAACTCCGGGTCGGCGACGGGCCAGGCCATGAGATGGACGCTCGGGCGATCGGGATAGCGCTCTTCCCAGAGCTCGGCGGTGATGTGCGGCGCCATGGGGGCGAGCAGGAGCGCCATCGTGTCGAGCGCCTCATCCAGAGTGGCTCGCTCGATGCCCTCGGGGCTGCGCGCGGCTTTGGAGACGGTGTTGAAGAGTTCCATGACGGCCGCCACCGAGGTGTTGTAGCTCCAGCGGTTGAAGTCAAGCGTGACTCGAGCGATGGTGCGATGAATCTCGTGGCGCACCTGGTGATCGCCGTCGTCGAGACCGTCGTGAAAGCGAACGTCGGAGTGGTGCCAGAGCCGAAAGAACCGGTCGATGAAGCGACCACAACCCTCAATGACGTCATTGGTTTGTTCAGTCCAATCCAAGTCGTCGGCCGGTGGACCAGCGAAGAGATGAAACAGTCGCAGTCCATCCGCCCCGACCGTTCGGTAGTACTCCTCGGGCGGCACCAAATTACCCTTGGACTTGGACATCTTGGAACCCTCCAGACGAATCATTCCCTGGGTGAAGAGCCGCTGAAACGGCTCGCGCGGCAGACCGGCGGCCATACCGACGTCGTCGAGGGCCTTTAAGTAAAAACGCGCGTAGAGCAAATGCAAAATCGCGTGTTCGATGCCCCCGATGTACTGATTGACGGGCATCCACTTAGCCGCCTCGATCGGGTCGAAGGCCTTGTCGGGAGTGAAGGGATCGGCGAATCGTAAGAAGTACCACGACGAGTCGGTGAACGTGTCCATAGTGTCGGACTCTCGACGCGACGGCTTGCCGCAGATCGGACAGGTCGTCTGAAGAAATCCGTCGTGGGTGGCCAGTGGCGACTGCCCGCTGTGACTCATCACGACGTCGTCCGGGGCGAGCACCGGCAACTCACTTTCGGGCACCGGCGCGACTCCGTGGTCGTCGCAGTAGACCACGGGAATCGGGCAACCCCAGAACCGTTGTCGCGAGACCAGCCAGTCACGCAGGCGATAGTTGACCTTCGCTGACCCCAGAGCGTTCTCTATGAGGAACGTCGTGGCTGACGCCTTGGCGTCAGCGTTATTCAGCCCATTCAAGAAGCCGGAGTTGATGTGTGGGCCATCGCCCGGGTACGGACCGTCGTCGAAACCCTCCGGTGGTTGCACCGTTCGTACGACCGCGAGCCCGTGGACGAGAGCGAACTCGTAGTCGCGCTCATCTTCTCCGGGCACCGCCATGATCGCCCCGGTGCCGTAGTTGCCGAGCACGTAGTCGGCCACGTAGACCGGTACCGATTCGCCGTTGAACGGGTTGGTTACGTAACTACCAGTAAAGGCACCGCGCTTTTCTAGACCCACGCCTTCACTCGAGGACGTGGTTCGTTCAATCTCCGTGGTCGAGCTGGCGCGCGTCACGATGTCCTCGACGGCGACGCGCTGGTCGTCGGTCGTGAGATCACCCAGCAGCGGATGCTCCGGCGCGACTACGGCGTAGGTGACGCCGAATCCCGTGTCGGGGCGAGTGGTAAAGACGCGCAGCACCTTGGTGGGATCGTGGGCGAAGCTCAGCGCGAACTCCACGCCTTCGCTTCGTCCGATCCAGTTGCGCTGCATGGTCTTCACCCGTTCGGGCCACTCGAGTTCGTCCATGCCCTGGAGCAACTCCTCGGCGTAGGCGGTGATACGAAAGAACCACTGCTCGAGGTCCCGCCGCTCGACGATGTCGCCGGAGCGCTCGCAGGTTCCGTCGCCCAACACCTGTTCGTTGGCCAGCACTGTCATGCAGCCCGGACACCAATTCACCTGCGCTTTAGCGCGATAGGCGAGACCGCTCTTTAGGAACGCCAGAAATATTGCCTGCGACCACTTGATGAACTCGGGGTCGTGGCTGTAGACCTCGCGACGCCAGTCATAGACCGCCCCTAAACGGCGCACCGAGGTTTTGAGCTCGTGCATGCGGGCCTCGGTAAAGGGACGGGGATGGCTGCCGGCTTTGATGGCGGCGTTCTCGGCCGGAAGCCCGAAGGAGTCGAATCCGTACGGGGAGAGCACGGCTTTTCCCAGCATGGTCTGGTATCGCACCACCAGATCACCGAAGGTGTAGTTACGAACGTGCCCCATGTGGGCCGCTCCCGAAGGGTAGGGGTACATGGTGAGGGCGTAGTACCGCTCGCGGGGGTCGTCGTTGTCGACCTCGTAGGTCCCTTCGTCCAGCCAGCGCGCCTGCCACTTCTCCTCAACGGCGACGACGTCAAAAGGGCGGTTCATTACGACATTCTACGGACGATCACCTAGTCTCTCCTCACAAGGAGGCCGATAGCCGTGAGCGATACCACGTACATTCTCGTCCACGGTGCCTGGAGTGCCGCGTGGGTGTGGCGCGATGTCGGTGCCGAACTGACGCGTCGCGACGTGAAGTGGTCCGTCCTCGATCTACCGAGTTCGACTCACGGGGCGCACCCGAACACGTACCTCGCTGACGACGCCCGTGAGGTAGTTGAAGTCGCCAAGCTCGACGGCCCGGTCGTGCTCGTTGGTCACAGCTACGGCGGCGCGGTGATCACCGAAGCCGCCGAGCAGATCCCCAACCTCGAGGGAATGATCTACGTGGCGGCGCTCATACCCGAACTGGGCCACAGCACGACGGGAGTGTCGCGCATGGTCGACGCTCCCACGATGCTCGACGCGGCCATCGAAGTGGACGGCGACATGTTGCGACTAAAGCCCACGCTGGCCAAAGAAGCACTCTTTCAGGACTGCAGTGACGAGGTGGCCGACTGGGCCGTCTCCCAACTCACGTCGCAAACAGTCGCTAGCCTGCGTAGTCCTCGGAGCGCCTTTGACGTTGACGTACCGACGTATTACATGCGCTGCGCCCTCGATCGAGCGGTGGATCCCGGGCTGCAAGAGATCCTCGCTGCGCGCTGCGACGAGGCGGCGGTGCTGGAGAGCGGCCACACGCCGATGCTGTCGCAACCCGAGGTTTTCTGCGACCTTCTTCTTATGAGCGTGTCGCTTGATGAGGAGTAGCGCGGAGATAACTCTCCACGTTGGGAACGATCGACGGGAGCGGCAATGAAGACGGACTTGATCGCCTCATATTTGATGAAGTTTCCACAGACCTCCGAAGAGCAACCCTTTGGTCCCGACAACGACGTCTACAAAGTCGCGGGGAAGATCTTCGCCATACTCTCGCCCGACGACACTCCTCCCTTGATCTCACTCAAGTGCGATCCCGTCTTCGCCATCGAACTTCGTCAGGAATACCTATCGGTCATTCCCGGCTACCACTTGAACAAGGACCACTGGAACACCGTGATGCTTGATGGCGACGTTCCTGACTGCGAATTAAAGAAGATGATCTCCCATTCGTATGAACAAGTCGTCAATGGTCTGCCAAAATCTCTTCGAGTACGGCTCTCCGGCCTTGATTGGCCTTCGGTGGAATGAATGTACCAAATGCGAGAAAAAGTCGACGAATTCCCAACTGATATCATTGAATTCCCGCGAGGGGGTATAGCTCAGCTGGTAGAGCACTTGCATGGCATGCAAGGGGTCAGGAGTTCGAATCTCCTTACCTCCACCAAAAGTGTCTTACTCAAACTATTGACCTGGTGAAAACCAGGGGGGGCGCTGCGGCTCCCTTTCGCGGGTGCGTTGTTCGACTTTCTCGCCTCGTGTGCCCCCTGTAAGGCTGCCTCGACGCCTTTTAGTTCACTTCCGAGCAAAGTCCCGAACGGCTCACGAAACTCGGCCTCAATGCGAATGTCACCGATGCTCGCGTCCTCTTGAATGACCAGCACCTTTTCGAAGAACGCCTGATTGAACATGCGCTTCACGTCGTCGGGGGCGTCGCGATAGGCAGCGCCACAATCGACCGTGAGGTCCAGAGCCAACTGGAGGTTTCGCTCAACCGCCTCAAATTCCAAATTCGTTGCAGCGAGCTGCGAGGACACTTTCTGGAGTGCCTTCGCAATGCGGTTCTGCTCCTGACCAAGCAGATCAACTGGTACGGCACCCGCGTAGTGCGCCTCCATTAGTTTGCGACGTTCACGCTCGAGCTTTTCCTTCTCTCTCTTGAGGTCATCTTGTTCGATTTCAACGTGTTCGCGGATGCTTCGAAATTCGTCTCGAATCATCACTTCGACATTGGCCCGAAATGATGGTTCGAGTTGCATGTGTTCGTAGTGATCTTCAAGCTTCTTCTCCACTTCGTAGATCAGCACAGATCTCAAGGTGCAGCTCGTCCGCTTCGAGTGGCGTCCCACGCAGTAAAAATATGGGTATTGCATGCCAGTTGCGGACGTGGACAAGGAAACCATTAGGCGCTCACCACACTGCCCGCAATACACTGTGCTCTTCAAGAAGTGTGGGTGCTTTCGGACGCGTTCGCCGTTGACGTGGGAGGCAAGGACATCTTGAACACGCTGCCACTTTGATTCATCGATCAACGACTCATGACGTCCGTCGTAGTGAACTCCCTGAAACTTGGTCTGGCCCTTGTAGTAAGGGTTGATGAGAACCTTGTGCAGGTGTCCTTCCGTGATTGGTCGCGCAGACATCTTCGGTGTGGGGGTAGTCGTAAGACCCCTTCTGTTGAGATGGTCCACGAGGCTTGAGATGGTCCAGTCGCCGGTTGCGTAAAGTTTGAAAGCCAAAGCAACAAGTGGCGCCCGTTCGTGATCGAGAACCACCGTGCGCATCTCACGACCTTCGGAGTCGACGGTTCGCTGGTTGCGATAGCCAAGCGGCGCTCGACCTACCGTTCCACCCGAGCGCGCTTTCTGTGTCATTCCCTTCATGACTTCGGCGGCCAAGTTGCGCGAGTAGAACTCAGCGATGCTCGACATAATGCCGTGCAAGAGCATCCCCGAAGGTGTCTGATCGATGGATTCAGTCGTCGAAACCAGTCGAACGTTGAGTTCGTCGAGCGCCCTCGAAATCTCAACATCGTCTGCTCGACTTCGAGCCAATCGATCGAGCTTGTGAACGATCACGTAGTCAACGTCATGGTCGGCTAGATATTCGAGCATCCCCTGGAGTTCTGGGCGGTTGGCCGACCTGGCGGACGCACCACGGTCGACAAACTCCTTGGTAATGATCGCTCCCAAACTTGCGGCCTTTCTTCGATTGGCCTCGCGCTGGGCGGGAATAGAGAATCCTTCATCGTCGCCGCCACCTCGCCTCGCTTGGTCACGCGTCGAGACGCGTAAGTAACTGACCGCTACCTTGGGCGTCAGAGCTTGGACGAAGACGTCGGTTTCGTTGGGTTGTGCCATTAATTCAGCAGGCTTCACGAGTTGAGCTCCTTTCATATCGTCCTCACCATTAACGCTCTGATGCGCCGAATTGTCCAGTGCATTTGTGACATCGTTTTCGGGATTTCGCCTCATTTTTCGCCCTCTTTCCGACTCGGTTTCGAATCCTTGAAGTCAGTAGCCCCGGTGGCGATGAGCGCACCAAGATCCGGGGTAGTAACAACCGTGAACATCTGATCGTCGTTAGTGACCTCGTTGGCCAAGCGTCCCCGAAGCTGATCACGTCGCCGTTCATTCGGTACAACCCACACCACGGCCGGAAAAACCTCGATCTTTGCTTGCTCGCGGTCGCTACGGCGATACTCCTGATACTGGTGACACTTCTTGATGATCCGATTTGGCGGTTCGGTCGCTCGGTCAACTTCGATAAACCAGTGGTCCTCAAAGTTGCCGGACTCGGTAACAACGGCTAAATCGGGCTTGAGCCATCTCGTTTCACCCGACAGTCCAAGGTATGAACGCCAGCATTCGGGTTCGACCTGCAGGTGCGCCAATGTGATGTCGGTGCTGCTGGTCACCTCCTGTAAGGAAATGACGACTTCTGCCACCGCCAAGGTGTGTTCTAGGAACGTCGTGCTTGGCTCGAACACGCGGATTCGTCCGGATGCTGGCTCGTTCAAGTGTTCGCCCAACAGGCGTCTAGCCAAATCGGTTATCTGCCACACGTGGCCTCCCGATCCGGCGCGAACGCCACCGATCCGACGATCCAAGTTGGTAAGTAATCCCAACTCTCGGAGTCGAGCCAGAGCGTGGTTGGCGTGACGAGGAATAGGACCGTTGCCAGCCGCCAGTCCAAAATGCTGACGACAGATCTGTCGGGTGGTGAGGTACTTGAATGACCTCACGGTCGTCATGATCTCCCAGTCGCGTTCACCTAGTCGACTGGCCAACTCGTCCGAGCGAAACGGCCTCACGATTGACCTCCATCTTCCGGAAGGGACAACAGTCGCTGGGAGACCAGCGGAGTCTCCTCCGCGTCGAGAGAAAAAACTCGGTAGTACGGGGGTTGCTGGATGCCCCGACTCGTCACGACCTGACAAGCGACCTGAGTAGCCATCATGACTCTGACCTCTTGGCTCGGCGTCGCCCGATTGCGCCATCAGGGTTACCTGAGGCTGAATCACCCGAAGCGGATGCTGTTTGACCGCGTACCTCTGCCTCGACATCGAGAATGTCTCGTCCATATATCTGGGCCGAACGCGCTCGCATATCCACTGGGTCACTTGTTGGCGAGTCTGCCGGAAGCGTCCGCGCGGAGAACCATGAATCGCGACGGGAAACTTGGAGAGTAAATCCTCTGAGAGGATTACTTCATGTCAAGATCAACCCGCTACTCACCCGAGCTGCGTGAACGAGCAGTGATGATGGCGATCGAGAAACGTTCGGACTACCCGTCCGAATGGGCAACGTTCACCGCCATCTCCAAGCTGCTCGGCATGTCGCCGGAGACGCTCAGGACCTGGGTTCGAAGGGCCCAGGTCGACACTGGTTCTCGCCCCGGTCTTTCTTCGGACGAGCGAGCACGACTCAAGCAACTCGAGCGCGAAGTGAAGGACTTGCGACGCGCCAATGCCATCTTGCAGGACGCGTCGATTTTCTTCGCGACTGCGCTCGACGGTCAAACCAAGAGGTAGTTGCTTACATCGATGCCCGCAAGCATCGATGGGGGGTCGAGCCGATCTGCAGGGCCCTGCAGTTCGCCCCCAGCACCTACTACGACGCCAAGTCGCGCCCACCGAGCGCAAGATCCCAACGTGACGAGGTCTTGAAGCCCGAGATTCTTCGCGTGCATCAATCCAACTGCGACGGCGTCTACGGCGCCAAGAAGATCTGGAAGCAGCTGCAGCGTGAGGGCATCGAGGTTGCCAACTGCACGGTGCGCCGGCTGATGAACGAAGAGGGGCTCAGCGGAGCGCGTCGAGGCCGTCAGTTCAGGGTGACGACCATCGCTGACGAACACCAGCACCGTCCGAGTGATCTCGTCGATCGTCAGTTCGTAGCCAGTGCCCCGAACCGGCTCTGGGTGGCGGATTTGACCTACGTGAAGACGCACACCGGCTGGGTCTACGTTGCCTTCATCATCGATGTGTTCAGTCGCTTCATCGTGGGCTGGCAGGCGTCGACGTCGCTGCGCAGCGACCTCGCCCTCGACGCACTCGAGATGGCGATCTACGCACGCAACAAGCGCGGGCTCGCGGGACTGATTCATCACAACGACCGCGGCGTTCAATACCTCAGTATTCGCTACTCCGAACGCCTGGGCGAAGCCGAGATCGTCGCGTCCGTTGGATCTAAGGGCGACAGCTACGACAATGCTCTCGCCGAGTCGTTCAACGGTCTCTACAAGACGGAGTTGATCCATCGCAAGGGACCTTGGCGCAACGTCGAACACGTCGAATGGGAGACGCTGAAATACGTCGACTGGTTCAATCGCCGTCGAATCCACGAGTCACTTGATTACGTGCCGCCGGTCGAGTTCGAGGCTCACTACTATGACTCCAGCGAGTCAGAAAGCCTGGCCGTGTTGGAAACGATTTAGTCTCCGGAAAACCCGTCGCGATTCAT
>JAOBWI010000001.1 GCA_025463285.1 Acidimicrobiaceae bacterium | reverse complement strand
ACCAAGAAGGCAACGCCCGCGAAGAAAGCATCGCCCGCCAAGAAGGTGACCAAGAAGGCAACGCCCGCGAAGAAGGGATCGCCCTCCAAGAAGGTGACCAAGAAGGCAACGCCCGCGAAGAGGGCATCGCCCTCCAAGAAGGTAACGAAGAAGGCAACTCACGTCAGCAAGGCTGTGAAGGAAGCCGCAAAAAAGTCAACAAAAACAAAGAGGAAATAGGCGGCAATATGGATGATGTACGCGTTGAATCAGATTCGATGGGCCCAATTGACGTGCCCGCCGATCACTACTGGGGAGCTCAAACCGAGCGCAGTCTTCATCATTTCGCCATCAGTCATGAGACGATGCCGCCAGCGGTCATCCGCGCTTTTGGTGTCCTGAAATACGCCGCGGCGCAGGTCAATCAAGAACTCGGCAAGTTAGGCGCCGACAAAGCTTCTCTAATTGAACGAGCCGCAGGAGAAGTCGTCGACGGAACCTTGGCTGAGGAGTTCCCTCTCAGGATCTGGCAGACGGGCTCAGGTACCCAAACCAATATGAACGTCAACGAGGTGATTTCAAATCGCGCTATCGAACTGGCCGGCGGCGTGCTGGGCTCAAAGACGCCGATTCATCCAAATGACGACGTCAACATGTCGCAGTCGTCGAACGATACGTTTCCCACCGCGATGCACATCGCGGCGGTCAATGAGATCACTGATCGTCTCGTACCCGCCGTGTCGCGACTACGCGATGCGCTTAATGAAAAAGCGGTGGCGTTTAAGGACGTCACCAAGATTGGGCGCACTCATCTGATGGACGCCGTGCCTTTGACCCTGGGACAGGAGTTTTCCGGGTACGTCGCTCAACTCGACGCTGACCTGGAGCGTCTCGATCAGGTTCTCGGGGGCCTGTACGAATTAGCCTTGGGTGGCACCGCAGTCGGAACCGGACTCAACACGCATCCAGAGTTTGGCGTCCGCGTGGCGGGCGCCATTGCGAAGCTGACCGGCAAGCCATTTGTGACCGCACCGAATTACTTTGCCGCCTTAGCCGCGCACGACGCCTTGGTGTTCGCTCACGGCGCGATTAATACGCTGGCCGCGAGTCTGACCAAAGTGGCCGACGATATTCGCTGGCTCGGTTCGGGTCCCCGGTCGGGACTGGGCGAGTTGAATCTGCCCGAGAACGAACCCGGCAGTTCAATTATGCCGGGCAAGGTGAACCCCACCCAGAGCGAAGCAATGATCATGGTCTGCGTTCAGGTTTACGGTAACGACACCGCAGTCTCGATCGCCGACGCGCGGGGAAATCTTGAACTGAATGTGTGCAAGCCCGTCATCATTTACAACTTCTGCAACTCGGTCGATCTACTCACCGACGCGTGTGACCGATTTACCGAATTCTGTGTCCTGGGACTTCAACCCAACTACCAGAAAATTCAAGACCACCTCAACAACTCGTTAATGCTCGTCACCGCGCTGAACCCGATTATCGGCTACGACAAAGCAGCCCAAGTCGCCAAGAAGGCTCACAAAGAGGGGATGACCTTGCGCGAGTCGGTGCTCGCACTCGGGTACTTAACCGGTGAAGAGTTCGACGCGGCAGTGGTACCCGAGGAGATGACTCACCCGTAGTGAGTAGCAGCCTCGACTAGGCGAGCTGCAAAAACCCCGACGTTACACAGAGCCCAAAGGCGCAGATAACGACGAGTCCGACGACGACGGAGACAACGACCGCTCTGGTGCCTCGACCGCGACGCGAGGCCATGGGCAGCGGCATGTACCAATCAGGGAGGGGATTCTTGATGAATCCGTAGCCAAAGTGCCACGGCTCCGCGTCCTCGTCTACCGGCGCCGTGGGGTCGGCTGCCAAGGCCATAGCGGTGAGTTCGTCGTCGCTGACATCGTCCGTTGAAGTGATCGCAGGAACTTCTGAAAGCTTCATGATCGCCCTCTCGTTTACGGCCAGTACAGCGTGGTCTCTTCTTTGAAACTACTCGTCAGTGGACAGTGTCGGTCGTCGCTAATTGACCGGCAGATTCCAGAGAGCCATCCATCGCGAGAGGTCCTTTTCGATTGGTAGGTCCGTGCTGAGAAACGACTTCACGCGAAGTTCCAGTTCATTGTCGCGCTGCGACGCCCCGGTGGGCGCAAAGGGGTAGAACGTTCCCTGTTTCATGAGATAAACGAGGCGGAGTGGCCCTTCGCCGGGGGGCGTCTTGGGCACGAAGCCAAAGACCGCACACAGTAGTCGTGGACCGAGGCCGTTCTCCACCATGGACGTGTCCGCGGAGTGAATACGCGTCACGAGTGAGTTCAAGTCGGGATCTCTTATAACCAACCACTTAAATCCCAGGTCGTCGGTGGTGATGGCGACCTTGTCGGTGTCGGCTTGGTCGAAGTTCAGGAGTTGCTTGATGTCGTCGTCGGTGGTGAGAGTGCTCTCCCCACTGCCCGATTTAAAACAGAGGCCCGCCTGGCCAGAGCTCACCAGATCAAGTTCGCTCTCTAGAGTCAGGGCCGCGCTCGAGAGGGCGAAGAGATTG
Organism: Acidimicrobiaceae bacterium; assembly: GCA_025463285.1. GTDB lineage: Bacteria > Actinomycetota > Acidimicrobiia > Acidimicrobiales > RAAP-2 > RAAP-2. The sequence continues at coordinate 4,486 of JAOBWI010000001.1, read as the reverse complement.
TCGAGATTGGGCGCTACTTGTTTCGTTCGTCCAAACAGCGTGTCGCGAAGTCCCACTAGCCGTTGAGTTCTCTTTCGAGTTTGCTCAGCGCGTCGAGTCGCTTCTCTAGGGATGGGTGCGAAGAAAAGAGGCTCGCCGCGGTGTTACCCGAAAGGGCTGGCGCAAAGAAGAGTGAGTTCATGCCCTCTTGCTTTCGCAGGTCGGTGCGGGGGATGCGACCAATATCGCCGGTGACGTGCACGAGGGCGCTGGCCAAGACGCTCGGCTTGCCGATCAAGATGGCCCCCGAACGGTCGGCCGCGAGTTCCCGGTAGCGAGAGAGCGCCATCGTCAAGAGGAAGGCCACGATGTAGATGACGATGGAGATCAGCAACGTAGCCATCTCCAAGAGCACGACCTGTCCGCCGTTGCGGCTACCGCCGCGTCCGCCCCCGCTAAACATGGCTCCAAAGAGCGCGATGCGACTGACCAGACCCGCCAACATTCCCACCCCCGACGCGATGGTCATGATGGCCACGTCACGATGCGCCACGTGACTGAGTTCGTGGGCAAGCACGGCCTCTAACTCTTCGTCATTGAGCCGCATCATGATGCCGCGCGTGGCACAAATTACTGAGTGGTTGGGGTTGCGACCCGTGGCAAAGGCGTTGGGCATATCCATCTCGGCAACACCCACGCGAGGCTTCTGCATGTTCGCGAGTAGACAGAGTCGATCCACGATCTCGTGGAGGCGCGGTTCTTGCTGAGGGGTGACCTCGTGCGCGTGCATCGACCACATCGCAATCTTGTCCGAGAAGTAGTACTGGGAGAAGATCAACGCCGCGGCGATGACGATGACGAGGACGAGCGAGACGCCGAGGGTCAACATCACCGAGATGATGATGGCGTAGAGCACGACGAGGAGGAGACCCGTAATGAACATGCGCACGCTTAACTTGTGATCGGCTTCAATCTTGGTTTTGGCCACGATTAGTTTCCTTCGGTGGTCGTCACTTCGGCGTCGCTAGAAGTGATGGCCACGTCACTGGTGCCCGAGGGCAGTTGACTCGGAGGGGCGCCTGCTTTGAGCGCCGCTATTTGGGCGTCGATGTCTGACGAGGACGAGGCCTTGTCGAGTTGGGCTTGAATATCGTCTCTCGAACTGGTGAGGTCGGTGAGGGCACCCGAGGCGAGCAACTCATCCAGTGCGCCACTGCGCGCCTGCATGTTCGCGACTTTATCCTGCGCACGCTGCATGGCGGCGCCCGCGTCCCCCATGGAGGACGAGATACCGCTGACGGCTTCGTCGACGTGAGCCGACGCCTCGGCCGCGGTGTACGTGGCCTTGATGGTCTCTTTTTTGGTACGAAAGGCCTCAATCTCGGTCTGCAACTTTGTCGCAGTGTCCACCAGCTTCTGCTGCTGTTCGGCCACCTGGGAGTGCTGAACCTCTAGGTCCTTGAGTTGGCTGGCGATGGCCTCGCGCCTGGACAGCGCTTCGCGAGCCAGTGGCTCGTTACCCTGGCCAATAGCGGCCTTGGCTTGGGCGGCCAACTTGTCACCCTGGGTCTTGAGTTGCTCGGCTTGGATTTCGATGCGCTTGCGGGCGGTGGCAACATCGGCGACGGCGCGCTTTACTTTGGTCAGGTTCTCCAGTTGCTGTTCATACGAGAGATCGAGGGTTTGACGAGGATCCTCGGCTTTGTTCAGGGCGTCGTTCGCCTTGGCTTGGAAAATCGTCGAAACGCGCTTCATTATGCCAGCCACGCGGGCCTCCTTTTGCTACAGATCAAGACTAGGGCGAAGGAGTGTCTCCAGGCTCAACGTGACGTTCGCCACGTCACCTCGAGTCTAAATTCTCGGTAAATCTGTGTCCTGGGCTGCGGCTTCCGCGGCTAGTTGGTCGCGGTAGGAGTCAAGCTCATCAGCGAGATTTGAGTTGGCGGTGGCCAGAACGCGCAGCGCCAGCAGTGCGGCGTTGGCGGCTCCGTTGATAGCGACCGTCGCTACCGGCACGCCGCGGGGCATCTGCACGATTGAGAGCAGCGAGTCGAGTCCGTCAAGTCGAGCCAGAGCCACTGGTACGCCAATAACCGGCAACGTGGTGGACGCGGCGAGCATGCCCGGCAGGTGGGCGGCGCCCCCGGCCCCGGCGATGAGTACTTTGATCCCGCGTGAGCGCGCTTCCTGGCCGTACTCCAGCATGGCTTCGGGGGAGCGGTGGGCCGAGACCACGCGAATTTCGTAGTCCACGTTGAAGCGATCGAGAATCGTCGCGGCCTCGTTCATGACCTCGAAGTCCGAGGACGATCCCATCACGACGCCCACCACTGGTTGCACTACGCCTCCTGGGTCACGGTGCCGTACGCTCGAGCACCCTTCCATGCTCTCACGCGGGGAGTCACCGGTTCGTCGCCCAGGGCGGTCACGTGACCTAACTTTCGGCCCGGTCGCCACGATTTGCCGTAGTCGTGCACGAAGACGCCCTCGACGTTGCGGGCGGAGGCTAACGAGCCCGGTGCCGAGCCGCCGACCACGTTGACCATGACGGCGCAGGGCCACAGCGGCGATACGTCGTCGAGAGTCTGACCGCTGACGGCGCGCAGGTGTTGAGTGAACTGACTCGCCGAGGTGCCTTCGATGGTCCAGTGCCCCGTGTTGTGCGGCCGCAACGCCACCTCATTGATAATCAGTCCGTCGACGGTGACGAAATACTCAATCGCCATGACCCCCACGCCCCGGATGAGTCTCGCCACGCGTTCGCTGAGCTGATGGAGGTTCGCACTCTGGGCGTCGTTCAGTTCGCTGGGAAAACGAACTTCAATACACATCCCGTCGCTCTGGACCGTCGTCACCGGGGGGTAAAAGACGAGGGATCCGTCAAGAGCGCTGACGACGACTTGGGCTACTTCGCTGGTGAGCGCTTGGCGTTCTTCAAGGATCACTTCGCCGCGCGCTGCGAGCTCATCGATAACGGCGAAGGTCTCCTCGCGCGACGACGGAAAAATTACTCCGCGCCCGTCGTACCCGCCCCGACTGGCCTTGACGACTGGCAGCGCCGAGAGGCTCTCGAGGAAGTCGGGGAGCAACTCATCGTTCGACGATCGAACGATGAGACATCGCGGTACCGGGAGGCCCGCTGCGGCGAACGAACGTCGCTGGTAGGCCTTGTCGACCGCGAATCGAAGTGCCGCGCTGCTTGGTCGCAGCGTGACGCCCGACGACTCCAGTTCCTGGAGAATCTCGAGGTCAACCAGTTCGTGATCGAACGTAATGACCTCGACCCGTTCGGCCAGGCGTCGAAGCGCCGCACGGTCGATCGCCTCACCAAGTTCCACCTTCGCGCAGGTCGCGACGGCGGAGTCGTTCATCGAGGCAGCCAGCACCGTGAGCTCGACCTTGGCACTGTTGGCCGCTTCTCCCATCATGCGCGCCAGTTGGCCCGCGCCCACCACGCCCACGCGTCGCGCAACGGTAGGCTGGCGGTCGTTCGGCACGAACGAAACGCTAGTGGTCGAGGAGAGTCGGAGCATGCGTATCGCGATTGGACTTGAGACAACGGGATCGATCGAGAAGACGTTGGCGCGCGCGTCACGACTGTGCCAGGCCGGATTTACCAGCTTCTGGTCATCGCAGATTTTCGGACCCGACACGTTGACGACGCTGGCGATCGTGGGGCGCGAGTTCCCCGACGTCGATCTCGGGACGGCGGTGGTGCCAATCCATCCGCGACATCCCTCGATCCTGGCCGCGCAGGCGCGAACGGTGCAGGACGCTATCGGCGGCCACTTATCCTTGGGGGTGGGGCTGTCGCATCAGATGGTGGTCGAAGGAATGTGGGGTCTCTCTTTTGAGCGACCCGCGACGTTCATGCGCGAGTACCTCGACGCTCTCGCGCCACTTCTGCGCGGCGAGACAGTCGACGTTCACGGTGAACGAGTGACCGCGGTCACCCTGGAACCACTGGGTCCAAAAGACGTGACCTCTCCCAGTCTTCTGATCGCCGCGCTCGGCACGAAAATGCTCGAGTTAGCGGGCACGGTGGCGGACGGCACCTTGTTGTGGATGACCGGTCGCCAGACCATCGCGACTCACATCGCGCCCACCATTCGAGGCGCCGCCGAGAAGGCGGGACGCCCGTCGCCACGCATCGTCTGCGCCCTGCCCGTCGCCATTACTAATGACGTGGAAGGTGCCAAGGAGAGAATCAACGCGCAGTACGCTATCTACGCCACGCTGCCCAGTTATGCGGCCATGCTCGAACGCGAAGGATCAAAAGATCCCGCGGAAGCGAGCCTCGTCGGCTCGCGCGCGCAGGTTTTAGAACAGTTACACCAACTCGCCGAGGCGGGCGCTACCGAGTTCTCGGGCGCACCAGCGGGCAACAAGGAAGAGCGCGACGGGGCGATTCAAGTTCTTCTCGACTTTCAAGGCGGGGCGTAGACCTCAGACTGGGCTCGCGGCCCGTTCAACTAAAGTCGTCTACCGAGGTGAAATAAATCATAGC
>JAOBWI010000075.1 GCA_025463285.1 Acidimicrobiaceae bacterium | reverse complement strand
AAGTTCTCACGCCGGCCGACGAAGAGAATCACATCGACAAGTGGGCCTTCACGGTCCCCTTCGTCTGTGGCGCCACGAACCTCGGTGAAGCACTGCGGCGCATCAGCGAAGGCGCCTGCATGATTCGCTCCAAGGGCGAGGCCGGCACCGGCAACGTCGTGGAAGCGGTACGCCACCTTCGAACCATCAACACGCAGATGCGACGACTGCACAGCGCCGACGCTAACGAGTTGTACGCACTCGCGAAAGATCTTCAGGCTCCGCTCCCGCTGGTCCAAGAAGTCGCTCAACGGGGCACCTTGCCGGTCCCGCTGTTTTGCGCCGGCGGCATCTCCACCCCGGCTGACGCTTCTTTGGTCTTGCAACTCGGCGCCGAAGCTGTCTTCGTGGGTTCGGGCATCTTTAAGAGCGAAGACCCCGAACGCATGGCCCGCGCCATCGTGGAGGCGACCACGCACTTTGAAGACCCGAGCGTCGTGGCCAAGGTGTCGACCGGACTGGGGTCGGCCATGAAGGGGTGGGAGACCGCCTCGCTGGAACAGCGTTTGGCCGAGCGCGGTTGGTAGTGCGCCGCGTTGGCGTCCTGGCACTGCAGGGCGACGTCGGCGAGCACGTCGCCACACTGGCGTCCCTAGGCGCTGACGTCGTTAAAGTTCGCACCGTAGAACAGCTGGACAGCGTCGAGGCCCTGGTCTTGCCGGGCGGCGAGTCCACCACCATTGCCCACTTGCTCGGTACTTCAGGACTCAAGGACGAACTGGGGGCGCGGCTGAAAGACGAGATGCCGGTCTTTGGCACGTGCGCCGGTTTGATCCTGTTGAGCGACGAAGTAGTGGACGGCCGTGCCGATCAGTGGAGCTACGGGGCGCTCGCCGTGGCGGTACGGCGCAACGGCTACGGGCGCCAGATCGCAAGCTTTGAGACCTCGCTCGACGTGAAAGGCCTCGGGAGAGTCCCCGGGGTCTTCATTCGCGCACCCAAGATCGAGCGATGGACGGACGACGTCGAGGTACTGGCGTCGTTGGATCACGGCGACGGCGAGCATCCCGTGTTAGTGCGACACGGTCACCTCTGGGGGGCGTCGTTCCACCCCGAGCTGACCGGCGACAGTCGTCTGCACGGACTCTTTCTCGACTCGATTTAAATTCGATTACGATGGCAAAGCCCTTCGGGGCGGGAGGTTTTATGTCCGGCCATTCCAAGTGGGCAACGACCAAGCACCGTAAGGGTGCCAAAGACTCAGCGCGGGCCAAGGTCTTCGCCAAACTCATTCGCCAAGTCGAAGTTGCCGCTCGCGAAGGCGGCGGGGATCCGAGCGCGAACGCGGCGTTACGCACGATGTACCAAAAGGCTCGCGAGGCCTCCGTGCCGATTGACACGATCGATCGCGCGGTCAAGCGGGGCACCGGCGAACTCGAAGGTGTGCGCTACGAGGCGATCAGCTACGAGGGATATGGCCCGAGCGGTGTGGCCGTGATCGTAGAGACCCTGACCGACAACCGAAACCGCACGAGCGCCGAGGTCAAGCACGTCTTTGGCCGTAACGGGGGAGCGATCGCTGAACCCGGGGCGGTCGCTTGGCAGTTCGAGCGCAAAGGCGTGATCGAGGTCCAAGGTCCCCTCGACGAGGACCAGCTCCTGGAGTGGATTATGGGGGCCGGTGCCGAGAACTACGAAGCGAGTGGCAAGAACTACACCGTCACGACGGAGCCGCACGACGTTGGTTCGGTGCGTGACATCCTCGAAAGCCACGGGCTGAAAGTCCTGAGCGCGGAGTTGACTCTGGTGGCGCAAAACTCCATTGAGATCAGCGACGAGGGAGAGGCGAAGAAGGTGCTTCGTCTGATGGACGCTATTGACGATCATGACGACGTGCAGAACGTGTACGCCAACTTCGACATTTCTGACGATCTGCTGGCCGCCTACGACGGCTAATTCGTGGTGGGGGCCCGTTCTGGGGCTAGCATCGAACGTATGTTCGTACTCGGCATCGATCCCGGACTCACGCGCTGCGGGTTCGGCCTCGTGGAGGGATCGTTTGAGGGCGCCGAGTCGTTTCGCGCGGTGCGAGCCGGCACGATTGAAACGGACGCGGGTCTGCCGGTTGAGATTCGTCTCCGCGAACTTCACGTCGAACTGGCGTCACTGTTAGCCGACACATCCCCGGACGCGGTGGTCGTGGAGCGTCTTTTCTTTCAGCGCAACGCGAAAACTGCGATCTCGGTCGCTCAAGCCAGCGGCGTGGCGATCGCGCTAGCGGGTATGGAGAACGTGGCCGTACGACAGTTCACCTCCCAGGAGGTGAAGCTCGCCGTCACGGGATACGGTGCCGCCAGCAAGTCCCAGGTGCAAGGCATGGTGGCCCGGCTCTGTGGCCTGAACGAAGTTCCCCGGCCCGCCGACGCGGCCGACGCCTTGGCGCTCAGTATCGCGTACTTCATGATCGTGCGGGTCGAACGGCGCTACCCCCAGGACGCGCGCGCGTGATCGGTTGGCTGAATGGCCGGGTGTTGCACCAGTTAAAAAATGGAGCGCTGCTGGTCGACGTCCAGGGTGTGGGCTACGAGGTGCACGTCGCCACGAACGAGTTACCTCCTTTTGATGAACTGGTGGAGCTCTTTATCTTCACCGTCGTTCGCGAAGACGCCATCCAACTCTTCGGATTTGTGTCCCTCGATGAACGCGAGTTCTTCGAGCTACTCCTGGTGACGCCCGGCGTTGGCCCGTCAACCGCGCTCGGGGCGCTGCGCACCATGAGCGTCAACGAACTAGCGCTCGCCATTGAGAGCGACGACGTAAAGAAGGTAGCCACCATCCCCGGCATCGGCCCGAAGACGGCCAGTCGCATCGTGCTCGAACTAAAGGGCAAGGTGATGGTCGATGGAACCGTCGACTCGGGTGAACCGATTGAACATCTAGACGGTGAGATCGAAGACGCCTTGCGAGCCCTTGGCTACACCAGCCACGAGATTCGCGATGCTCTGCGCGATACGCAGTTGCCCGAGGACGAGTCGATGGCCTTACGCACGGCTCTGCAGCTACTACGGCGATCGTGAGTAAGCGAGAGCTCGATCTCGAGCGACTGCAGGACCACGTGGCGACACCGCAGGCGAGCGATCAAGAGCGACGCAGCGAAGTGTCGTTGCGCCCTCAGACGTTGGCCGATTTCGTCGGTCAACGGGATTTGGTCGGGCACTTAGAGGTGGTCTTGGGTTCGGCCAAGGCCCGCCACCAGAGTGCCGATCACTTGCTCTTCGCCGGTCCGCCCGGGCTCGGTAAAACGTCGCTCGCGAGCATCGTGGCCGCCGAAATGGGATCGGGCTTTCGCGTCACGTCCGGTCCGGTGCTATCGCGCCCGGGCGACTTGGCGGCTCTCTTAACGGATCTTCACGACGGTGACGTGCTGTTCATCGACGAACTCCACCGTCTCTCACGCGCGGTCGAGGAAGTGCTGTATCCGGCCATGGAGGATCTGCGACTCGACGTCATGATCGGTCGCGGCCCGTCAGCCCGATCTATTCGCCTCGACCTGCCGAACTTCACGCTGGTCGGCGCCACGACGAGAACGGGACTGGTGGCGGCGCCCCTGCGCGATCGATTCGGCTTCATTGGTCAGCTCGACCTCTACGACGTCGACGAACTCACGACCATCGCCAAGCGAACGGCGGGTCTGCTGGAGGTATCGCTCGATCCCGCCGCGGCCGGCGTGATCGCCTCAAGGAGTCGAGGTACCCCGCGCATCGCCAACCGCCTTCTTCGACGGGTGCGTGATTTCGCGTCCGTGAAGGGTCATGACCGAGTGAACGTGAAAGTAGCGACCGACGCACTCGCGCTATTTGGGGTCGATGAGTTCGGACTGGACAAGATCGATCGGAGGATCTTGACGCTGCTCTGTGAGCAGTTCGCCGCTCAGCCGGTCGGGCTCACCACGTTGGCCCACGCGTGTGGCGAAGAGGCCTTCACCATTGAAGACGCCTACGAGCCGTACTTGCTTCGCGCCGGACTGATGATTCGCACACCACGTGGTCGTGTCGCCACCGAACGGGCCTACGAGCACTTGGGCCTACATCAGCGCCACGAGGGCCTGTTCTAAACCCGTATCGGGCAGAGAGTAGAGTTTCTCTGTCCGTTAACGAAGGAACTCCTCATGTTGTTCGCCATGTTGTTCGCCGCAAAAGCTGCGACCAAACACTCCAATAGCTCGTATCTCATCATCATTTACATTGTCATCTTCGGGGCGTTCTATTACTTCTACCTCCGCCCCCGTTCTAAGCGGCAAAAGGCCCAGCGCCAGGAATCAAAAAAGGTCGAAGTCGGCCAGCGCGCTCAGACCATTGGGGGCTTCATCGGCACGGTGGTTCGCAGCGACTCCGACATGGTCACCCTGCGCACCGACAAAGGGGTGGAACTGGACTTCGTTCCGAACGCCATCGCGCGCCGCTACGACCCCGTGGTGCCTCAGGTACCTGAATCGACCGACGACGATCACCCGACGGAAGGTGACCCTTCGTAATGCCCCCACAGGTCGGTTCACGGCGATCTCT
>JAOBWI010000049.1 GCA_025463285.1 Acidimicrobiaceae bacterium | reverse complement strand
ACCGTGAAGGCCCACTTGTCGATGTGATTCTCTTCGTCGGCCGGCGTGAGAACTTCGGACTCATCGATGTAGTCCACGTCCAACGCTTCGAGAATCTGCGCCTCGGCGAAGTGCCCAATACGGGCCTTGGCCATGACGGGAATGGTCACGGTGGCCTGAATCTCTTGAATCATCTGTGGGTCGCTCATACGAGCCACGCCACCGTCTCGGCGTATATCGGCCGGCACGCGCTCCAGCGCCATGACGGCCACGGCCCCGGCGTCCTCGGCGATCTTGGCCTGCTCCGGATTTACGACGTCCATAATCACGCCCCCGCGCAACATGTCGGCCAGTCCACGCTTCACCAGGGTCGAACCGGTGACCGACGGAGTTTCTGAAGGGCTCATGCCCCAAGCCTAATGGCCGGGCCCTACCACTCTTCGAGGGCGCGCGCGCGTAACTCCACATCGTCGAGGTCGCCCAAGTCGCTCTCGGGACGATCACTCCACTGATCGAAAAAGACCCAACGCCACCGGGCGTACGTGGGGGACGAGAAAAACGAGTCGGTCGCGACGCGTTGGCGCGCGCACTTGCGCAGCGCCCCGGCGAGACCGAGCGGATAGCGGATACTGGCCGCGGCTACTTCGTCCGCGCGGTAGGTTTTGCCCACCCCGGCTAACGCTCGGCGAGCCTCGGCCTTCATCGAGAGGACCGCGGCTAGGCTCTCTCTTTCCACCAGGCCGAGTCGTTGACGCGCTAAACAGTGCGCCACGACCCCTTCTAGTTCGATCAACTCGAAGTCCTGCATGATTGAGGTGGTTACGAAGAGCGAGTAGTTGGTGCCCTCGGGCACCAGCGCGGCGTTATAGCCCTGGTCCGCCACGACGAAGGCCGAGACGTTGTCGACTCCGAAGGTCGCGGCGAGACGATCCAGCACCGTCACCAGTCGAAGGCGTTCAGTCGCGTCGTCACCCGAGGGCAGCGTCTCGAGCAGGGAGGCGCCCAGCGTGCGGCCGCGTTCGGGGTAGTGCGCGAGGTCTCGACGACCCCAGTAACCACACGCCCCGGCCAGCACAATCGCCACGAGGATCAGCCAGGGGGCGATGGCAATGGCCAGCGCAATGAGAGCGACCACCACGGCCACCACCGCCAGAGCCCACGGGAGTCGCCGGCGAATCGTGAAACGTCGAAGGACGCGTTGGTTGTGCGAGCGCTCCTCAATCGAGGGCGAGTACGGGTTTTGCCAGGTGGGATCGAGTACTGGGGCGACGTAACGCGGCCCGCGATCACGAGAGTCATGCGAACGACGGGCGCGCGAGCGTTGCTTAGTGGCCACGAGACAAGGCTACTGGGTGGCTTGAAAAAGGCGGTGCGCGCGTTCGTAGCGTTCTTCGTACGCGTCGACCAGGCTCTCCATCGACCACTTCTGAGCGTAGGCGCTGGCCGCGGAGACGCTCGCGTCACTGGCCCCCTCGAGCGCGAGGGTGATGGCCTCTTCCAGAGCGACCGCGCCCCCCGGGGAGTACAGGGTGGCGTGACCGTTCGCCGCGTCGCGGTACCCCTCGATGTCGCTGGCCACGACCAGCGTCTCGCTGGCCATGCCCTCGAGGAGCACCACGCCAAAACTTTCGCCGTGCGTCGAGGTGGCGAGCAGGACGTCAACTTGACGCAACCGCCGCCGTTTCTCTTCGTCACTCACGCTCCCGAGAAACTCAATGGCCGCGTCGTGGTGAGCCAGTGTTTCCAATCTCGACCGGTCGGGTCCCTGGCCGGCGATGACCAAGTGCCACTGTTGCCCGCCGCGAGCGTTGTGCGCGAGGGTCGCCTCAATAGCGCTGGCCACCCCCTTACGCTCTTCCAGTCGACCCACAAACATCAGTACGGTGTCGGGCGTGCGTTGACGGGGTGTCGAGTGAAATCGATCAACTTCGAGACCATTAAACAGAACGTCGGGGTCGATACCGGCAGCTTTGCGGATGGTGGCGGCCGCCGCGTCGCTGACCGCCACCGCCACGTCGATGCGCCGGGCCAGTCGTTGCAGGAACGGACGCGTATACCTGAGGGCCGGCCCGTCACCGCTTCGGTGAAACGTGGCCACGGCCCCGCGCTGATGAGCCCAGAGCGCGGACCACCCGAGCAGCGGGGCGAAGGGCTCGTGAAAGTGAACCACGTCCGCTCCGAAGGCGTCAATGGCGAAGCGCGCTCGCCTCGCGGCGATCGGGGAGAGGGTGAGGGGTGCCTTTGACCCGTTGGCCGGCATCGACCATCGCGGACCCAGGCGCACCACGGTGGCGGGGGTCTCGTAGGTCGCCTCGTCGCGAGAGTCCGGCGCCAGTATCACCACGTCGCGACCTCGAGAACTAAGGACCCGACTCATAGCCAAGACCTGCTCTTGGACCCCGCCGAAGACGCTGAGGGCGTAGGGCGAGACGAGAGCGACGCGCTGGACGCTCATGACGGAGGGAATCGTCTCTCGAGTACGTGCCACTGCTCGGGGGCGCGGCGAATCAGACCTTCGAGTTCGCGCGTCACGCTCTGGGTGACGCGCGCGACGTCGTCACGCAGCTTCTTCGTGCGCTCCACGGCAATGGGGGGCGTCACCACCGCGAAGTGATCGCGGCCCGGACCCGTGTAGCACGCCGCCGCCACGAGGGTGGCCCCGCTGCGCAGCGCCAGCGTCGCCGGTCCCGCCGGCATCGCCACGCGCCGACCAAAGAACTCCACGTCAATACCGTTGCCCTGGATGTCGCGATCGCAGAGCAAGCCGACGACTCCCCCGCTGCGCAACGTCGTTAGCAACACGCTGGCCGCTCGATCGTCGAGGGCTTCGACGTGAATCCCCATCGCTTCGCGCTTCTCCTTAAACCAGTCAAAGAGTTCGGGTGGATTCAGTACCTCGGCCACGGCGGTCATGGTCAGATCGAGAGTGTGAAGGTACGCGCCTCCCCACTCCCACGATCCGATGTGCGGCAACGCCATGATCGTGCCCCGACCGCGCTCTTTCGCGGCGTACAGATGCTCGACCCCTTCGGCGATGGCGAAACGCTCCGTGATCGTCGACACCGAGAGCGCCGGCAGCTTCGCTCCTTCGGCCCAGTAGTGGCCGTAGTTCCGAAAACCCCGGGCCACGAACTCCTCGAGCAACTGCTCATCGGGCCGCTCCCCCTCGCTCGCCACGACGTGGGCCAAGTTGTCCGCCAGATTCGCCCTCATTCCCGCGCTGCGGTTTCCGAGCGTGGCGCCCAGTGAGCGCGCTAGGGCGACGTCCAGTCGCTCCGGTAAGGCCTCCAGGAGCGAACCGACCGCTTTGAAGAGGAGAACCCGAGTTTTGGGACCCACCGCTAGTGTCGCGACGCGCGGCTAAGTCCCCGACGAAGGCGCCGACTGTGCTGGCGGGCTCGTAGTGTCGACGTGGTCGACGGAGCCGGACGGGCGGCCACTTGCCACACTCGCCAAAAGCGACCCGCGGCCGTCATGGCCGTCAGAACCAACATGATCCACAGCACTGGAATAAAGATGGGAGTGGCCAGAAGACCCACGCCTAAAAGAATCATCCGCTCGGCCCGCTCCATCAGGCCGCCCTTGGCCACCAGGCCCAGGCTTTCGGCCTTGGAGCGCTGATAGGAGATCATGAAGGTGGTCGTCAAGATCGCGAAGGGCAGCAAGACGAGTTGCCCGTGGTGATGCGCGGTCAAGTAGTAGGCCACTCCACCCAAGATGATCGCGTCGGCGACCCGGTCCGACACGGAGTCAAAGAAGCTGCCCCGTTGGCTGGCCCGATGGGAGGCCTTGGCCACGGCCCCGTCGAAAAGATCGTGAAATCCCGTCAGGGTGAGAAGAACAATGGCCCAGAGATGCAGTCCCACGGCGATGGCCCAGGCGGTCGCGCAGGCAAAGACGAGTCCCGAGCCGGTAAGAACATCTGCCGAAAAACCCATTCGGACGAGCCAGCGCCCCACGGGCGCTGTCGTCGCATCTACCGAGCGGCGGAACTTGCCGTCAAACATCGGCCCTCTTGGCTCATGGCGCCGAGTCTACCGTTGGGTCTCACCCGAACCCCGGTTCGGGGCTCTGGCGAGTCACCACCCAGCGTGAACGAGGCCGATTACAGGTGCTCGTGCACCTTTTGCCAGGTGGACTGCAGCGACTCGGGCAACACGCGGGTTTCGCCGATGGTCGTCATAAAGTTCGTGTCGCCATCCCAGCGTGGGAGTGCGTGAGCGTGAAGGTGCTTAGGGATGCCCGCTCCCGCGGCGCTGCCGATATTCATGCCGACGTTCATACCGTCGGGACGGTACGTCGTCTTGAGGGCGCCCACCGTGTCACGCAGCGTGAGCGAGAAGTCGAGGTACTCCTCGTCACTCAACTCCTCCGGCGACGCGAGGTGACGATAGGGCACCACCAGTAGGTGACCCGACCCGTAGGGAAAAGCGTTCAGCACCACGAAACAGAACTGGCTACGTCGAAGGACGCCACTCGACTCGCCGACGGGCTCCTTCGCCAACTCACAGAAAACGCAACGGGAGGCCTCGTTATCGAAGGTGCCCGCGAAGGCGCTCGAGACGTAACTCTCGCGCCAGGCCGCAGAAAACCTCTCTAGCGCCACGCGGGCACTTCCGGCGACGCGTGCGCCGTGATCTCGTCGCGCAGTCGCTCGAGGAACGTGCCGATAGTAACCCCACGTTCGGGATCGTTCGAACCGCGGGCATTGATGCCGAGAGTTCCCTGCTCCACGTCCTCGTTGCCCACCACAACGACGTAGGGGATCTTCTCCAACTTGGCTTTACGAATGCGCGATCCCAACGGCTCGGTGGCCTCCTCGACGCTGGTGCGCACACCTTGCGCCTTCAAGAGTGCGGCGACGTCGTAGGCGTAGTCGTCGTGGTCGTTGCGAACGCCCAGCACGCGCACCTGTTCGGGACAGAGCCAGGTGGGCAGATTACCGGCGTAGTGCTCGATAAGTATGGCCATGAATCGTTCCACCGAACCAAAGAGCGCGCGGTGGATCATGATCGGGCGCGTGCGCGTGTTGTCGGGTGCCACGTAGGTCGCGTCGAAGTTCTTGGGCTGCTGGAAGTCCAGTTGCACGGTGGACAACTGGTGGGTGCGACCAATGGCGTCGCGCGCCTGCACCGAAATCTTGGGGCCGTAAAACGCGCCGCCGCCGACATCCAACTCGAGGTCGAGTCCCACCTTGCTGGCCACCTCAGTCAACGTGGCTTCGGCCTCTTCCCACTCGGCGTCCTCGCCCACCGACTTGGCCAGCGGTCGCGTCGAGAGTTCCAGATAAAACTCATTCAGTCCGAAGTCGCGCAGTAAATCAAGGACGAAGTTAATCGTCCTTTCCAGCTCCCCGGCCATCTGTTCGCGAGTGCAAAAGATATGTGCGTCGTCTTGGGTCATGCCGCGAACCCGGGTGAGACCCTGGACGACGCCCGACAGTTCGTAACGGTAGACCGAACCGAACTCGAAGAGTCGAAGAGGCAACTCGCGATAACTGCGCGGACGCGATTTATAGATCAAGACGTGAAAGGGGCAGTTCATGGGTTTGAGGTAGTACCGCTGATCATCGTCAAGAACCATCGGGGGGTACATCGATTCGGCGTACCAGGTCAGGTGACCGGAGGTTTGGAACAGTTCCGCTTTTGAAATGTGCGGCGTGTTGACGAACTCGTAGCCCGACACCTCGTGACGCTGGCGCGAGTACTCCTCCAAGATGCGTCGAATCAGGCCGCCGCGGGGATGAAAGAGGGCGAGGCCCGGACCGATCTCACTCGGAAAGGAGAACAGATCAAGTTCGTGACCCAGTTTGCGATGGTCGCGCGCCTCGGCCTCTTCCAGTTGATGGAGGTGCGCCGCCAGGGCGTCCTTCGACTCCCACGCGGTACCGTAGATGCGCTGAAGTTGGGGATTTTTTTCATCGCCGCGCCAGTACGCGCCGGCCACGCGAGTCAGCTGAAAGTGACCGAGGCGCGAGGTGCGTGGAACGTGGGGGCCGCGACAGAGGTCAACGAACGTGGGTGAGTTGGTGTAGGTCGAGATCAGCGAGTCGCCGCCGGTCTCGGCGAGGTCGGCGGCACTCCCCCCGCGGGCCACCGCTTCAATGATCTCGATTTTGAAGGGCTGATCTTTAAAGATGCTGAGCGCTTCGTCGATGGAGTATTCCGAGCGAGCGAAGGGTTGATCCTCGGCGATAATGGCGCGCATCTCCGCGTCCACCTTTGCCAAGTCATCGTCACTAAAGTGTGCTCCATCAGGTAGTTCAAAATCATAGTAAAAACCGTCTTTAATCGCCGGGCCGATCGCGTAGTGGGCCCCGGGCCACAGTCTGGTCACGGCCTGGGCCATGACGTGCGCCGTCGAGTGACGAAGAACGTCGCGTCCGTCCTCGCTGGCCGGAGTGACAATCGCCACGCGTTCACCATCGCGCAGGGTCGTCGTCAAGTCGCTCAGGTGGTCGTTGACGCGCGCCGCGACGGCGTCCTTGGCGAGGCGAGGCCCAATCGACGCAGCCAGGTCGAGGGCGGTCGAACCCGCCGCAACGGCGCGAGTACTGCCGTCGGGGAGCTCTACGTTGAGGTCGGACATCGGGGCCTTTCGTTGCCTACAGAGTAACGCCGAGCACCGAAGCGGCCGAAGCGACGCTCGAGCCCGCGTGCGCCGCGGCGTCGATGGCGCGCAGCGCGCCCGGAGTGTCGAGATCGTCGTCGAGCGCGCCGCGTACGTCCTCGAGAACCGACGACATACGCCCCGTCGTGAGTGTGCTTCGCCACGTCGCCAGACGCGACTGGGCGCGCGAAAGCAACTCCTCGCGCCACTCCCAGTCCTCGCGGTAGTGATGATCGAGTAGCGCGAGGCGCACCGCCGCGCTCTCCGAACGACTGACCAACTCATGCACGAACACGAGGTTGCCCAAGGACTTGCTCATTTTGATACCGTCCAGAGCCACCAGGCCAACGTGCATCCAATGCTTGACGAACTGGGCGCCGGTCACCGACTCGCTCTGGGCTACTTCGCACTCGTGGTGGGGAAAGGCTAGATCGCGGCCGCCGCCGTGGACGTCGACGGTCTCACCGAGTTCGCGCAGCGCGAGGGCCGAACACTCAATGTGCCAGCCCGGTCGTCCCGGCCCCCAGCGTGACTCCCACGCGGGTTCGTCATCCAATGACGGTTGCCACAGCACGAAGTCGAGCGGGTCGCGCTTATTGGGGTCGTCCGGTCGACCGCCGTGGATAGCGGCCAGGTCGAGCATGTCGTCGCGACTCACGTGACTCACGTTGCCAAAGCGTGGAAACTTCGACACCTCGAAGTAGACCCTGCCGTCCACTTCGTAGGCCATGCCCTTTTCGATAGTGCGACCAATCAAGGTCAGTATCTCCGGTATGGCGCTGGTGGCCCGGGGCTCGGAGTACACCGCCAAGAGATTGATGAGCTTCATGTCACGTTCGAAGGTAACCATCTCTTGGGCCGCCAGGTCCAAGTAGTTCACGCCCAACTCGCGGGCCTTTCGCAACATGTCGTCGTCGACGTCGGTGACGTTACGTACGCAGCGCACTTCGTGGCCCTCATCGAGCAGCCGCCGCGTGAGCACATCGAAAGAGAGATACACGAACGCGTGGCCGAGATGCGCGGCGTCATAGGGCGTGATGCCGCAGGTGTACATCGTGACAACGGGCCCCACGTTGAGGGGGTAAATGCCGCCTCGTGCGCTGTCGTAGAGCTTCATTACTTTTTTAGCCCCGCGAGTCTCACGTAACTGTGAGCCTTGTGGCGAATATTGACCGATATGCACACGGCCGTAAACGCTTCGACGGCGCTCGCGAGCGACATCGATCCCGCGATGACGGCCCGCAGACCCGGCATCTCGTCCACCACGGCCGCCACCGTCTCTCGAGCGGCGGCGTCGTCGGAGAAGATCACCACGTCAGCCTCGAGGCCGCTATCGAGATTCTCCATCTCACTCGCCGGTAGATGGTGGAAGGCCCCCACGATCGTCGAGTCCGGCAGCGCGAAGGCTAACTGCGCCGCCATCGAACCGCGCGGCGGATAGAGCGGGATGAGCTCTTTTCCCTCCCGCACGAGAGCGTTGACCATGGAGACGACCACTTTGCCGGCGAGTCGTGACTTTAGCGCGGTCACCGTGGAGACCGCTGACTCGTGGGGCGTAGCCACGACGACGAGCTCACAGTCGGCCGCCACATCGTTCGACGCCCCGCGGATGACACCCTCGCCGCGAGCGAGCAGCGTGGTCGCGATCTCTTCGGCGCGGGTCTCATCGCGCGAACCGATCATGACGTCGTAGCCCGCGCTGGCGAGGCGAATTGCCACGCCTCGACCGGCCGGACCCGTGCCACCTAATACACCCACTGTTGTCATTGTCATCCTCGCGCTCGTAAAACCTAGAACTACGCTAACAAGGGTGGCACTCCTGAGCGACAACCGTATCTTGGTTACCGGCGTACTCACCGACGACTCCCTGGCCTTTGGCATCGCGCGGCGAGCTCTTGAAGAGGGCGCATCGATCGCTCTGTCGGGATTCGGTCGCGGTACCTCCATCACGCGACGCACGGCGAAGAAGTTGGGTGACGTCGGCGAGATCATCGAGCTCGACGTCACCAACCCCGATCAGGTCGCGGCTGCCGTGGATGAAGTCACGTCGCGCTTTGGACGTCTTGACGGGTTAGTCCACGCCATCGGTTACGCGCCGCCGAGTTGTCTCGGGTCGGGCATGTTTGCGGCACCCTTTGAGGACGTGGCCACCGCCCTGCACGCGTCGACCTACTCGCTGGCCGCCCTGGTGGGCGCGTTTCGGCCCCTTCTTCAAAAGAGCGAGGCCCTTGGCGGCGCCTCGGTGGTGGCGCTCGACTTCGACGGAACGCGGGCCTATCCCCTCTACGACTGGATGGGCGTCATGAAGGCGGGCCTCGAGTCCCTGGGCCGCTACATCGCGCGAGAGGTCGGGCCGGACAAGATTCGCGTCAACATGCTCGCCGCCGGCCCCGTCCGTACTATGGCGGCGAAGTCGATACCGGGGTTCTCCCTCTTTGAAGAGACGTGGCGTGAACGCGCGCCGCTCGGCTGGGACGTGCACGACGGCAGCGCCGTGGCCGACGCCGGCGTGGCTCTTCTCTCGCCACTGCTGCGCGGTACGACCGGATCGATCATCCACGTTGACGGTGGCTTTCACGCAATGGGTTAGTCCTCTTGACCGCGAAACTGCGTTTCGTAGAGATCGCGATAGAGGCCAGCCCCAGCGTGCAGTTCTTTGTGCGTGCCGCGCTCTACGATCCGGCCACCGTCAATGACCAAAATCTGATCAGCGTTGCGAATCGTCGAGAGACGGTGCGCGATGACCAAGGAAGTCCGTTGCTTCATGGTTTCGTCCAAGGCCCGCTGCACCGCGGCCTCACTCTCGGCGTCTAAGTGAGCGGTCGCCTCATCGAGAACAACGAGGTGAGGTGATTTCAGCAACAGTCGCGCCAGGGCCACGCGTTGCTTCTCTCCGCCCGAGAGGCGGTACCCTCGCTCTCCCACCACCGTCGAGAGACCCAGCGGAAGGGTGGCCACCAGGTCGGCAATCTGCGCCGCCGCCAAAGCCCCGGCGATCTCATCGTCGGTGGCGTTCGGTTTCGCGAAGAGGAGGTTGGCCCGAAGGGTGTCGTGAAACAGGTGCGCGTCTTGTGTCACCACGCCGACGGTGGCGTTGAGCGAAGTGGTCGTCGCGTCGCGCAGATCCACACCGTTGATCGTCACGGAACCACGATCTACGTCGTAGAGCCGAGAGACCAACATGGAGATCGTGGTCTTGCCGGCCCCACTCGGACCCACCAACGCCGTCATGGTGCCGGGTGCCACCTCAAAGGTGATGTCATGCAGTACTGAGGTACGCGGCGTGTCGTCCAGACGCGCCACCGCTTCGAGCGACGCCAAAGAGACGTCTTCGGCCCCGGGATAGGAAAAGTCCACGTGCGAGAAGCGAAGATCGGCCGGTCGATCGGGGATGGGCCGCGCGGTGGGACTCTCTTTGATCATCGGCTCCAGGTCTAAGACCTCGAAGAGTCGCTCGAAACTCACCATGGCCGACATGTAGTCGATGTTGAGATTGGAGAGCTGCGTGAGCGGACCATAGAGACGAGTTAGGTACGCCGTGAGGGCGACGACCGTTCCGACCGCCAACACGCCGCGCGCCGCCTCGGCCCCGCCAAAACCGTAGGCGAAGGCGGTGGCGAGCGAGGCCGTGAGCGACAGCGTGATGAAAAAGAAGCGCTGATACGTGGCTTGGCGAATGCCGATGTCGCGCACCTGCGCCGCACGGCTGTCAAAACCCTGACGCTCTTCTTCGGGTCGGCCGAACAGCTTCACCAGCATCGCACCGGCCACGTTGAAACGCTCGCTCATGACCATATTCATCTCGGCGTTGAGTTCCATGCCTCGCTGAAAGAGGGTGCCGAGCTTTCGACCAACTCGACGGGCCGGCAGTAGAAACAGTGGCACTAAAATAAGGGCCACTAGAGTAATGGGCCAGCTCAAGATGAACATCACCACGAGGATGATGAGTACCAAAATAGCGTTCCCCACCACGTTGGAAAAGAGATCGGTGAAGGCCTGTTGCGCCCCGACGACGTCGTTGTTGAGGCGACTGATGAGCGCTCCGGTCTGCGTTCGAGAGAAGAACGCGATGGGCATGGATTGAATATGGCGAAAGACTTCGGTTCGTAGGTCGAAGATGAGGCCCTCGCCGATGATGGCGGAGAGGCGCCGTTCCACCATCTGGAGTCCGGCGTCGCCGATGGCGAGAATCGCCGTCGTGACGGCTAAGCCAATGACCAGCGCCACCCGGTGGTGATAGACGCCCACGTCAATGATCTCGCGGAGCAGGAGCGGCGACACCGACGAGATCACGGCGTCCAAGATGACCACACTCAAAAAGATGATCAGCGCCGGACGGTAGTGTTTGGCGAACTTCAAGATCCGAGGGAGAGTTCCCTTCTTGATCCTGTGTTGCAGAATGGAACGGTCCTGGCGCATCGAGCGCATTCCCGTGAGTGCGGCTCGCCCGCCCGCGCCGTGCATGCTCATTCTGAACCCCTTCAGGTAACGAGCATAGGAAGGGCTACGGGTAGTACGAGCGGTCCTGCCGTGCCAGTTCGACACCTAGCTCAGGGCAGCCACTCACGATAATGAGGACGCCTAGCCCCATCATCACGTAGGCGCCGATCGTGCGCAACGTAACGAGCCGTCGCGGCGAACTCGAGAGCCACACGCGGGCCGTGCCAGCAATGACGCCCCATGTCGAGTCGCTACAGAACGCCATGACGCTAAAGAGCGCGCCTAAGAAGAGGAGCTGCAGCGTGACGCCGCCCTTCGAACGATCGACAAAGTGAGGAAAGACGGCCACAAAGAACACCATGGCCTTGGGATTCAACGCGCCCACGACGTAGCCTTGTCGCACGATGCGCAGCGTGTTCGGACGTCGTGCTTCCTTCTTGGTCATGGCTTCGGCGTGCTCACGACGGTGGCGAAACGCATCGAAGCCAAGCCACACGAGGTACAAGCCACCGAGAAGTTGCAGCGTGATCGATAGCACCTTGGAGCGAGCGAGTAGTGGTCCAAGGCCCACCGCGACGACTGCGGAGAGGGTGAGAGTACCGAGGCAATTGCCCAGCACCGTGAGGACGGCCACGCCGCGACCCCACGCCACGCCCCGCGCCAACGTGAAAAGAACACTCGGACCGGGAACGATGATGATGGCCATCGAGGCCACCAGAAACGCCGCAAGCTGTCCTCCACTAATCACGCGTCACCCCGGTGATGCCGCACCGACACGTCCTTCCAGAAAGGGACCGACCATGATCCGAGCAAGGCTACCGGCCTGCCTTCGCAGTGTCCTGAGAGGGTTCGTCTCCTCGTGGCAGTTGCTTCCGCAGAGGATTCTTCGGGAAAACGGACGTTGGGTAAGCACCGCCCACTCACTAGGACCCGTCGATCAAGGAACCGGTGGGTCCACATGGGGTACGCGCGGTGTTTACAAGTTCGTGACAAAGCAGTAATCGCAACGTTTTTCACACAATCGCACACCTACGATTGATGGCGATCGACGCGTCACAAGGTGTACGACGTCGCGAGGACTCTCGGAGGTGCACAATGCGCCATCACACGTTAGCGATGTCGGGCAGTTTGCTTCGACGATGCCTCGCGTGGACCGGGACGATCGCACTTGTCGCGGGCCTCGGGGCGTGGGGCCTTC
>JAOBWI010000037.1 GCA_025463285.1 Acidimicrobiaceae bacterium | reverse complement strand
TTCGGCGTGACCTTGCCCACCAGGATGTCGCCGGGCTGGACTTCGGCGCCGATGCGCACGATGCCCAAGTCGTCTAAGTCGGCCAAGATGTCGTCGGGTAGGTTCGGGATGTCGCGAGTGATCTCTTCGGCACCGAGCTTGGTGTCGCGAGCGTCGATCTCGTACTCCTTCACGTGAATCGATGTCAAGACGTCGTCACGCACCAGACGCTCATTCAAGATGATGGCGTCTTCGTAGTTGTAGCCCTCCCAGGGCATGTAGGCCACGAGCAAGTTCTTTCCCAAGGCCAACTCTCCGTTGCTGGTGCTGGTGCCGTCGGCCAAGAGATCGCCGGCCTTCACGTCTTCGCCCCCGAAGACCAGAGGCTTCTGGTTGATGGAGGTGTCCTGGTTCGAACGACGGAACTTGTTCAAGTTGTAGGTCTTGCGACCGAAGGCCTTGCCGTAGCGGTCACTGGCGTCTTTCTCGTACTCGACCACGATGCGGTCACCCGACACGGACCTCACGACCCCGGTGCCCTCAGCGATCAAGACGTCACCGGAGTCCAGGGCGGCGCGCGCTTCCATGCCGGTCCCGACGAAGGGGGCCTCGGGCATGATGAGCGGTACGGCCTGCTTTTGCATGTTGGCACCCATGAGGGCGCGCTGGGCGTCGTCGTGCTCGACGAAGGGAATGAGCGAGGTCGCGACCGAGATGATCTGCTTGGTGGAGACGTCCATCAACTCAACCTCGTCGGGCTTGACGAAGTCAATCTCGCTGGTCGTCGAGGACGACTTGTTCGAAGAGCCCACGCGAAGACCGGTGCCCACCGGACCACGACGAACGAGGACGCGGTCGGCCTTGATGGTGCCGAACTCGTCGACTTCGGTGTTGGCCTGGGCGATGACGTAGCGCTCTTCTTCGTCCGCGGTGAAGTAGCGAATCTCGCCGGTGACCTTGCCACCGGCGACGACGCGATACGGCGTCTCAATGAAGCCGTACTCGTTGATGCGCGCGTACGTGGCCAGGTACCCGATCAGACCGACGTTCGGGCCTTCGGGAGTTTCGATGGGACACATGCGTCCGTAGTGCGAGGAGTGAACGTCACGAACTTCGAGACCGGCGCGCTCACGCGACAGACCGCCGGGTCCCAGGGCCGACAGACGACGCTTGTGGGTGAGTCCCGACAGGGGGTTGTTCTGGTCCATGAACTGGCTGAGCTGGGAGGTGGCGAAGAACTCTTTGATCGCCGACATCACCGGACGGATGTTGATGAGCGTCTGGGGGGCGATGGCTTCGACGTCCTGGGTGTTCATGCGCTCACGAACGACGCGCTCCATACGAGAGAGGCCGGTGCGCAGCGCGTTCTGGATCAGTTCGCCCACCGAGCGGATGCGACGGTTGGCGAAGTGGTCCTGGTCGTCGATGTGGTACGTGGTCTCCTTGGCCGTACGGTCGCGCGCCAGGTTGAGTAGGTACGTCGCGGTGGCCAGTACTTCGGCCTTGGAGAGCACGTGCAGCTCGGGGTTGGGCAGCTCCAACAGAGTGCCGAAGAGTTCTACGTTCTTCACCACTTCGGTCCCGAGTTTGCGGTCCAACTTGTAGCGACCGACGCGGGAGAGGTCGTAACGCTTCTCAGAAAAGAACGCCCCCTCGAAGTACTGACGGGCCGCTTCGACGGTCTGCACTTCCCCGGGGCGCGCGCGTCGATAGATCTCCAGCCAGGCCGTCTCCTGTGAGGCGCGCAGGAAGTTTTCGGGTGTGTCGTCGATGTTGAACTTCTCCATGTGCTTGGAGATTTCGAGGTGGGCCTTCTTCCAGTCCACGTGGAACTGGTCCTCTAAGAAGTCAAAGTGCGCCACGAACTGCTCGAAGAATTTCTCGTCCATTGAGGTGTCGAGGGCGCGCAGCAAAGTGAAGATGGAGATACGACGCTTGCGCGCTATGCGGGCCCCGGCGTTGGCCGATTTGTTCTTCTTCTCTTCTAGGTCGACCTGTAGCCACTCGCCGCGACTGGGGTGAATGGTGCCTTCGAAGGCGACTTTCTCGTCCTTGCCGGGCTGAAAGAGAACGCCGGGTGAACGAACGAGCTGCGAGACGACGACCCGCTCGGTGCCGTTGATGATGAAAGTGCCCTGCTCGGTCATGATCGGGAAGTCACCCATGAAGACGGTCTGCTCTTTGATCTCTCCGGTGTCGGAGTTCAAAAAGCGAGCGCGCACGAAGATGGGCTGGGAGTACGTGGTGGCGCGCTGACGGCACTCTTCCACGGTGAACTTAGGCGGACTCTTGAGGTCGGCGTCATCGGGGTCAAACTCGAGTTCGAGCGAGAGACGACCGGTGAAGTCGGTGATCGGCGAAATCGCCTCAAAGGCCTCACGCAGGCCTTGTTTCATAAAGAGATCGAAGCTGTCGCGCTGAATTTCCAGCAGGTTAGGCAAGGGGTGTGCTTCACCCAATGCCGAAAAATTAAAGCGCTCTGGGCTAGTGGACCGAGACGTCAACGGTCATCCTCCGTGTGAGTGGGTGGCTACAGATACGTGCCGGGTCTGAGCGAAAAACGGCGTCAAGAGATGACGAAGTTAGAGGCAGGAACACGGTCCAACCACTCTAGTGGTCAGCCGAAGAATGCGCAACTGGCGCTCTCCTAAGAGACACGCGGCCGTTCAAAACGGTTGCGCTTACCCTAGGCAGTGTTCACCGCCCAGGTCAAGTCATGAATCTTAGAAAGTTGCCCCGGCCGCCGAAGCGGCCGGGGACCTTCACAGTTCCTTAAATTACTTGACTTCTACGGTCGCGCCAGCGGCCTCCAGGGCAGCCTTGGCCTTCTCGGCGTCGGCCTTTGAGACCTTCTCCAAGACGGGCTTGGGGGCGGAGTCGACGAGATCCTTCGCTTCCTTTAGTCCCAGGCTGGTCAAGGTACGTACTTCCTTGATGACCTGAATCTTCTTGTCGCCACCGCTCGTCAAAATGACGTCAAAGTCGCTCTTCTCTTCGGCGGCGTCCGCGTCGCCACCGCCACCGGCGGCGGGAGCCGCGGCGACGGCCACCGGCGCAGCGGCCGTGACACCGAACTTCTCTTCGAACTCCTTTAAGAGTTCGCTTAGTTCAATGACGGACAACTCCGCGATGCCGTCGAGAATCTGCTCCTTGGTCAGGGTTGCAGCCATGGTGATTCCTTTCTTTCTTACTTAACTAGTCGGGTTATTCGGCCGGTGTCTCAGCGTCGTTTGACGCCTCGGGGGTCTCGGGTTCGGACGGGGCCTCAGCGGTCTCGTCCGCAACGTCCACGACCTCGGTCGCGTCGTCGTCGCTCGCTGGCGAACCAGCTTCCTCGACCCCGGCCGGAGTCTCGGCGGCCACCTCATCCTTGGGCTCGGCCGGGGTGACGGTGCCACCCTTGGCCTCGATCAAGGCCGAAAGGCCGTAGGCGAAGTTTTGTGGAATGGCCTGTAAGAGGCCGGCCATCGTCGACAGCGGCGAGGCCAAGAGGCCGGCGAAACGCGCCAACAAGACGTCGCGCGACGGTAGATCAGCCAACGCGGTTAGATCGTTCAGGTTGAGGGCCTTGCCGTCCAGCACGCCGCCCTTCACCACCAGCGTCGGGGTCGCCCTAGCGAAGTCGCGCAGCGCCTTGGCGACGGCCGAAATATCGCCGTTGACGAAGGCGATCGCCGTTGGGCCGACCAGGAACTCCTCCATGGGAGCGACGGGCGTGCCTTCGATGGCCCGGCGCACCAGCGTGTTCTTGAAGACCTTGTAGTCGGCGTCCAGTGTTCTCAGTTGACGGCGAAGGGTGGAGATCTGCGCCACGGTCATGCCGCGGTAAACCGTAACGACCGCCGTGGAGGTGCCCTCGACCTTCGCTTTGAGCTCGTCAACCGTCGCGACCTTGGCCGTGCGTACCTTGTTCATGGTGACTCCTCTACCGGATGTCGACCGGTCATCGGGCCTCCAACATCCAAGCGAACGAGTCTCACCAGACTCGAACTCCTCGTCAGGCGGACTTTCGTCCCTTAGGCACGTGCGTGCACCGGATGTCTTCGGCGTTCTTTCACAACTCTCGCACTGAACTCGTGCAGGGGTACAGCGTACTGCCTTCACTCCACAGCGTCAAAAACGGCGACTAGGCCGAGGCGAGAGCCTCGTCGTGGTCGTGGACGCGGGTGGGGTCAATCTTGACGCCCGGTCCCATCGTCGAAGAGACCGTCACGCTCACGAGGTAGCGGCCCTTGGCACTGGCCGGCTTCACGCGAACCAGTTCGTCGATGACGGCGACCACGTTTTTCACCAAGTCGTCGCGCGAAAAGCTCACTTTGCCCACGCGCAGCTGCACGTTGCCGATCTTGTCGGTGCGATACTCCACTCGGCCGCCCTTGAACTCGGTGACCGCCTTGGCCACGTCCGTCGTGACGGTGCCGGTCTTGGGGTTCGGCATCAACCCGCGCGGTCCGAGCACGCGGCCCAGTCCACCGACTTGACCCATGAGGTCGGGGGTCGCGATGGCCACGTCGAAGTCGAGAAACCCGCCAGCCACCTTGGCCACCAGGTCCTCGGCGCCCACGATGTCGGCTCCGGCGTCACGAGCGGCCTGCGCCGCTTCGCCTGCGGCGAAGACCGCCACGCGGTTCGTCTTCCCGGTGCCCGAGGGCAGCGAGATGGTGCCGCGCACGATCTGCTCGGCCTTACGAGGGTCCACGCCCAGTCGTACCGCCAGTTCAACGGTCTCGTCGAACTTGGCGCTCGACACGTTCTTTACCTTGTCGAGGGCCTCGGGGACCGTGAGCAACTCTTCGCGGTCCACCTTGGCGAGCGCTTCTTTGTAGTTCTTGCCGTGCTTCATATCTCTCCTAGCCCGCGACCGTAATGCCCATCGAGCGAGCCGTACCCGCTACCTGGAGCTTGGCCATCTCGACGTCGTCGGTGTTGAGGTCCTTCAGTTTCGTTTTGGCGATCTCTTCCACCTGGTCCATGGTGACCGACGCGACCGTTTCGCGGCCGGCCAACTTGGCGCCCTTGGCAATACCGGCCGCCTGGCGCAGCAGCACCGGCGTCGGAGGCGTCTTCAAAATGAAGGTGAAGGTACGGTCTTCGTAGATCGAGATCTCGACCGGGATGACCGTGCCGCGCATCGACTCGGTCGCGGCGTTGTACTGCTTACAGAACTCCATGGTCTGGACCCCGTGCGGTCCGAGTGCCGTACCGACCGGCGGCGCGGGCGTGGCGCCACCCGCCTCGAGCTGGATCTTCACTACTGCAACAACGTTCTTGGCCATGGCCGTTTCTCCTTAACTGCGTTCTCTAGAGCTTGGTGACCTGCGTGAAGTCCAGCTCCACGGGGGTCTCGCGGCCGAAGATGTCGACTAACACCTTGACCTTCAATTGGTCTTCGTTGATCTCGGCCACGTGACCGGAGAAGGTGGCGAAGGGACCGGTCTTGATCTGCACGGTGTCGTTGACCTCGAACTCGTGGGTCGGCATGCGGCGCTTGGCCGTGGGCTGCTCGACGCCTTCGACGTGGGGGTGAATGATGTTGTCAACTTCGCGACGCGTGAGGGCCGTGGGCTTGGTCTTCTCGGCGCCGACGAACCCGGTCACGCCGGGGGTCGAGCCGATGACGTAGAAGATCTCGGGGTCCGGCTCGCAGCGGATCAGCAGGTAACTCGGGAACATGCGCTTAGAGACGGTGACCTTTTTGCCGGACTTGAACTCGGTGACGTCCTCTTCGGGCAGGTAGATCTCGTAGATCGACTCACTCAATTCGCGGCTCTTGATGATGTTATTGAGAGCGCCAATGACCTTCTGCTCGTGACCGGCGAAGGTGTGCACGATGTACCAACGGCCGGGACGGTCGAAGGCGCTTTCGACAATGGGCTCCTCATCCTCCTCAATGATCGTGACGTCCAGAATCTCGTCGTCGAGTACGTCATTGGAGTTGAGGGGGGTTTCGAGATCACTCATGCTGGCCTACCTGACAAAGAGAAACGTAACGAACTTAGCGAACCCGTAGCCCAGTCCAAAGATCAGCGAGGTCATGAAGACCAACACGAAGAACACAATGGAGGTGTAGTTAATGACTTCGGGGCGCGTGGGCCAGGAGACCTGGCGCATCTCTTCGCGAATTTGACGAACGAACTCTCCGGGCGTGGCGCGGTCGCGGCGGCGTCGCTGGACGTCTTGAACGGAGGTACGCCGCGACGCGGGCGCCCCGTCGGCGCCCACCTGTCCTTGTCGCTGCATAAGTCGCTTCTGTTCGCGATTCATCTACGTCTTCCGTTCGCACTTCGTCTTCGTCGAAAAGCATCTTCGAGCAGGGCAGGAGGGACTCGAACCCCCAACCACCGGTTTTGGAGACCGGTGCTCTACCAATTGAGCCACTGCCCTTCGCGGGCACGCCGAAACTCGGCGTGCCCCTAGGGACGTCAATCTTACCAGACCCCCCGCGGATCTCTCCTAGCGGGTCTCTTTGTGCAGCGTGTGCTTGCGCTCCCACTGGCAGTACTTCTTCATCTCAATGCGCTCACGGTCGTTGATCTTGTTCTTCATCGTGATGTAGTTGCGTCGTTTGCAGTCCTCGCAGGCCAGGGTGACCTGGATGCGCTTTTCGTTCTTCGCCATTCTTCTCTCCTTGGTACGACCTGGGTCTTACATGCCTGGTAGCGGCGGCGGGACTCGAACCCGCGACAACACGATTATGAGCCGTGTGCTCTGACCACCTGAGCTACGCCGCCTGGCGAGCCCTCTGTCGGGATTGAACCGACGACCCCTTCCTTACCATGGAAGTGCTCTACCACTGAGCTAAGAGGGCGGTCGCGATAAAAATGTCGCGAGGGGAGATTCTACTCCTTGAGTAAGCCCGCGTTCCAGCCCTCAAGGCTACCCTTGACGCCTATGAGAACGCGACTGGCCGAAGTAGAGGACGCCGAAGCCCTCATGGCCATTTTGAACCCCGAGATCATCGAGATCGTGGTCTCTTTGGACTTGGTGCCTAGAACCCTGGAGGAACAACGCGCCTGGATCCTCGAACACCGGACCTCGTACGTCTGTCTCGTGGCGATCAACGAAGACGACGAGCTGGGCGAAGCCGGCGCCCGGGGTGAAAAGATCCTCGGGTTCGCCTCCATCTCGGCCTTTCGCGACAAGCCGGCCTACGCCACCGCCGTCGAAAACTCCGTCTACGTGCACCGTGGCGCTCGGGGTCGCGGGGTGGGCGAGCGATTACTGCGCGACCTCATCACCGCGGCCGAGAAGTCGGGCTATCACTCGGTGATTGCGCGCATCGTGGGCGAGAATGCCGGTTCCATTCGACTGCACGAGAAGTGCGGCTTCACGCTGGTGGGCACCGAAATCGAAGTCGGTCGCAAGCATGGCCGCTGGCACGACGTGGTCGAGTACCAGTACGTGGTGCCCTCTAGCCCACCTCGGCCGTAGTTTCGCTCGGCACCCACTCCTTTTCGGGCCAGGACCACTGCGTCCAGCGTCCCATCGGCACCAGGAGTACTCCCCCGAGGATGGCCACGGCGATGGCGATCAGGAGGGGATTCGAGTGCACCAGACCGGCCAAGAGTTGCCGACCACCGGGCATGCCGATAAAGGGTCCCGTGATGGTGAGGAGTAACAGCCAGAAGTGCTCGCGACCCTGGTAACTCACGGCCAGGATCACCAACCCCCAGGCCAAGTACCACGGTTGCACCACCGGGCCCAGCACGACGAAGAGCAACAGGGCCAGGCCCAGCGAGCGAACCCAGCCGCGCTGCTCGGAGTGCCAGAGCAGCCACAAAGTAAAGAGCACCGCGGTCACGAAGCCCAGGAACCGGGTCACCGACAGCACCGAAGCCAGTTCGATCGAATGAGCGCCAAGGGCGTGAAGAGTGTTGGTAATCGCCATGCCGGCGCCGGTCGCCGGAGCCGCCCACGAACGCACCGTGCCGTTGCTCAAGAGATTGCCGACCCAGCCGAAGCCAAAACCGGCCAGCAACGTGGCGACGCCGAGAACCGCCGCAGCCACCACGGCCCCGACGGCGAAAGGTCGAACTCTCTGTGTGAACGAGACGCCCGGCGGGTGCCAGTTCCACGCGATGAAGGCGAGCCCGATGGCCGCCGGGGCTTTTATCGACGTAGCGAGAGCGACGAAGAACAGGGCCCACACGGGGCGCCTCTGCACCGCCAACCCCAGGCCCAAGACCAAGAAGCCGGTCATGAGGGCGTCGTTATGTGCTCCGCCAATCAACGTCAGCAGCACCAGCGGATTCATCGCCGCCAAGACAAAGGCCTCACCCGGGTCGCGGTTCAGACCCTTGGCCAGCATTGTCACGCCGAATCCAATGACGATGACGGCGATGACTTCCAAGATTCGTAGTCCCACGATCGTCCATAGTTCGTGGTGGAAGCTGACCCTGTCGATGAATCCGTCGATCGAGAGGAATCCGGGACCGTAGGGCGCGGGCGTGTTGCTCCACACCGGATCCACCGGCAGGGTGTAGGCGTTGCTCGCGTCACCGAGGGTGTAGGGCCCATAGAGGTAGGGGCTCACGTTGTGCGCCGTCATCTCGCCTTGGGCCGCGTAGCTAAAGACGTCTCTCGAAAAGATCGGTGGCGCCAAGATCATTGGGACCGACCACAGGGCGAAAATCCACCAGAGTCTTTTGATGGGCGCCCCCACGTGGTGCTTCATCACTTCCGCGAGCCGCAGCCACACGCGCATCAGTAACAACAGCCCACCCCACACGAGCACCACCGAGACGATGTACTTCGTGACGTTCGGACCGCCCGAGCCGGAGACCGGCTCGCCGAAGAACCAGGTGTTGGGCATGTCGAGTTTGAAAGGAGAGTTCGTAAATGACACGCCCGCCACGATGGAAGCTAGCGCCACGAAGCCCAGCAGCGCCGGCTGCCAGAGGAAGGCCCAGCCCTCAAAGGGTCCCGGAGTAAATCGACCGAGCGGGGTGTAGCGGTGTTCGAGTAGTTGCACGCCCGACTCGAAGCGAGTGGCGACGCGCTCGTAGGCTCGCCGTACGGCCCTCGCCCACGAGTTGACTCGACTCACCAAACTCCTCTCGCCACGCAAGTGACACGGTACTTCGCCCTTTGGCGACTCGCCACGGACGTGGCCAATCCGTGACGAGAGGATTGACCGTGGTGGGCCAGGAGGGATTTGAACCCCCGTAGGCTAAGCCGTCTGGTTTACAGCCAGATCCCATTGGCCACTCGGGCACTGACCCGTGGAGAATTCTACTGTCCGCCGCTCCACGAGTACCAAACGGGTCGAACCTCTAGCATTTCGTCATGCCAACTTTTGACGTGGTCTCTGAGATCGACCTCCAAGAGGTCCGTAACGCCGTCGACCAAGCCAACCGGGAAGCGTCGAACCGCTTCGACTTCAAGGGCACCGACGCCGAGATCGACTACGCCGACAAGGAGCTGACCCTCACAGCCTCCACCGAGGACCGCCTGCGCGCGCTCTATCAACTCCTCGAGGAAAAACTGGTGAAGCGATCGGTATCGCTGAAGACGTTGGACCCCGGCAAGATTGAAGAGGCCAGTCACCACGCCGCTCGCCAAAAGGTGGCCTTGAAGGCGGGGATCAGTCAGGACGTGGGCAAGCAGATCAACAAACTCGTGAAGGAGATGGGCGTAAAAAGCCTCAGCTCATCCATTCAGGGCGACCACGTGCGAGTGACCGGCAAGCAGCGCGACGATCTACAAAAAGCCATCGCCGTGTTCAAAGAGGCCGACCTCGACACACCCCTGCAGTTCACGAACTTTCGCGACTGAGACCTGCTGCTAGGCGGTCCCGGCCTCTTCCACCAGCAGGTGTTCGTCCATCATTTTGAGGGGATCAACCTTGAAGATGCGGTTGAAGATAACGAGCTTCAGCACCCAAAAGATGGCGAAGGAGAGCAAGTTGGCGGCCGCCACGAGCCCCGTGTTGGCGAGGTGACCCCAGTGATGCGTGTTCACTTCGTGCTTGGCCCACCAGGCGCCCAGCTGCGAAAAGGCGATACCGATCACCGTGACGGCAAGGAAGGGCGCCACCTCGCGGCGAAACTCGCTGCGCCCCCGCTTACCCCAAGTCCAGCGGCGATTCAGTTGATAGGCCGGCACCACTCCGACGACGTTGCCCGCCAACGTGGCCGCGATCACGCTGGAAATCCATCGAAAACCGTACAAGGCCGACACCGCGCCGAGCGAGACGATCGTCGTTATCGCCGAGGTCGCGGTGTAGCGAATGAGTTTTTTACCCTCGTGCGTGCGCGACCACGCGAGAAGCGCAGAGGGCGAGTACTTCATCGAACTAGTCGGTGCTTTGGAAGGGGTACGACGGTTCGATCGCACCCTTTTCTTCCTCGTTCAAGTGCTCCTCGAGGCGTTCGAGCTTGTTGACGTGGAAGATGCGGTTAAACACCATCAGCTTCAAGACGAAGAAGATCGCGAAGCAGAGGAGGTTCGTTCCGGTCACCAGAGCGGTGTCCGCTAGGTGACTCCACGAGTGCGAGTGCACTTCGGAACGGGCCCAAAAGGCGCCGATCTGAGAGAAGGCGATGCTGAGAAACGACATGGACCAGAACGGAACGATCTCGCGGCGAAAGTGACTGCGTCCGCGCTTGCCCCAGGTCCACGTTCGATTGAGGTGATACGCCGGCAGGGTCGCAATGAGGTTTCCGGCGAGAGTGGCCCAAATGACGCCGGGAATAATCCGGAAGCCGTAGAGGATGGCGATCGACGTGAACGAGACCGCGGTCGTGACGACGGATCCGAGCACGTAGCGCGTCATCTTCTTACCTTGGTGAGTGTGTGACCACGCGAGAAGAGAGCGGACGCGCTGAATCACTCTCTCGAGTCTACCGGCGGACCCCCGGTTGCTGAATCTCAGGTGCAACAATGGACGGATGTCCGAAGCCCTCGACTCTCTGGTGCGTCTGCTTGACCTCGAAACCATCGAGGTCAACGTCTACCGGGGAATTCATCCCGCCCAAGTGCGTCAGAGGACCTTCGGCGGGCAGGTCGCCGCCCAGGCCCTCATGGCCGCGGGCCGTACGGTGAGCGGCACTCGAGTGCACTCCTTGCACTCCTACTTCCTGCGCCCCGGCGACACATCCATCCCGATTCTCTACGAGGTCGACACCATCCGCGACGGCAAGAGTTTCACCACGCGCCGCGTGGTCGCCATTCAGCACGGAAAAGCCATCTACAACATGCAAGCCAGCTTCCACAACGCCGAGGTGGGCGTCGAGCACCAGATCGCCATGCCCGATGTGCCCGCGCCGGAGACGATTCCCTCGGTCCTTGAGCGACTGCACCGCGAGGTCGATGACGACCGTGACGGCGCTGAGTCGTTCCAGCACGGAAAAGCCAGCTCCCACAACGTCGAGTTGCAAGAGTATTTAGACCGCCAGCACCCCATCGATCAGCGCTACATTGGTGAGCTCCCGTGGAGTCGGACCCGCTCCACGGACCCCTACCAGCGACTCTGGATCAAGGCCGACGGCGACTTACCCGACGACCCGCTGCTGCACGCCTGCGTGGTGACCTACGCCAGTGACATGAGCCTTCTCACCGCCGTGCTCAAACCTCACGCTCTTCGCTGGGACGACGAGGACTTCATGGTGGCGAGCCTGGACCACTGCATGTGGTTCCACGGAGACCTTCGCGCTGACGAGTGGCTGCTCTATGACACCGAGTCTCCGATCGCGACCGCGGGGCGCGGCCTCGCTCGAGGCTTTCTCTTTTCGCGCGACGGGGAACTCAAGGTGTCCATGGTCCAAGAGGGCTTGACTCGCAAAACCTCGCCGACCTATAAGAAGGCCTAGGCGGCGGAACTACCCTCGCTGGTGCATCGGCACGAAGTCACGCTCGTCGGACCCCACGTACAGCTGGCGCGGTCGCGCAATCTTCGAGTCCTGCGAGAGCAGCTCTTGGTAGTGGGCGAGCCAGCCCGAGGTACGAGGGATCGCGAAGAGCACCGTAAACATCTCGACGGGAAAGCCCATGGCCTGATAGATCAGTCCGGAGTAGAAGTCAACGTTGGGGTACAGCCGACGTGAGATGAAGTAGTCGTCGGCGAGAGCGACCTCTTCCAGCTTGAGCGCGATATCCAGCAACGGATTCTTGCCGGTCACGCTAAAGACGTCGTCGGCGATCCTCTTAATGATGGTGGCGCGAGGATCGAAGTTCTTGTACACACGGTGACCGAAGCCCTCCAGCAAGGTCTTGCCCTGTTTCACGGTCTCCACGAAGGCCGGAACGTTCTCGATGCTGCCGATCTTGGCCAACATGCGCAGTACGGCTTCGTTGGCACCCCCGTGACGTGGTCCGTACAGGGCCGCCGTGGCGGCGGCGGTAGCGGAGTAGGGATCGGCGTGCGACGACCCGGTCACGCGCATGGCCGTCGTTCCACAGTTCTGTTCGTGGTCGGCGTGAAGGATAAAGAGAACGTCGAGGGCGTGAGCGAGGATCGGGTTCGGCTCGTAGGTCGGCTCAGCGACCTTCCACATCATCGAGAGAAAGTTCTGGGCGTAGCCCAGCGTGTTGTCGGGGTAGACGAAGGGCATACCGACACTGAAGCGGTGGGCCGCGGCGGCCAGCGTGGGCATCTTGGCGATAAGGCGCACGATCTGCTTGTTGAGGATCTCGGGGTCGTCAAGAATCTTCGCTTCTTTGTAGTAGGTCGAAAGAGCTCCGATGGCCGAGACCAGCATGCCCATCGGATGGGCGTCGTAGTTGAAACCTTCGAGAAAGCGCTTGCGGACGTTCTCGTGAATGTACGTGTGATACGTAATCTCTTTTTCCCACTCGGCGGCCTGCTCGGCGTTCGGTAGTTCACCGCGCAAGAGGAGGTAGGCCACCTCGACGTAGGTCGACTTTTCGGCGAGCTGCTCGATGGGGTACCCGCGGTAGCGCAGAATACCGGCGTCGCCGTCAATGTAAGTGATGGATGACTCAGCCATGGCCGTCGTCATGAAACCTGGGTCATAGAACCAGATGCCGGGCAGCAACTTCGACCACTCGCTGGCGGCTACTCCGCCGTCCACGATGGGAATCTCTCGCGACTCGCCGCTTCGGTTGTCGGTCACGGTAATGGACTGCGTCACAGTTCCTCGTTTCAAATTTATGGGCGTGTCCATCGTAGGCGAACTGGCCAGTAACTCAACCCGGGGCCGTGTTTCCAGAGGGTGACATCTCTAAGCGGAAGAGCTCGGTGGTGAGCGTGCCGAGCGCGGCTCGGGCCCCCATCACGTGAAAAATCACTCGGGCCTGTTCGCCGGGCGCGGTCGTGAGGACCTTCGGAACGAAGGCGTAGGCGCCCATGGGGCCGAGTGTGGTGCTAAGGCGTTGCGAGAACGCCGCGCCCCGGTGATTGAGCGGAGTCACCTGGACGCTAAAGGTGATCAGCTGATTGTCGTAACTGTCATTGACCACGCTGACGCCGATCTGCACCGAGGTGACCGGGGGTAGCAGCAGTACACCCGGCTTCGAGGGCAGGGGCGAGGGATTAACCCGCACGGCGGCAATATCAACGGCGCGCACCAGTGCCAGTGACGTCGACTGCAGGGCGCTCGCGCCGTTTTTATCGAAGTACTGAGCGCCCTGCGCGCTCGTGGCGTCGAGACGAACCGTTCCGGGCTCGCGTCGCAACGCGAAGCGGTCAACGTTCCAGCGCTTGCTCGTCTCGATCAGAGAGAGCGCGGGATTCACGATGGTCGCCGAGAACCTGACGTTCCACGGAAGTTGAAGATCGTGGGCAATGTCACCCAAAAGAGCTTGGTACGCCTCCACCCTCTCTTGGGTCAGCAGATTGAACTCATTGTTGACGTCGTGTGAGAGGTTGGGGCGGCGCAGCTGGTCCGCGACCGTCGCCCAACTGGGAAGTTGCTCGTCGAGCTGAGAGAGGCGCGCGGCAAAGACTTCGCGGCTCAGCGTGCCGCCCTGGGAGAGGAGTCGATAGAGCCGCCCGTCAAAGGCGTTTTCCTGGAGGACGAGGGCGTTGGCCAACGCCGCGAAGCTACGATTCTCGCTGCGCCGAGCCGTAATCGCCCCGTGAGCCGAACGCGACACGTCGCGCGCGAAGACCAGGATAATCAGGGTGATGACGAGGGCGAGAGAGATGAGCAACGTGCGTCGACGACGTTGCGCGCGAGTACGAGCCACTTGGAAGAACTTACTCGTCCTTGATTTTTAGTCCTGGTCCACGAATCCCTCTAACTCCAGAATCTCCGCCATGCCCTCGAGCGCGGGCTGGCCGTCGACGCCCCACTTCACCTCGTCGAGTCGCGCCGTGAGCCGATCGACCGGGTGTAACTCGGGGAGTTCTTTAGCGCGCGGGACACCGCCGAGACTCTGGAGACCCCTCGCGCTCACGATGAGTCGCGTTTCGAAAGAGGCAATCATCTTGTTGTACTCCTTCACCTGAGTGTCAAGAGCCCTCCCCATGCTCGCCACCGGCTCGGCCACCAAGCGAATCCGCTCGAAAATCAGCTCGGCCACCTTGTAGATCTCGTCGGCGTTGGTGGCCAGTTGTTGTTGGCGAACCATCATGGCGACCGACCACAGCAGCGACAGCAAGTTGGTCGGTCCCACGATGAGGACTCGCTCATTCGCCGCGTACTGGAGCAGCTCAGGATCGGCGTCGAAGGCGGCACTCACCGCCACGTCGCTCGGCACGAAGCACGCGACAAACTCGGGCGAGGGTGAGATGGCCTCCCAGTAGGCCTTGTCCCGCAACGTCTTGACGTGGGCGCGAAGGTCCTTCGCGTGCTTCAGCTCCAAGGCTCTTCGTTGATCGACGCTCTCGCTCGAGAGAGCCGCTTCGAAGGCGTCGAAGGGGAACTTGGCGTCGATGGCCACCCGCGACCCGTTCGGCATATTCACCACGCAGTCGGGGCGCTGTGAGCGTCCCGCGTCGCTGGTGGAGACCTGCAACTCGTAGTCGATGTGTTGATGGAGGCCGGAGGCCTCGAGCACGTTGGCGAGTTGCACCTCTCCCCAACGGCCGCGATGATCACTGCGGCCGAGCAGTTGATTGAGCCGACGAGTCTCTTCTTGACTCTTGCGTTGTTCGTTCAGAAGTTCGTCGGCTCGACTCTTCACCTCGCCGAGGGCGCCCACGTGCTGCTTGTCGAACTCGGCCAGGTTGCGCTTGTACTCATCGAGCAGGTCGGCCAAGGGCTTGAGAGTTCGATCGAGCGTGTTCTCGCGCTCTTTCATAGCCTGTTCCTGGGACTGATTGAACTGGTGGACCGTCTGTTGCAGGACCCGATTCGAGAGGTTTTCGAAGGTTCCCTCCATCTTGTCAAGGTCCGCCTCGTGCTCACGTCGAATACGAGTCAACTCACTGGTCGCGGCCGACAACTCCGTGGTTCGCACGGCGAGCTGCGCTTTCGTCTCACTCAAGGCGTCGTTGTCGAACTTCGTGCGTCGTTGCGTCAGCGACCACGCGAGGACCCCGCCGAGGACGAGCCCGAGTACGCCGGTAAGTATCGCCATCATGTCAGTCCCTTCCGATCACTGGTTCCACCCTAGAGAGGGTCTGTCACTCCCCACTATCCTTCGCTAGATGAGTCGACTCTTTCGATCGTCCTCGTCCGCACCGGTGAGCGTCACACCGCTGGTCCTCGTCAGCCAAGACCTACGTCCTCAAACGGTGAGAATCTTCGCACTGGTCGGCGAAGCGATCGCCGGGGCAACCCACGCACTCCTCGCCAACGACCGTGAGTTAGCGAAGCGCGTGGTGGAACAAGACGTCGTCATTGACGACCTGGTGGACACTCTCGTCTCGACCACCCAAGAGCGATTGCTAGAGAGCGCCGCTTTAGATGTGGAGGGTCGTCGAGAACTACTGATCTTGTTGCGTATCCTGCCCGAGGTCGAGCGTAACGGCGACCTGGCCGAGCACATAGCCCGGCGCGCGGCGCGCGGGCTGGGTAGTGAAATGTCACCGCGCTCGCGGGGGTTGATCGAACGAATGGGTGAAGTGGCCTCCACTATCTGGCGCGAAGCTACCGACGTGATCATCGACGGTCGGGCCGACGCCTGGGGCGCGATCGAAGATATCGACGACGAACTCGATGACCTACACGTGTCGTTGACGGCGGAGTTGACCTCGGGATCCATGAGCGTACCGGTCGCCGTAGAGGTAGCCCTGATGGCTCGTTTCTACGAACGATTCGGTGATCACTGCGTCAATCTCGCGCGGCGCCAGGTCGGTCGCGGCGGCGCCGATTAGCGAAGTTCCAACAACGCTTCAGCGATCTGCACGGCGTTGAGGGCCGCGCCCTTGCGTAGGTTGTCGCCGCTCACGAACAGCGACAGGCCA
Source organism: Acidimicrobiaceae bacterium (assembly GCA_025463285.1). GTDB lineage: Bacteria > Actinomycetota > Acidimicrobiia > Acidimicrobiales > RAAP-2 > RAAP-2. The sequence continues at coordinate 8,079 of JAOBWI010000037.1, read as the reverse complement.
TTCTCTAGGGCCTCGGCGTGGCGAACGCGTCCCACGTAACAGGGGTCCGTCCCACTCGCGAGCCGGGGTGTCGGCAGATCACTGAGCTCAACGCCGCGAGCTTTGGCGAGAATCTCCATCGCGTGCTCCGGCGTCAGGGGACGCTCGAAACCCAAAGTCAGAGCCAGCGAGTGGCCCGTGAAGACCGGAACGCGTACGCAGGTGGCACTGACGTGAAGACTCGGAATCTCGAGAATCTTGCGGCTCTCGTCACGCAACTTCTGTTCCTCGTTGGTCTCGAGCGATCCGTCGTCCACAATGGCTCCGGCTAAGGGGATGACGTTGTGAGCGATCGTCGCGGGAAACTTGACGCCCTGGTCTAGAGGAAACGCGCGACCGTCAAAGGTCAGCACGCGCACGTCGTGGTCGCGGGTCTTTTCGAGCTGGTCGGCCAACTCGTTGACGCCCTCTCGGCCCGAGCCACTAACGGCTTGGTACGTGGCCGCGATCACGCTCACCAGACCGGCCGCCAGGTGGAGGGGTTTGAGAACCGGCATGGCCACCATCGTCGTGCAGTTGGGATTGGCCACGATGCCTTTGGGAATCGTGATGAGCGCGTGTTCGTTCACTTCGGGGACCACCAGCGGGACCTCGGGGTCCATTCGCCAGGCGGACGAGTTATCGATGACGGTGGCGCCCGCAGCGGCGAAGCGGGGGGCCAGTTCCCTCGAGGACGTCGCGCCCGACGACATGAGCGCGATATCAATACCTGAAAAGGCGGCCGTGGCGCTGTCCTCGACTTCAACAGCTTGACCCTTCCACACGATGGTCGAGCCCGCCGAGCGCGAGGAGGCGAAGAATCGAATCTCATCGACCGGAAAGTTGCGCTCCAGGAGAATCGCGCGCATGACGGTGCCGACTTGTCCGGTGGCTCCCACGACGGCGACTCGCATGGCGAAAGTTTAGATCACTCGGCGTCGAGGCCGAACGCCGTGTGCAGACAGCGAACGGCGTCGGCCACTTTGTCGGCCCGCAGCACGCAGGAGATACGAATCGAACTCGTCGAGATCATCTCAATGTTGATGCCGTTGTCGTACAGCGTTTCAAACATCAGTGCCGTGACCCCGGGGCTCGACTTCATTCCCGCCCCGACTATCGTCACCCGTCCGATATTGTCGTCGCTCGTTACCTTCTCAGCGCCGATCTCGGCCTGGACCTTGTTGCAGACCGCCGTGGCCGCGCTCAGATCAGTCATCGCCACGGTGAAGGAAATGTCGGTCACGTTGTGCGCACCGGTGTTCTGCACGATCATGTCCACGTTGATGTTGTCGTTCGCTAGTTCGCGAAAGAGCGTGGCGGCCACCCCCGGACGGTCGGGCACGCCGGCCACGGTGATCTTCGCCTCCGACGTGTCATCAGTGATGGCCGAAACGATGGCCTCTTCCATGGTGGGGTCCTCCTCCACGATCCAGGTGCCTGGCTCCCAGGTAAAACTCGAACGAACGTGTATTGGCACGTGATGGCGGCGCGCGAACTCGACGGAACGGAGCATCAACACTCGCCCACCGGTCGCCGAGATTTCCATCATCTCGTCAAAGGAGACGTGAGCCAACCGGCGCGCTTTGGGCACCACGCGCGGATCGGCCGAAAAGACCCCGGTCACGTCGGTATAGATCTCGCAGACGTCGGCCTTGAGCGCCGCGGCGAGTGCGACGGCCGTCACGTCAGAGCCGCCGCGCCCCAGCGTGGTGATATCGCGTTCGGTGGAGACACCTTGAAAGCCAGCGACGACGGGCACGAGACCATCGTCCAGAGCCTCGCGAATACGATCGGGCCGCATCTCCAGGATTTTGGCCCGGGTGTGCGAGGTGTCGGTGATTATGCCGGCCTGGCTACCGGTGAAGGACGCCGACTCCACGCCCACGGTGCTGAGCGCCATGCTCACCAGCGCCATAGATATCCGCTCCCCCGCCGTCAACAGCATGTCCATTTCGCGGGCCGGTCGCTTCGGCGAGACCTGGTCGGCCAGGAGAATGAGGTCGTCGGTGAACTTACCCATGGCCGAGACGACGACGACCACTTCGTGGCCGTCGGCGCGGGTGCGAGCCACGTGTTGGGCGACCTCGCGGATACGCTCGGCGTTGCCCACCGACGTACCACCGAATTTTTGAACGATGAGCGCCATGGCGAACAAGGATAGTTGAGCGAATTAGAGACTTAATTGGGGTCAACTAAAGTCGCCATCATGGCAACTTCCAAACGTGAGCGGCAGAAAGCGGCCCGCCGCGAAAAACTCGAACGACAGGAGCGCTACGACAAGCGTCGTAAGAAGATTCGACGAGGCATCATCGTGGCGATCATCGCGGTCCTCGTCGTCGGTACGGGCGCTTTCCTCTTCTCCGGTGGGAAGAAGACCCCTACCACCACCACGACAGCATCGGCCGGCGCCCCGACCACCACGACCACGCTGCCGACCAAGTTCTCCATCACGCAAGCGCAGTCCAACGCCAAGGCCCTCGCCTACGGTTGTCCCACGTCGACGGCCACCCGGGTGAACACCATGTCCTTTAAGACCCCGCCGCCACTGACCATCAACAAAGCCGCTACCTACGACGCCACCTTTGACACCACGGCCGGCACGTTCGTCGTTCAGCTCGACGCCGCGACCGCGCCGATCACCACCAACAACTTCATCTTTTTGGCGGAGCACAACTTCTACAAGTGCGTCATCTTCCATCGCGTAATAACGGGTTTCATGATCCAGAGCGGTGACCCCACGGGAACCGGCCAAGGCTCTCCGGGTTACAGCATTCCGGACGAATATCCCAAGGCCGCCAGTCCGAACTATCCGCTCTACTCCATCGCGATGGCCAACACCGGCTCACCCCACACCGGCGGTAGTCAGTTCTTCATCGTCACCGGCGCGGCGGGGGAGACACTGCCCAATACGTACTCGCTCTTCGGCAAGGTCATCTCGGGCTACAAGGCCGTGAACACCATTCAAGACGCCGGTAGTGCCAGTTCCTCGGGTGTACCGCCTGGAATTACTTATCGAATCCTCAATATCGCCGTAAGGTCGTCGTCATGAGTGACAACATTCCCAACCCCGACGGCTCGAGCCCCCAGCGTCAGAAGTTCGCTGAGGCGCCCGAGATGATGATCGACCCCTCAAAGACCTACACCGCCACGATGGTGACGTCCAAGGGGACGATGGAGATCCTGCTCGATCCCCTGGCCGCACCGGTCACGGTCAACAGTTTCGTCTATCTCGCTCGCTGGCACTACTTCGACGGGATCGTCTTTCACCGCGTGATTCCCGGCTTCGTCCTGCAGGGTGGGGATCCCACGGGCAGCGGAGCTGGAGGTCCGGGGTATCGATTCAACGACGAACTGCCCAAGCCCGGGCGCTACGAGGTCGGGTCACTGGCCATGGCCAACGCCGGACCGCACACCAACGGCTCGCAGTTCTTCATTATCTCGGGCCCCGACGGCGTTCGACTTCCGCCGCTCTACGCGCTCTTTGGAAAAGTGGTTAAGGGTCTCGACGTGATTTCTACGATCAACGACATCGGCACGTCGTCGGGCAAACCGCGCGAGGAGGTCGTCATCGAATCGGTCACGATCACCGAGGCTTAAAGCGACACCACCTCGTGTTCGCGCGTGACGACCACGTCTCCTTGGAGCACGCTCCAGTGGTCACCGTCGCCGTAGACGACGCCGTCTTCGCCGAGCACGGCCAGGAGAATGTCGCTACCAAGAAGCGAACGCGTGCGGTGCAGTTGATCCTCACTGGCTCTCGCCGACAGGACTAGGCCACTTCGATACCCGAGACCCGTAGTGGGAGCCCCGCCGCGCGGATCGATCATGACGTCCCCCAGTACCGAAGCCACCGATCCAATGGCCAGCACGCGCGAGGCGTCGTGTATCGCTTCGCCGAGTCGAGTGGCGTGCCACACGCTTTTGGCGTGCAGTGGAGATCCGTCGCTCAGAACCACCAAGTCCGCCTCAGAAACTCTCGTGGCGAAGTACGCCTCGTCGCTCGAGGTGCGATCGATGTTCATCAGCGCCTCAACTTTGGCCTCGGACTCGTTGAAGAGGAGTGAGAGTTCGATGGCCGACTGTGTGGCTCCCGTGAAGGCGGCGGCCGTCGGCACAATGACGACGTCGCTCTCACCGCTGAGCTGGAAGGGTTCGCCCCGCGCGAGGACGTCTCGGAGTGCCCCGGCGGATCCCACGGCGATCGTCTCAGGCATGATGTGAGTATCTCATTCCTCTCTACTGGCCGGTAACACTAGAGTTTGCCGCATGAGTTTCACGAAAATCGGCGTGGTGGGATCGGGGATTATGGGCGGCGGCGTGGCCGAGGCCGCGGCGGGAACCGGAGCGCAGGTCGTCGTGCTCTCGCGTTCGGTCGCCAGTGCCGACGCCGTCGTGGTGGCGATTGACCAGTCGCTGGCCAAGCAGGTCGACAAGGGAACGCGCGACGTGCAAGAGGCCGCCGTCCTTCGCCAACGCGTTCGCGCCACCACCGACCTCGCTGACCTCGCGGACAGCGAACTCATTATCGAAACCGTGGTGGAGGACCTCGCGGTGAAGATGGAGCTCTTCCGAGCCCTCGACGCGGTGGTGAGTTCGAGCGCCATCATCGCCACGTGCACGTCCACGCTGCCGGTCATTGATCTGGCCATGCAGGTCTCCTTTCCCGAGCGCGTCTGCGGCGTGCACTTTTTCAATCCCGTGCACGCCATGACACTGGTTGAAGTGGTGCGCCCCCTGACGGCCAGTGATGCCACCATGGCCGCGGTGACCGACTTTGTGTTGGCCTGTAACAAAGAGCCCGTTGAGGTAAAGGACCAAGCCGGTTTCATCGTCAACGCGCTGCTCTTCCCCTATCTCAACAACGCCGTTCGGCTCCTCGAAAAGGACGTCGCCACCAAAGAGGGTATCGACGCGGCGATGAAGGGTGGGTGCGGTTTCCCGATGGGTCCCTTCGCCCTGCTCGACTTGGTGGGACTCGACACGTCCCTCGCCATCCTCGACGCGCTCTACACGGAGTACGCCGACTCGAACTACGCCCCCGTGCCCTTACTGCGACGCATGGTGAGCGCGGGACAGCTCGGTCGAAAGTCGGGCGCCGGTTTCTATCAGTATGGAAAGTAGACGGAGGTGAAGGATCGTTCGAAGCCCTGGGTCATGAGAACCTACTCGGGTCACTCGAGTGCGACGGCTTCAAACGAGCTCTACCGCAGCAACCTGGCCAAGGGCCAGACGGGCCTGTCCATCGCCTTCGACTTACCGACGCAGACCGGCTACGACCCCGACGATCCCGCCGCCGCCGGCGAGGTGGGCAAGGTCGGTGTGCCCGTCGTGCACCTCGGCCACATGCGCGAACTCTTTCGCGACCTTCCTCTGAGCGAGATGAACACGTCGATGACGATCAACTCGACGGCCGCCTGGCTCTGGGGCCTCTACTTAGCCTTGGCCGACGAGGAGGGCGTTGACTTGAACGACCTCCAGGGCACCACTCAAAACGACATCGTGAAGGAGTATTTGAGCCGCGGCACGTACATCTTCGCGCCCGAGCCCTCTAAGCGCCTCATCGCTGACATGATCGCCTTCGGCATTCATCACGCCGCCCGATGGAACCCCATCAACGTCTGCAGTTATCACCTTCAAGAGGCCGGAGCCACCCCGGCCCAAGAGATCGCCTACGCCCTGGCGACCGCCATCGATGTTCTCGACGCCGTGCGCGACTCCGGAAAAGTCGATCCGGCGTTGATGCCCGAGGTCGTGGGACGGATCTCCTTCTTCGTCAACGCCGGCGTTCGATTCATCGAGGAAGTGGCCAAGATGCGCACCTTCACCGCGATGTGGGATGAGATCTGTCGTACGCGCTACCGCGTCGAGGATCCCTCCCTTCGCCGTTTTCGTTACGGCGTGCAAGTGAACTCACTGGGGCTCACCGAGCAACAGCCCGAAAATAACGTGCAGCGGATCGTCTTCGAAATGCTCGGCGTGACACTCAGCGCCGACGCGCGGGCGCGCGCCGTGCAACTGCCCGCGTGGAACGAGGCGCTGGGGCTGCCCCGTCCCTGGGATCAGCAATGGAGCCTTCGCATCCAACAGGTACTCGCCTACGAGAGCGACCTCTTGGAGTACCCGGATATTTTCGCCGGTTCTCGCGTCATGGAGGCGATCGTTCACGACCTCACCACCGCGGCCCAAGGTGAACTCGATGACGTGCTCGCCCTGGGCGGCGCCTTTAACGCGATCGACGAACTGAAGAGCCGACTGGTCGCCAGCCAGTCCGCCCGGGTGGCGCGTATCGAATCCGGAGAACAGATCGTCGTCGGCGTCAACCGGTTCACCGAGACGGCGCCCTCCCCGCTCACCGGCGACGAAACAATCTCGTCGATCGTGACCGTGGACCCCGCGGTTGAACAGGAGCTCATCGAGGACGTACGCGCCTGGCGAGCGTCACGCGATGAGGAAGCCGTGCGCGCCGCCTTAGACGAACTGCGTCGCGTGGTGCAAAGTCGCGACGTCAACGACAACGTCATGGTGCCGACCATCGCTCTGGCTAAGGCCGGCGGCACCACGGGCGAGTGGGCCAACACGCTGCGCGACGTCTTTGGTGAGTACCGTGCTCCCACTGGCGTGCGCAGCGGCCTCGCTGGTCGCGCCGCTGACTTTGCCGGCCTCGTGGCTCGTTCCCAGGCGATTTTCGAAAAGAGGGGCTCACCGCCGAAGCTGCTGGTGGCTAAGCCGGGACTCGACGGCCACTCCAACGGCGCGGAACAGATCGCCGTGGCGGCGCGCGACGCCGGTTTCGAGGTCATCTACGAGGGCATTCGACTCTCCCCCGAAGAGATCGTCGCCGCCGCCCGCGATGAAGACGTGGACGTCGTAGGGCTGTCGATCTTGTCGGGTTCTCATCTGGCCTTGGTACCTCGGGTTGTCGCGGGCCTCGCGGCGGCCGGGGTCGAAGCCCAGGTGGTGGTGGGAGGCATCGTGCCCGACGATGACGCCCTCACCCTGCGAGAGTGGGGCGTCGCGGCGGTGTACACCCCGAAGGACTACTCGCTGGGCGCCATTATGGACGACCTCTTAACGCTGATTGAGTCGTCTAGTTAAGAACGTGTGGCCGGCGATTGGCGTACGGGCTGGCGTTGAACCATCGACCCGAGAAGCGCCACGTCGGTGCCGTGGTGTCTTTCACGCGGGGGCGTTCGCTCTTGAGCAACTCTTCGGCCGCCGCGATCAGCGCGGCCATCTCCTCGGGCGGTAACGACGGTCGTGGGGGCAGTCCGTAGCTCATAGCGGCACGTTCCCGTGCTTGCGCTTGGGTAGCTCTTCGCGCTTGCCTCGCAGAAGATCGAGCGAGCGCGCGAGAATCTGTCGGGTGTCGGCCGGGTCGATGACGTCATCGATAAATCCGCGCTCGGCTGCGATGTAGGGAGTCGCGTAGCGCTCTTCGTAGTCGTCGACGAGTTGGGCCCGCAGGGTCTCGGGGTCGTCGGACTCGGCCAGGTCGCGGCGATAGACGATGCCCACGGCCCCGCCGGCGCCCATCACGGCAAGTTCGGCGGTCGGCCACGCGAAGGCCAGATCGGCTCCGATGGACTTGGAGTTCATCACCACGTAGGCGCCGCCGTACGCCTTTCGAGTAATCACCGAGATGCGCGGCACCGTGGCTTCACAGAACGCGTAGAGCAACTTCGCTCCGTGACGAATGATGCCGCCGTACTCCTGCTCCACGCCGGGCATGAAACCGGGCACGTCGACAAAGGTGACGATGGGCACGTTGAAGGCGTCACAGGTGCGAACGAAACGCGCCGCCTTCTCGCTCGAGGCGATGTCCAACACGCCCGCGAGGATCTGCGGCTGATTGGAGATCAGGCCGATGGTGTGGCCATCGATGCGCGCGAAGCCACAGGTCACCTGTTGTGCGTAGGTGGCGTGCACTTCCATGTAGTCGCCTCCGTCAACGATCGAGGCGATGACCTTCTTCATGTCGTAGGGCTGGTTGGGCGAAGCCGGCAAGAGTTCGCGCAAGTCCTCGCAGAGTCGGTTCGGGTCGTCTCCGGTCAGGATGCGCGG
>JAOBWI010000003.1 GCA_025463285.1 Acidimicrobiaceae bacterium | reverse complement strand
CGATTCCACAATGATCTGGTTCTTGACCACGACTCACCTCCACCGAGGTGTTCACTATGTCTCGACAGATCCGTTCACTATGTAGTGAAGGCAGATACTGCCGGGGGCACTGCCGGGCACATAGTCGCGATTACCCCCATTTTCCGGTCATTCCACCAGGGCCAGCCATCGCTCTTCGGCCTTGTTCAGTTCTTCTGACAGTTGGGCCAACTCCGAGCCCAGCCTTGACTGCTCTTCGTGATCGGTCGAAGACAATATTTTCTCACTAATCGCCGACCGTCGCCGCTCCAATCGGGCCATGTCTTTTTCGGCGTCGCGAATCTGTCGTCCAGTCGGTGCGCTTGTGGTCTTGGCTGATTGAGTGACCGAAGTCGCAGCGGCGAGGCTGACGGTTGTTCGTTCGATCCACGCGTCGATGCCGCCAGAAACTTCAACAATCGTTCCGTCAGTTCGTACCTCGATGAGGCGGTCAGTGGTGCGGCTAAGGAACGTGCGATCGTGAGAGACGACGACCAGTGTTCCGGACCACTGGCTCAAGAACTCCTCAACTAGGCGAATTGTTTCGAGGTCGAGATCGTTGGTTGGTTCATCCAGGAATAGAACGTTCGGACGCAACGAGAGAACCAGAAGCAGTTGCAGGCGCCGCCGCTCACCGCCGGAGAGCTCCTTCGCCTTGGTCATGGGCAGGGCTCCCGTGAACCAGAATCGCTTCATGAGCGCGACGTCGTCGGGTGAGCCGGGTATTCCGCGCGGGCCAGCGACGAGTTCTTGCACCGTCGCCTCCAAATCGAAGCCCACATCGCTCTGTTCGAGGTATGACGTCACGACAGTAGAACCGCGTTTCACCGTTCCCTTTGACGGGGCAAGGCGTTGAGCGAGCAGGTTAATGAAGGTCGACTTACCCGCCCCGTTGGGGCCGACGACGCCCAGGCGTTCTCCTGGTCCGAGGTCGAGGGAGACGTCGTGAAGGATCGGATCGCCGCCGTCGTAGGCGAATGAAACCTGATGCGCTTTGATCACCGTAGTGCCGAGTCGCGGCACCTCGGTGATTAGGTCGAGTGCGCCGACGCGCGCGGCGCCTTGAGGCCGACTCGCTAAGAGTCGATTCGCGGCGTCGATTCGCGCTTGGGGCTTCGTGGCGCGAGCTTTGACGCCACGGCGAAGCCACGCCAGCTCCGTCCTGGCCAGGTTACGGCGCACCTGTTCGGCGGAGATCGCCTTTTCCTCGCGTTCCGCTTGAACTTCGAGGAGTCTCGAGTAGCCACCGGCGTGAATAAACGTCTTGCCTCGGTCGATCTCGACCATGCGAGTGGTGACTTGATCGAGGAGAAAGCGATCATGACTCACTAGGACCACGGCGCCCTTAAAACTCGCTATCTGTTGTTCGAGCCACTGGATGGCGTTCAGGTCTAGGTGATTGGTGGGCTCGTCGAGAATCAGTACGTCGCTCTCTTCGCCAAAGACTCGTGCCAGCGCGATGCGCTTGAGTTGGCCGCCCGAGAGACTCTTCGTCTCCACGTCGACCTCGCCCAGCATTCCGAGGCGGTCGAGTGCGGCGTCGACTTTCCATCCGGTGCCGAGAGTTTCACGAATGGTGCCCGTGGGCAGCGAGGGCATCTGTCCCAAGAAGCCGACGCGAACGTCGCGGCCCCGACGAATTGTGCCGGAGTCCGGGGTTATCGCTCCGGCAATAATTTTGAGCAGCGTTGTTTTTCCAACCCCGTTGATGCCCACCACCCCGATCCGGTCTCCCGACGTGATGGTCAGGGAGAGATTTTCGAGCAGAGTGCGGTCCGAGCCTTCGAGGGTGATCTCCTGGAGGTCGACGAGAATAGTCACGGACTACCAAGGTTAATGAAAGAGCACTCGTCTGCTTCCCGGGGAGGTGAACGCATCGAGGATCGTTTCGCAGTGCTGTTTCGAGCAACGGTCCCCGACACCCGAATGCTGGCTAAATTCTCTCGGGGGTGAAGGAGACACATGAGCTCGTCTGACATCGACTCATACCTTGAGAACATTCCCCTCGAGCAGCGCACCGTTCTGCGCGAACTTCGCCGCACGATCCTTCGCTACGCTCCCGACGCGCAGGAAGGAATTTCGTATCGAATTCCCGCGTTTCGTGTGGACGGGGCAGTCGTGGCGGGCTTCGCTTCCTTCAAGCATCACATGAGCTATCTCCCCTTTAGTGGATCGGTATTGGCAGAACTCTCGGACGAGATCTCGTGCTACGCGCACACCAAAAGCTCGCTTCACTTCACTCTTGACAACCCCCTCGCTGACGCACTGATCGAGCGCCTTCTCTCTGTTCGCAGGACCGAGATACGCGTCAGAGGCCGCTAAAACTGAGACGCCGTGAGTTAATGGTAGGAATTCAAGGGTCGGGGGCACCAATTCGGGTGTCCTGCGCCTGAGGAGGCTCGCGCCCGACAGAGAGCTGGTTGCGAGTGAGTGAGCGGATCCGTAGCGACGAAGAACGCATTATCGCCCGGGTTCTCGTGCGCGGGTTGGTTCACATTGCCCTGGACGACATTTCGTCGGCGCAGTCGTCACTGCGAGAGGAGCGGTCCTCGGGCGGAGTTGAAAATCCCGAGTCCATTCGTCTTCTCCGCATCGCAATTCGTCGCATCGAGTACCAGATCATGACCATGAGCGAGGTCGACCCTTCACTCGAGACTCACGAGCTGATCCATCGGCTTCATCAGGTCGGAGGTCCTTTTGGCGAACTTCGCGACACCGAGATCATTTCGGAGCGGGTGGTGAAGGCTCTCGGAGAGCGTCGCCGGACGCTCGAGGGCCAGCGGTTAGTGGCGTTGATCATGGGGCAGCGAAGTCGAGCTCAGAGCACCAGTGACGACGTCCTAGAGTCGGGAGAGCTGCGCTCCGTTCTCGACGCGCTGAACGAGTTTCGAAGGCTATTGCCGAGTGACGCGATCACCCCGGCCATGGCCCGCCCGGTCGCCCAGCAAGCAGTTCGTGTGACCTGGAGAACCGTCAAGCGCGTGGCCAAACTGGCGAAGAAGAGCGGCGCGGACGACGACTTGCACAAACTGCGCCGCACGGCCAAGCGCGCCATTTACTCCACGCGCGGTTTTTCGTACGTGCTAGGCCCGTCGTCGGAGGAGTTCGCGGCGCGCTTGGTGGTGCTGCAAAAAACTCTCGGACGCCAACACGATCGGGTCATCGTTTCCGAGTGGCTTCGCGACGCGGCGGAGAGTGACGCGTCGCTCAAGCTTCTCGCGAACGAGGTGAGTCGCGAGGAACGTCAACGGGCTGACGACGGCGCGGACGAATGGGCCGGTCCCTGGAAGATGGTGCGCGAACTTCGGCCCGAGGAGTCCGTTATGACGACGTACTCGTTCTTCGAATAAATCCTCCGACCTCGCCCTAGCGCGGCCGCAGAACGCCCAGGGGAGATCCCGGCAGCGCAGATGCCCAGCGTATTCGGGCCTGCAGGCACGTCTGGCCACGGGCACGTCTTCGACCGCGAGGAAGCGCAGGGACTGCGACGAGGTTGAGGTAGCGGCCAGGCGTGGGGTCGTCCCCTCCGGGTCACCAGCGCAACGCGGCGTTGCGTCGAGCGAAGAATTCGTCGTCGAAGTCGAAGCGGTCTAGTATCCGCTCCTGGTCCATGTTTGGCGCGATACGGAGGCGATAATGAGTGACGTGGGAAGCCCATCGAATGACATCGTGCGCGCGGCGCTGGTGCAAACGAAGTGGACCGGCGACAAAGAGTCAATGATCGCCGCCAACGTCGCGCTGGCGCGTCAGGCCGCCGCCCAGGGAGCCCAGGTTCTCTGCTTTCAAGAGCTCTTCTACGGTCCGTACTTTTGCCAGGTGCAAGACCCGGAGTACTTCTCCTATACCGAGTCAATACCCGGGCCCACCACCGAACTCATGCAAGATCTGGCGCGCGACACTCACATGGTTCTCGTCGTGCCCATCTACGAGGTCGAGCAAGAGGGCGTCTTCTACAACACGGCCGTCGTCATTGACGCCGACGGCACGTACCGGGGAAAGTACCGAAAGCACCACATTCCTCAAGTCCACGGATTCTGGGAGAAGTACTACTTTCGTCCCGGGAACCTGGGCTATCCGGTCTTCGATACTGCGGTCGGGCGCATCGGCGTGTACATCTGCTACGACCGGCACTTTCCCGAGGGTTGGCGCGCCCTCGGTCTCGCCGGGGCGAAAATTGTTTTCAACCCGTCTGCGACGAGTCGAGGACTGTCGGCCTATCTGTGGAATCTCGAACAGCCCGCGGCCGCCGTGGCGAATGAGTACTTCGTCGGCGCCATTAATCGCGTGGGAGTAGAAGATCTCGGTGACAACAACTTCTACGGTTCGTCCTACTTCGTGAGTCCTCGAGGTCAACTGATCGGCGAAGCGGCTTCCGACAGCGAGGACGAAGTTCTCGTGCGCGACCTGGACATGACCGTGCTCAAGGACGTTCGTCACACCTGGGCCTTTTATCGTGATCGTCGGCCCGACAGCTACGAGAGTCTCGTTGCGCCCTAACCCGAGAAAGGCCACCTTATGAAGACGTTGATCAGCGGCGGCACGGTCGTCAACGCCAGCGGTCCTTTCGCCGCGGATGTGCTGGTCGACGGTGAGACGATCGCGGCCCTGACGACACCGGGCTCGAGCGAGTCACTATCCTGGCGCGACGGCGCTGATCGGACGATTGACGCGAGTGGGCACTACGTCATACCCGGTGCGGTGGATGGCCACACTCACATGGAGATGCCGTTTGGCGGGACGCACTCCGTCGACACGTTTGAGACGGGAACGCGAGCGGCGGCCTTCGGCGGCACAACGACCATCATCGACTTCGCCATTCAGGCCAAGGGCAAGAGTCTGCGAGAGGGTCTGGACGCGTGGCACGCCAAGGCCGAAGGCAAGTGCGCCATCGACTACGGATTCCACGTGATCGTCGCCGAGGTCACCGACTCATCTCTCAAGGAAATGGATCTGGTGGTCGACGAAGGGGTGACGAGCTTCAAGCTCTTCATGGCGTATCCCGGTGTTTTCTACTCGACCGACGGCGAAATTCTTCGGGCCATGCAACAGGCGGCGTCGAACGCGGCCACCATCATGATGCACGCCGAGAACGGGATCGCCATCGACGTCTTGGTGGCCCAGGCGCTGGCTCGTGGTGAAGGTGATCCGCGTTTTCACGGGCTGACCCGTCCGTCGTTGCTCGAAGGTGAAGCGACGCACCGCGCGATACAACTCGCGCGCGTCGCGGGAGCGCCGTTATATATTGTTCATCTCTCGGCGGCCGAGGCCTTGGAAGAAGTGGTGAGTGCGAGGGATCGCGGCCAGAGCGTGTTTGCCGAGACCTGCCCTCAATATCTCTTTCTTTCCGACGCCGATCTGGCCCGTGAGGGGTTCGAGGGAGCCAAGTTTGTCTGCTCGCCACCCCTTCGATCGGAGACAACCCACGCCGATCTCTGGCGAGGGCTGCGTACGGACGATCTGAGCGTGGTCTCCACCGACCACTGCCCCTTCTGCTTCAAGGAGCAAAAAGAGCTCGGCCTCGGCGACTTCTCGAAGATCCCGAACGGCATTCCGGGGGTCGAGCACCGCCTCGATCTGATCTTCCAAGGCGTGGACCAGGGGGAGATCTCCTTAGAGCGTTGGGTGGAAGTAACCTCGACGACGCCGGCGCGACTGTTCGGACTCTTTCCGAGAAAGGGCCTCATCGCTCCGGGATCGGACGCGGACCTGGTGCTCTACGATCCAAAAGCCGCACAGACCTTCTCCGCCGCGACCCATCACATGAACGTGGACTACTCGGCCTACGAAGGCATGGGCGTCACGGGCAAAGCGACGACGGTGATCTCGCGGGGAACCGTCATCGTGGAGAACGACCAGTACGTCGGCCACGCCGGTTGGGGTCGGTTCCTTCGACGCGGCCAGAACGGTCTCCTGCGATGACGTGGGTGGAGAGAACGTGAGCATGGAGTTCGGCCTCGTGGCTCAAACAAACGCGCCCGCTCAGCGAGTCATCGAGCTGGCTCAACGGGCCGAAGACGCCGGCTTCACGCACTTCTGGACGTTCGACTCCTGCGTGCTGTGGGAAGAGCCCTTCGTCATCTACTCCCAGATTCTGAGTACGACCTCGTCGATCATCGTGGGCCCGATGGTCACGAACCCCGTCACCCGCGACTGGACGGTGACCGCGTCGCTCTTTGCCACCTTGAACGAGATGTTCGGACCGAGGACGATCTGTGGCATCGGTCGAGGGGACTCCGCGTTGCGCGTCACCGGGGGTACTCCGGCGTCACTGGCCACGCTCTCGGCGTGCATGGGGGTAATTAAAGAACTGGTCGAGGGTCGAGAGGCCGTCGTGAACGATCGCACGGTCACGATTCCCTGGGTCGACGAAGGTCACCTGGACGTGTGGATGGCGGCGTACGGCCCGAAGGCCCTGGCCCTGGCCGGTTCAAGGGCCGACGGCCTGATCTTGCAACTGGCCGATCCCTTCATCGTGAAGTGGGCTATCGCATCAGCGACGGCGGCGCGCAGCGAGGCCGGTCGCGACGTGGAGGACTACAAAGTCTGCGTGGCCGCGCCGGCCTACGTGGGGGACAACCTCGCGCATCAGCGCGATCAAGTCCGCTGGTTCGGCGGCATGGTGGGCAACCACGTGGCCGACATCGTGGGTCGCTACGGAAGCGACAACAGCATTGTTCCTCCAGCCCTCACCGACTACATCAAAGGTCGCACGGGCTACGACTACAGCCATCACGGACAGGCCGGTAACCCGGACGCCGAGTTCGTGCCCGACGAGATCATCGAACGCTTCTGCGTACTCGGCCCGGTCCAACAGCACCGTGAGCGACTTTCCGAGTTGGCCGACTTGGGCGTGGATCAGTTCTCGCTCTATCTCATGCACGACAGTCCCGACGAGACGATCGAGGCGTACGGCCGCGAGATCATCGGCTCGCTCTAGCGCGAGGTACGACGAGCCGTCTCCCCTCTAGGCACGTAGGATTTTGACGTGGGCGAGTACAACGACGGAAAGTTGGAGTGCACCACGAGTGCCCTGTGCATCCACGGGTACTACTTTCCCTGGGGCAGCAAGACCATTCCCTACGAGGCCATACAAAACCTCTCTCGCTACGACATGTCAGCCCTGCGAGGACAGTGGCGAATTTGGGGAACGGGATCTTTTAGGTACTGGGCCAACCTCGACTCGGGCAGACCCAAGAAACTGGTGGCCTTCGTCGTGGACGACGGGAAAAAGGTGAAGCCGTTTGTCACGCCCGACGACCCGGACACTTTTGAGACGGTCCTTCGAGAGCACGCGCACCTCGGCCCGAGTACCGGTTCGGGTGGTCCGGCGCCTTTCGTCTAGACGTGCCACACGGACGGCCTCGTCCACGAGAGCAGTGGAGAAACGTAGCGCGCTGAGGCACGATCCGCACCGACCACCAGGCGCGAGACGAGTATCTTCTACGGCAAAGGGGGCTACGTGAGACCGGTGATCGTCCAGGAGTTTCTCTCACTCGACGGAGTCATGCAAGCTCCGGGAGACGCCAGCGAGTTCCCTCGTGGAGGATGGCAGAAGCAGTTCATCGGCGACGATCAACTTCGCCTGATGGTGGCTCAAATGACGAGCGCCGACGCGCTGCTCCTCGGTCGAAAGACCTACCAGGCCTTTGCGCTCGTCTGGCCCACCCTCACCGGCCTGCAGGGCCTGGCCGATCGTATGAACGAGATGCCCAAGTTTGTGGCGTCGAGGACCCTGCGAAAGGTCGAGTGGAACGCCACGTTGCTCCAGGGCGATCCCTCTGAGTCCCTGGCGGACCTGACTTCTCAACCGGGGGAGGGTCTCGTCGTCGTGGGGAGCCGCGACCTCGTGCGCTACCTCCAGCGACACGACCTCGTTGACGAGTATCGTCTCTGGATCCATCCCGTCATCGTGGGCGCCGGCAGCCATCTCTTTGACGCCGGTCTCGACCCGTCATCGTGGATCTTGGGCGAGGTCACCACCACCACCGAGGGCGTCGTCGTGCTGACGTATCGTCGAAAGGGCCACTAGCGTAACGAGACCACGCCCTCGGAGGACTAGCTGTTGCTAGGAGGACCTTATGGAATTGGCGAAGGACAAGATCACGGTGATCGGCGCGACCTGGTGCCCCGACTGTCGACGGGCGAAGACCTTTCTTTCCGACCAGCGTGTCGCCTATGACTGGGTCGATCTAGAACAGCACCCCGAGGCGACGGAGATCGTGGAGGGTCTCAACGGCGGGAGCCACAGCATTCCGACCATCGTGTTTCCCGATGGATCGCACTTGAGCGAACCCGGCAACGACGAACTAGCCGAGAAACTGGGTCTCCAACGATCGGCGAAGTCCACGGCCTACGACGTGATCATCGTGGGCGGTGGTCCCACGGGCTTGACCGCCGCGATTTACGCCGCGCGAGAGAACCAGAGCGTGCTCATTATCGAGAAGTCGGCCCCCGGAGGTCAAGCGGGCGTGACGGAACGACTGGACAACTACCCCGGCTTTCCCGACGGAGTGGCCGGTTACGAACTGGCCGACCGGATGCGCCGACAGGCCGAGAGGTACGGCGTCGAGATTCTCCAGGCCGTGGCCGTCCAGAACGTGGTCTCGGCGTCCGACGAGTGGGTGGAGGTCACCACCGCTACCGGCGACACCTACCGTGCGCGGGCGGTCCTTATCGCTACGGGTTCGCTGTATCGCCGCACCGACGCCCAGGGCGAAGCTGATCTCATTGGCTCGGGCGTACATTTCTGCGCCACCTGTGACGGACCGTTCTATCGGGGAGCGAAAGAGGTCCTGGTGATCGGGGGAGGAAACAGTGGTTTGGAGGAGGGACTGTTCCTCACTCAGTTCGCCGATCACGTCACGGTGGTCGAGTACTCCGATCAGCTCGCGGGGAGTCGTCTTCTTCAGGACAAGGTTCGCGCGCACCCCACGATGTCCGTGATCACCTCCAGCCGAGTCGTCGCGTTTCACGCCGGGGACAACGGCAAGTTGGAGAGTGTCGAACTGGAGAATCGTGTCTCGGGCGAGCGCAGTCGTCACGCCGCCAGCGGGGCGTTTGTGTTCATCGGACTCGATCCCAACACGGAGTTCTTGCACGGCGCACTCACCCTCGACGAGCGCGGTTTCGTGCTGAGCGACGAGCAGTTTCGCACCAGCATGCCCGGCGTCTTCGTGGCCGGCGACGTGCGCCGCGGTTCGACGAAGCAACTCGCCTCTGCGGCGGGTGAGGGCGCCGCGGCGTCAATACAGATTCGTTATCACCTCGACAAACTCGCGGCGAAGGACGCCCTCGCTACGGCGTAGCTCAGCCGAGGGTCGTGACCTTCGATCCGAGGGGATACTCTTCTCGTCCCCCTGAGGTGAGGCGCCACACGCTGTGATGGCCTTGCACGGTCCACTCGGTGGGGCCGCCCACTAGTGCGGTATTCTCGTCCACGCCCATCACACTCATAGTCGACTCGTCGGGAAGTACGAATCGCGTGAGAAGATCCGGCACGCGCGCGGCGAAGGCGTCAAAGTGCGGAACGACGCCCAGGTGCGGCAACAGTCCGAGTCCCACGGTGCTGCCTTGACGGGGGTGGCGAAGCGAAGGAATCCACGAGCCCAGAGCCATGGCTCCCGCGCTGCAACCGGCCAGCGCCGCGCCAGCACGCCACGTAGCTTCGATGGCGCGCCACACGAGAGAGCCTCGAAGGGCGTCGGCTAAGTAGTTGGGGTCGCCCCCCGAGAGATAGATCAATCCGGCGCCACCAATCATGTCGGCGAGGGTCGGGTCGTTGGCGTCGTTGAGATCGTTAACGGGCACGATGACGGGCTCGACGCCGAGTCGTTTCGCCTGAGTGATGCCGAGTTGGTGCCAGTGCTCGACCACGGAGGGGCCGTCTAATACGGCGGCGGTGGCGAGTTGCACGTACCGCGCAGGACGCCCCTCAATCAGACTGGCCTCGAGTTCGGCCATCTCGGGGAGATACTCGCCCGAACCGACCAGGGCTATAGGGCCGGGTACTTGCTCAACGCTCATTGTTCTCCATCGTCACGTCGGCGTTGTTCGCGACGACAGGGCCGCGCCGTGTAGGTCAATCTAGTGGGATCGTTCACAGGTCACCGCGTTGAAGTCGGGTGCAGCAGCCCTAGAACAATGACATGCAGAGGTCGTAGATCTCTCGCGGTACCTTGCGCTTGCCCGTCGCGATGGAGGCGATGGGCACGAGAACCACATTGTCTTCACGCACGACCGGAATCAGGCCGAACTTGCCCGCGACCGCGGCGTCGTACGCGGCGGTGCCGACGCGGGTCGCGAAAATGCGGTCGCGAGCGGAGGGGCTGCCGCCACGTTGAAGATGGCCGAGCACGGTGGTGCGCACCTCGAAACCTCCCAGCTCTTCGATCTTGGCGGCCACAAAGGGACCGACGCCTCGGGTGGCGTGGCGAACGCCGCCGATCCCTTCGTTCAACAACTCGCGCGGCTCCGTGCCGCCGAGAAAAGAGAGATCCACCCCTTCGGCCACCACGACTAGGGAGTAGACGATGCCCGCGGCGCGGCGTCGATTGAGGTGCGCGACGATTTGATCCATAGCGACAGGAAACTCGGGGATCATGATCAAGTCGGCGCCGCCGGCGAGGCCCCCCAAGGCGGCCACCCAGCCGGTCGAACGGCCCATGGTCTCGACCACGATGACGCGGTGATGCGAGATGGCGGTCGTGTGCAGGCGATCGAGCGACTCAGCGACAATATTTATGGCCGTGTCAAAGCCGATGCAGAAATCGGTGCCCGGGAGATCGTTGTCGAGGGTCTTGGGCACGCCGATGACGGGTGCCCCTCGTTCGCACAGCCAGTTCGTCACGCGTTGCGTACCGTCGCCGCCGATGGCCACGAGGGCGTCCAGATGCTCATCGATGGCCCGCAGAACGCGGTCGCGGCCTCCCTCGGGACTGTCGAGGTTGAATCGCGCGGTGCCGAGAATGGTGCCGCCTTGGCCGATGACTCCTCGAAGGTCCGCCTCGGTGAGTTTGGCCCCGTCGAAATCCTTGGCCAGTCCGGCCCAGCCGTTGGCGATACCAATGATCTCGTGCCCGTCGCGCAGGGCGCGTTCGCCGATGGCCTTGACGGCGGCGTTCAGGCCGGGCGCGTCGCCTCCCGCCGTCAGAACCCCGATACGCATGTACCGCTCCTTCACCAGAGCCGCTCACAGTCTAGGGAGGTCTCTTTGGCAACTCGAGGAGAGCGCGAAGCTAACTGAGCGATTCTTCGCGCGCGACGTCGGTGCGTGTGAACAAGACGGTCAAGACGAAACTCAGAGCCAGAGCCACCAGTACGCCAAGATTCGCGTAAGCCCACGCACCACGCTTGCCACCGAGGCCGATCGGGCCAAGGAGATAGCCCTGCCAAATCAACCACGAGGCCGCGGTGTTGGTGACTAGTCCGAGGCCAAGGGCGCTCGAGAGCACGATGATGGTTAGGGGGGCGACGCGCACGTCGCCGTAGCGGCCCGCCGGGCGAAAGAGATCCTCGTCTACGTAGCTCTTTCGACGCAGCACGAGGTCACCGAGAAAGACGCCGCACCAGGCCGCGATGAGGACGCCGATCGTGATGAGGAATCCCTCGAACTGACCGAGGAAGTTCCTCTTGATAAAGACCAGATACACCGTGCCAAGAAGCATGATCACGCCGTCGACGCCCGCGGCGGCGTACCGAGGAATCTTGAGACCCGCGGACAAAAGGGCGAGACCGGAGGAGTAGATGTCCAGCACCGCTCCGCCGACGAGGCCCAGGATGGCCACGATCACGAAAGGGACCAGAAACCACGTCGGCAAGATTTTGGCCAGGGCGCCGACCGGGTTGTCACCGACGGCGCTGGACAGTGACGCGGACGACCCCGCCAGCAAGAGGCCGAAGAAGAGCAGAATGATCGGCGCGATGGAGGCTCCGAACGTGGTCCACCAGACAACGGCTCGCGACGACGTGCCACGCGGAAGGTAGCGCGAGTAGTCCGCGGCGACGTTGACCCAACCGAGTCCGAAGCCCGTCATCACGAAGACCAACGCGCCGATGGTCGACTGGAACGAACCGCCGGATACGTGCGTGACGGCGTGTCCACTGATGTGTTTTACCGTGAGGGCGACGAAGACAACGGTCAAGACCGCGGTGACCACGGTGATGATCGCTTGCATGCGCATGATGAGGTCGAAGCCCATCACCCCGCCCAGGATGATGAGACCGGCGACCACGATCATCGCCGCGACCTTGGTGATCGACCCGCCGCTCCAGCCGATGCGCGTAAAGACCGTGGAGGTCGCCAGCACGGCGATGACCGTGAGAGCCGTCTCCCAGCCGACGCAGAGCAGCCAGGAGATCGCCGAGGGGAGGCGATTGCCCCGTACGCCGAAGGCCGCCCGGCTCAAGACCATGGTGGGCGCGGATCCGCGGTTACCGGCGGTCGCGATAATTCCGCAGAGCCAGAAGCTAAAGACAATGCCGATGAGGCCGACGATCACCGCTTGGACGAAAGAGATGCCAAAGCCGAGGACAAAGGATCCATAGGAGAGTCCCAAGACCGACACGTTGGCTCCGAACCACGGCCAGAAGAGTTCGCGCGGGCGTCCTCGTCGCTCATTTTCGGCGATGACGTCGATGCCATTCTCTTCTATGCGTAGCGGGCTCACGCTGGCGTTCTCGAGTCGTTCCGCTACGTCGTCGCTCACGGGCTCTCCTCGTGATCATCAAGTGCATCGTTAGGCGTCGAGTGTAGAACTCGCGGTCACAACCTACGTGAGAGCTAACGATCACCTCGGTAGGGTGGTGAGCAATGAGCAGTGCGCCGCGACTCTTCTGTCTCGATACCGTGCTGATCGACGTCGTTTTAAAGGTCGCGCACCTGCCGGAACGCGCCGGCGACGCGCTCGCGAGCGCGCAGCTCATTACGACCGGCGGGGGCTTCAATGCGATGAGCGCGGCCGCTCGCCATGACGTCAAGGTCACCTACGCCGGACGTCTCGGGCTGGGTCCCTTCTCGGCGATCGCGACGGCGTCACTCGAGGTCGAGGCCGTCGCGTCTCCCATTGAACGAAACTGTGATCTGGACACGGGCATCTGCGTGGTGCTGTTGGAACCAGACGGCGAGCGGTCATTCGTCACCTCGCCCGGCGCCGAGACCACCCTGCGCGCGAGTGACCTCGCGTCGCTCGACATTCGCGACGGCGACTACGTCTTGGTCTCGGGTTACAACATCATGTACGACGACTCCTCGGATGTGGTCCTGTCGTGGCTGGCCGCTCTTCCTGCGAGTGTCACCATTGCCTTCGACCCGGCGACACGCCTGGCCGATATACCTAAGGCGAACCTCGAGGCGGTGCTCGTCACCGCGACGTGGCTCCTGTGCAACGCGAAAGAGGCGGGGCACCTGATGAAGGGCGACGTCGCAGAGAGCGCCACGCTTCTCGCCTCCATGAACGACCGTCTGAACGTCGTGATTCGCGATGGCGCGAGGGGTTGCGTGGTGGCGACCAACCATGACGCGGCGAGAGTAGTTGACGGCTTCGACACCACCGTCGTGGACACAAACGGCGCGGGCGACGTGCACAACGGCGTGTTCTTGGCCCAACTCGCTCGCGGCTGCGACGCGCTCGACGCGGCTCGTTTGGCCAACGCCGCGGCCGCCGTGTCCATCAGCCGCTTGGGGCCAGCGACCTCTCCTACGCGCCACGAAGTCGCCGAGTGGATCGCTTCGCGCGATTGAGGTCGGTACTAGAAATAGAGCTTCCCGACTTCTTCGCTCCAGGCAGCGACGCGTCGTTCGCCCCGGGGCGCTCCAGGAGTAGACGGGTTCGGTATCGAGCACCGGCGTGTCGTTGATCGCGTCGAGGCCCCGAACGAGGATCGATCGTGCGTCGACACGTTCTAGGGCCCGCGACGGAGACCGTCGGCCGATGGGGCGGTCCTTGTTGCGCTGCGCGAAGATCCCCACGTCCGGCCAGTGCGGATTTCCGCGAGGACGGCGATGCCAGGGGTCGGGTGGGACATTTTCAGCCAGTTGGGCGAAGAAAATGATCTCGACGCGCGAAAACTCTTCCAAGCCCCGTAGCGAGGCGGTCGGGACGTCGTCGACCAACTCAAGGGCGGAGACGTAGTCATCTTGAATGTCGTCAACTAGTTCGCGTCGTTCACTACGCACGTAGGGATGGATCGCAGGGTCGGCTCCGCGGACAATCTATCGAGAGGGGAATTTCGAAAAGACGAAATTCAGCGAGGCGTCCGAGTTAACGTAGGCCGACTGAAGAAGAAAAGATGGCTGAACTTACCTTTACGTACGGCACCATGGCCTCCGGCAAATCGACCCTCGCACTGCAACTTTGCTGGCAGCTTCGAGAAGGTCGTGGCGACGTGGTGTTGTGGACCTTCGGTGATCGAAGTGCCGAGGGTATGGTGACCAGCCGCATCGGCATCGAGGCCGCGGCCGAGGCGATTCCTCCGGGCGTCAGCCTCGAGCTGAATGTGGAGAATCTTCTGGCTCGTGACGTGAAGACTCTCGTAATTGACGAGGCCCAGTTCGCGAGCGTGTCGCAGATTGACGAACTCGCGCAACTGGTGGACGATCACGACGTCGACGTGCACGCCTTTGGTCTGTCCTCGGACTTTCTTCTCAACGTGTTCCCGGCCTCCGCCCGGCTCTTCGCCATTGCCGACTGGGCCCACGAACTGCCCCTGACGTCGTCGTGTTGGTGCGGGAAGAAAGGTCGCTGCAACGCTCGCGTGGTGGGGGGAATCGTCGCTCGCGAAGGCTCCCAGTTCGTGACCGGCGACGTGAGCGAAGGGGCCGTGCACTACCAGGTTCTCTGCCGTACTCACTACCGCCGCGGGCAGTTAAGCGCCGAGCCGGAGGGTTTTCAGCCTTAGGAGCTGTGAATTGCGCAATATTTCGGGTTAGTGCACCGATTTGTGACCGCGGCTCGTGCAGAATGTAGCAATGTCACTCGAGACGCCGTCCATTGCACCAGATCTCTCTGAGGTCGGTGAGATCTGCTCGAGTCGTTGGGCCACCTTCGAAGAGTGCCCCCACTGCGGGTCGTCGCTCGCCGCCGAGCACGCGCACTTTCGTTGTGCCGGTTGTGGCTGGCGCGACAGTTGTTGTGATTAGTCACTAATTCTTACGAACTTCTTCGATTTCTTTTTCATTTCACCTAGGACGTAGTTCCTATTCACCTTCTGTTTACCTTCTATTCCTAGGTTGCTTCTGGCAAAACATTCGACCGTCGAATCGTCGAGTCAGTTGTTAAACCCTTTCTTTAGGAGGAAAGTTCAGAATGAAGAAAACACTCAGATTGATCGCGGCGGCCTCGCTCGCTGCGACCGGTCTCATTACGGTGGCGGTCCTGCCCGCAAGCGGCGCGAGAGCGCACAAAGTCACCTGCTATCGACTGGTTGCCAACAAGGACAAGTCCGCCAAGTTCAAAGGCCATTGCCCCAAAGGCTGGTCGAAGACCAAGCCGAAGCCGAAGCCGCCGGTGGCGAACAGCCTGCAAGGTTCGAATAAGTCGGGTGACATCGACCTCGTCGTCCCCTCGAACGCTTCGCTCGCCATTAATGGCTCGTCGTTTGACGCACCGCTCGTAGGTGCAACGACCTCGGGTTCCACGGCCTATAGCGCCGGTGGCAAAGTGTCCTTCAGTGCGTACCCCGCCGGTGGTTCTGGCTCCGGACGAACGGGCATCACCAATGGTTCACTGAACATTGGATTCACTGACGTTCCCATGAACGCGGCGGCGGGAACGCTGCCTTCCGGAGTTACGGAGTCGAGCTACGTTCAGGTTCCCTATCTGCTCGGTGGCGCGGTCGTCGGCTACAACCTCGGTGGCGGATTTGACAACCTGAAGCTCACGGCCGCAGAAGTCGCCGACATCTACAACGGCACGATCACCCTATGGTCGGACCCTCAGATTGTCGCCACCAACGGTGGTGCGAACTCGACCCTTGGCAAGGCGCTAACCGCTCTCGCTACGGCCAACCAGCCCAAGAACACCATCAAGGTTCTCTACCGAAACGCAAGTTCCGGCACAACGGAAGCCTTCACCTACTGGCTCTACCAGGCCGGTAGCTCGGGCATCGCGCCCAGTGGTGGTGCGGTCATGGAAGGCGCCGGCGGTGCCTGGAAGGCAACGAACATTGACGGTGTCGCCAACAACTCGGGTATGGCTCAGGGAATCGACAACACGCTCGGTTCCATTGGCTACGTCGAGTACAGCTACATCTTGATCCCCGGTAACGCGGCTATTGACGTGGCGCAACTCCAGGACAAGAACGGCCAGTGGCTTACGCCCAGCCTGACCAACATCGGCAACGCCGCGGCGTCCGCCGGTACGAGTGTCACGCCCGACAACTTTGCGATCACCAACGAGCCGGGTGCCAACGTGTGGCCCTTCGTCACCTACAGCTGGGCTGTCGTGCCGAAGTCCCAGTCAAGCGAAGCGACCTGTGAGGCCTCGGTCAAGTACCTCGACTGGGAGACGCACTACGCCCAGGACGCCTTGGCCAAGACCGAAGGGTATGTTCCCCTACCGACGGCCGTGCGCGCCTACGCCCGAGCGCAGCTCGAGACCGTCACGGCCAGCGGCACCGTGTGCCTCAACCAGTCGTCGTAGTAGTACGTAATTAGCGCAACGAGGAGGCCGGGGTGAGCGTCGATCAGATTCCCAACGCCGGCCTTCTCGAGTACGAAGCGGTGATGGTGGGCGACAAGCCCACCGTCACCTCTCGTACGTGGTACCACTGGCTCCTGCTGACGGCGGTGATTCTCTTCGCCGCCGTCAGCGTGGGCTTCGTCGGGACGATCTTCTGGAGTTCGTTTCCCACGTGGGCGCATCACGGGTTCACTCTTCTTACCGGGAAGGGCTGGGTCTCGCCGGACGGGCCGTTCGGCGGTTTGGCCATGATCACCGGCACGCTCGAGACCTCGCTCATCGCCCTCGTCATCGCCGTCATCATTGGACTCGGCACGGCGATCTCCATCGTCTTTTTCATTCCCCGTCGGTTTCGCACCGTCGTAGCCACCCTGGTCGAACTTCTGGCCGCCATCCCCAGCGTCGTCTACGGCCTCTGGGGTCTTTTGGTCATCGCCCCCTGGATGGAAGTGACGGTCAATCCCTGGCTCAACAGTTGGCCCTTCGCCAAAGGGATTTTTGGCAGCCCCGGTCAGGAGTTCGGTACGTCGTTGCTGCTCGCCTCGGTCGTGCTGGGCATCATGATTCTTCCCACCTTCGTCGCCATCAGCCGCGAAGTGATCGCCGTCGTCCCCCAAGACCTCATGGAAGCGAGTCTCTCGCTCGGCGCCACGCGCTGGCAGATGATTCGCCAGGTGGTGTTGCCGACCGCGAAGATCGGCCTCCTCGGCGCCACCTTCTTGGCTCTGGCGCGCGCCACCGGCGAAACCGTCGCCGTCGCCCTCGTCGCCGGCAGTGTGGCGAATGCGCAGTTTCACCTGCTCTACCCGGGTACCTCAATTGCGGCCTGGATCGCCACGGAGTTTGGTGAGTCCCAAGGCAAGGAGATCTCCGCCCTCATGGCGCTCGGCGTGTTGTTGATGCTGGTGAACGTGTGTCTGGCACTTATTAGCCGCGCGCTGGTGAACCGTCAGCGAAGGATTTTGGCCAAGGTATGAGCGATCTGATCGAGTTAGAAGAACTGCCCGTCGAAGCGGAGCACAGTATGCGCGAGGAGATTCGTCGGGTCTCTGAGCGCATGCGGGGACGGCGCGTGGCGACCTCTCGCGTCATGGTGGCGCTCTGCGGCGTGGCGCTCGTCGTCGCCGCGGTTCCCCTGGTGGCTCTGTTGTACCAGCTCTTCGACAAAGGACTTTCGCAGATCGACTGGAGCTTCTTCACCCACCTGCCTGAGACGCCGACGATCATTGCACCGAACGCGACCGGCGGCGTCTCCAACGCCATCGTGGGCACGATCGCTCTCACCATCTACGCCTCCATCGTGGCCATTCCCGTCGGCGTCTTGGTCGGCGTCTATCTCGCGGAGACCGAATCCAAGTTGGCCACGTCACTGCGCGTGGTGTCCCAAACGATGGCCGGTGCGCCTTCGATTCTGATGGGTCTCTTCGCATTCTCGTTCCTCGTGCACGACCTCAACATTGGTTTCTCCTCCATCGCCGGATCGTTCGCGCTGGCGGTCTTGATGTTGCCGGTCATCATCATCTCCACCGAGATCGCTGTGCGCAATGTTCCCAACTCGTTGCGCGAAGCGGGACTCGCGCTTGGTGCGAAGTCGCATAAGGTCTCTTTGAAGGTCGTTCTTCCCTCATCGATTACGGGCATCGTCACCGGCTGCATCCTCGCGATTTCGCGCGCCGTCGGTGAAACGGCGCCCGTGCTCTTGGTGATCGGTGGAGGATTCACCAACTCGTGGCAACCCTTCGACCCGGTGTCGGCGATGCCCCTAGCGATCTTCGAGAACGCCAAATCCGAATATCCGAGCCAGCGGGCCCAGGTCTGGGGAATCGCGTTAGTCCTGGTCATCTTCGTTTTTCTATTGAGTCTTACCGCCCGGATTTGGGCCTCAAGAAAGCAGCAGGTTAGAAACTAACTATGGAGCAAGAGATAGAGATCATGACCGAGATCAAGTCCGAGACCACCCAAGTTGTAACGCCCGCCGTGCGCGGAGCCATCGCCATGCAACTGAACAACGTGGCCGTTGCGTTCCATGGCCGCGTGGCGGTGCGCGACTGCACCTTTGACGTCGCTAAAAATCGCGTAACGAGTTTGATCGGGCCTTCGGGTTCGGGCAAGACCACGTTGCTGCGCGCCCTCAATCGACTCCACGACTTAACGCCCGGCGCCAAGGTCTCGGGACAGATCTCGCTCGAGGGCACCGACATCTACCGTGGCAACTTGACGGTGACCGAACTGCGCACACGCGTGGGCATGGTCTTCCAGCGACCGAATCCCTTCCCCACGATGTCGATCTACGACAACGTCGTCTCGGGCCTTCGCTTCAACGGCATCAAGAAGAAGGCGCTCCTAGACGAGTCGGCCGAGGCCTCGCTTCGCTCCGCCGCGCTGTGGGACTCGGTGTCGAGCCGCTTGAAAGTCGCGGCCTCGAACCTCTCGGGCGGTGAGCAGCAGCGACTGTGCATTGCTCGCGCGTTGGCTCTGGATCCCGAAGTGCTGTTGATGGACGAGCCGACCTCCGCGCTCGACCCCATCGCCACCCTGCACATTGAAGAACTCATGAAGACTTTAAAGAGCCGCGTCACCGTCGTCATCGTGACCCACAACATGCAACAGGCCGCCCGTATCTCCGACGACTGCGCCTTCTTGTTGATGGGCGAGGACCGCGCCGGTGAACTCATCGAGTTCGACACGACGGAGAAGATCTTCAACAACCCCGACGACTCGCGCACGCTCGACTACACCCTCGGTCGCTTCGGCTGACGTGGGGCGCTTCGCGAGGAGCGTAACAGACGTGCCCGGACCAATTGCTCTGGGGGTAAAACGTGTCCAAAGAGCTGTGGCGGGAGTCGGCCTCGACGCTGGCCCGGCTCATTCGAACCGGGGAGACCTCATCGCACGAGGTGGTTGCGGCGCATTTGGCGCGTATCGAGCGCGTAAACGCCGAGGTGAACGCGGTGGCAGTGGTTCGTCCCGACGAGGCACTCGCCGCTGACGCCGCACAGCGGGCCGGTGAGCCCCTTGGAGCGCTGCACGGCGTTCCCTCTACCGTTAAGTCCAACCTCGACGTTGATGTTGGTCGACGGCGTGCTGGCCCTTGAGCTCGTCATTGGCGAGGGCGGACAGCGATTCCTGGTCCTGACGATGCTCGAGCTGCCCGACGCGACGCCGGAGTCGATGGCGTTGATGCAACCCGCTACACGATCGCTCGAGCGTGGCGAGAGTTCTTTGCCTCCTACCCGCTCATCGTGGGGCCCACCTGGACGCAGCCGCCCTTTGCCTTGGGTTACGACATTCAAGACGCCGGGTCGGCCACGAAGGTCATCGAGGGTTTTCCTTTTTGTGCTCCCCGCGAACCTGCTGGGCCTGCCCGCGGCCTGTGGGCCGACGGGGACGGCCAAGGGCCTGCCGACCGGCGTGCAGGTCATTGGCGACCTCTTTCGCGAAGATCTCTGTCTCAACGCCGCCGAAGCCATCGAAGCCAGCGTGGGCGTCCTCACCCCGATCGACCCTCGCCCCTAACTCGCGGCGCTAGCCCGACGCCTCTCACGACGACGCCGTCGCGGCGCCGAGGCGACCGGTCTGGGATTCACCATCGGACCTAGGAAACGGAGACCTCGCGTAGCTCTCCGTCGTCCACATCGAAGACGAAGCCCCGAATCTCGGCGTCGTCGACGAAGGGGCTCTCGCGCAGTGCCCTCACCGTGGAGCGCACGTCCTCGTCCACGTCGCGGTAGGCGCCCAGTCGAAAGGGCGGACGCACGCCGAAGGTCGCGGTCAGGTCCTCTTGTAAGGTCTCTTCGTCGAAGGACTCAAGTCCACAGCGCGTGTGGTGGATGACCATCACCGACCGGGTGCCCAGCAGGCGTTGGCTCAGCAGAAGCGAGCGGATCGCGTCGTCGGTGGCGATACCGCCGGCGTTGCGCACGAGGTGTACTTCGCCGAGGTCGAGTCCGAGGGCACCAAAGAGATCGAGACGCGAGTCCATACAGGTGAGGACGGCCAGATGGAGGGTGGGCGAGGTCGCTAGTTCGCGGTGTCCGTGCTGGTCGACATATTGGCGGTTGTGCGCGAGCAGTTCGTCAATGACAGTCATCGAGTCATCTTACGAAAGCGCCGTCGGGGCCTCGGACGCCTCGAGGGAATCGCTACGCTCGTCGTCGGAGGTAGTTATGGACAGCATGAACCAAATTCGTGAAGAGCTTCGCCAACCAGCGATCGAACTTCGCGAACTCATCCCCGACGTGATGAAAGGGTACGCGGCGCTGTCGGCGGCCGCCATGGCCGACGGCGAGTTGTCGGTGGGCACCAAGGAACTCATCGCACTGGCCGTCGCGATCACGCGAGAGTGCGACGGTTGCATCGTGGCCCACGCGCGCGGCTGTGTTCGCGCCGACGTGAGCCGCCAGCAAGTCGCTGAAATGATTGGCGTCTCCATTGCGCTCAACGGTGGACCGGGTACCGTGTGGGGACCGAGAGCGCTGCGGGTTTTTGACGAAGCGCTGGCCGCCCGCAAGGCCTAAAAGCTGTAGTCGAGGCGCTTGACGCCGTTAATGAAGTTCGAGGCCAGCTGTGACGGTGCGCCGGTGGCGCGAATGTTCGGCGTGCGCGAGAGCAGTTCGCGCCACATGACCATGATCTCTCGGCGAGCCAAGTGCGCGCCGAGGCAGAAGTGCGGGCCCGGTGCGCCAAAGCCAAAGTGGTCGTTGGGGGTACGTCCGACGTCGAAAGAAAAGGGATCGGCGAAGACCTCTTCGTCGCGGTTGGCCGAGTTATAAAACATGACCACGTTCTCGCCAGTCTTGAGGTCGAAGCCCGAGATGGTGTAGTCGCTCGCCAAGGTGCGTCGGGTAAAGGTGACGGGAGAGGCCCAGCGCACTATCTCGTCCGCAGCCGTTTTGGCGAGAGCGGGAAAGTCCTCGACCAGGCGCCGTTGCTGGTCGGGAAACTGACCAAAGGCGTGCAGGGCGTGCGCCAGGGCCGTTCGCGTGGTTTCGCTCCCCGCGATCACCAGCAGCACGAAGAAGGACGCCAACTCTTGTTGCGTCAACTTCTCGGACTCAACTTCGGCGTTCACCAGTGCGCTGGTTACGTCGTCGATGGGCTGATCAATGCGAAACCGTCCGAGCTCTTCCATGATGCCGGTCAAGGTCATCGCGGACTCCAAGAAGGCCACCACGGGATCGTTGCCCGCCGGGATGTACTCGGGATCGCCGTTGGAGACGATGGTATTCGAGCAGCGAAGAACGGTGGCGTACTCGCTCTTGGGCACGCCCATCATGGTGCAGATGATCTCTAAGGGATAGGGCGCGGCGATGTCCAGCACGAAGTCGCCGCTGCCCTCGCGACGGGCCCGCTCAATCACTTCGTCGGCGACGCGCTCGATGGACTCTTCCACCCTTTGGATATTCTTCGAGCTAAAGGCGTTAGAGACGATACGACGAAGTCGAGCGTGCTTGGGGTTGTCGGTCGAGATCATGCCCGAGAAGTACTCGACCATCTCGGGGGCCAGGTCGAACATCGTGACCGTTCCGTGGCCCGAGAGAAAGACTTCGGGATGGCGCGTCGCTTCGGCCACGTCGCGGTGGCGCGTCAGCGCGTAGAAACCGTCTCCCTTGGGAAACTCGATCTCGCTGCCTTCGAGGACGGGCTCCTCGTAGTGACCGATGGGCTGTTCGCGGCGAAGTGTGGCGAAGGCCTCGTCCCTCTCTTTCCACGGTCGTCGCCAAAAATCCGTGGACGACACGTCGATATCGCGGACACTCAAAGCGGAGGTGGGCTCAGTCACCTGCTCATAGTAGTAATTGCGCTGGCGCGGGCACGGCCCCACATTTTCACGGCAGACTGGCCACATGGAACTCACGGATCAGGAGCGATCGAGCCGGCTCTCCGCGTTGAACGCGCTGATCGATCTCATGCGTCCGTCGGTGCAAGCCGACGGCGGGGATTTGGTCTTGGTGCGCTGCGACGTCGAGACCGGAGTGGTGGAAGTGCAGCTCGGGGGAGCGTGCTCGAGTTGCGCCATCTCCACCGACACCCTCCAGGGAGGTGTGACGCGCATTTTGACCGACCGTCTGCCGTGGGTAACCCAGGTGCTCGGTGGCCTCGACGAGTCGATTGACCTCGAGGACTCCTCACTGCTTGGTACGGGCGGTTACGTGCCGCGCTACCGACAGATCTAGTTACAGCCCCGCCGGCACGTTTTCGCCGCTCAGCTCCGCCGCCAACTTCCACAACCTCTCGGCGGTCTCTGGATGTCGCGCGCTGCGCGGAGCCTTCACCAAGGTTGTCACACCGGCGAGACCGAAGAGTCCACGCGGTCCGTAGTACGCGCCACTGATCGCGTCGGGACTCGTCGCGGCGTACAGGATGGGTTCCACGCCCTGCTCGACCCCCTGGGAGGGCGCGAGCCGTGTCTGGATCGACGTCTTGTGCGTGTCGCGACCCACGTTCAATCGAGCGTTAAAGAGGTTGGTCCTGGTGAGGCCGGGGTGAGCGGCGTTACTCATCAGGTCCCAGTTACGTTGGTTGGCCAGGCGGGCGAGCTGCTGAGCGAAAAGTAAGTCGGCCAGTTTGGACTGCGCGTACGAACGGTAGGCGATGTAGTGACGCTCGCTCTGTATGTCGTTGAAGCGGATGCGGCCGAACTGGGCGGCCACGCTACTCACAGTCGTCACGCTCGGACCGGCGGCCGTGAGAATCAACGGCAGGAGGCGAAGCGTCACGACGTAGTGCCCGAGAAAGTTCGTAGCGAACTGCAGCTCGAAGCCGTCCGCGCTGAGCGCGCGTTGGGGTGGCGCCATCACGCCCCCGTTGTTGAGCAGAATGTCAATCGGGTGGTCGTCGGCGATCAGTTGATCGGCGAAGGCTCGCACCGACGAGAGATTGGCGAGGTCCAGTCGGCGAACCTCGAGTCGCGCGTCGGGGTTCAGCGCCAGTAGTGCGTCGCGCGCGGCCTCCCCTTTGTCAACGTTTCTCACCGCCATGATGACGCTCGCCCCAGCGCCGGCCAGGCGGCGGGCCGCTTCCTTACCGAGGCCGCTGTTAGCGCCGGTGACGACGCAAAGTTTTCCCTCTTGGTTGGGAACTCGGTACACCAACGATCCTTTCCTTAGCGGCGACCCGTGTACCGTCGCTACGCGTTGAGGGGCTTGGGCTCTTTCGGCAGGCCCAGGGCTCGCTCGCCAACGATGTTGCGTTGAATCTCGGCCGTGCCGCCCCAAATGGTCTCGGACCGGGCGAAGAAGAACGCCGCCTGAAGTTCAGAGACCGGATAGTCGGAGCGCCCGAGCCGTGGCAGGCCCGAGGGACCCTCGAGGGGTCCCTCGCCCGTCAGGATCTGCGCTTCCATACCCACGATGTCAATGGCTAAGTTCGTGGCCGCCCGGTGCGCCTCGGACCAGAACATCTTGTTGCACGCCCCCAGCAGGGCGGAGTGGTGCGTGTTGTTAAGAGCGTCGGTCAACGTACGGTAGCCGTTGATCTCCATGATCTTTATCTTGGACCACGCCTTCACCAACGCGTCGCGCACGAGTTCGTCCTCGTTCTTGCGCACCCGTTGTGCCTCTTTCACCATGAACAGCCACTCCTTAAAGAAGCGTTGGTGTCCCACGGTGGACGACGACCCTCGCTCAAAGCCGAGTGTGGTCATGGCGACCTTCCAGCCGTTGTTCACGCCGCCGAGCACGTTGTCCTTGGGGCAACGCGCGTTGGTAAAAAAGACCTCGTTGAACTCCGCCGTACCGTCAATTTGGGTAATGGGTCGCACTTCCACGCCTTCTTGGTGCATGGGCACGAGCAGGAAACTGATGCCGGCGTGCTGAGGCGCGTCGGGGTTGGTGCGAGTGAGAAGGAAAACGAAGTCGGCGTGTTGGGCCTCGGTCGTCCAGACCTTCTGACCGTTGATGACCCACTCGTCGCCGTCCAGGACGGCGGAGGTCTTCAGGCTGGCGAGGTCCGAGCCGGCGTCCGGCTCGGAGAAGCCCTGGCACCAGGCGATGGTGCCGTTCAAAATCTTCGGGATGAACTCTTTTTTCTGTTCATCGGTGCCCCACTGAAGAATGGTGGGGCCCACCAAGACGTCGCCAAAGAAGTCGGCCCGCAGGGGCGCGTTGGCCCTGGCGAACTCTTCGCTCAGCACCACCTGGTCCATCAACGACAGTCCCTTCCCGCCGTACTCAACGGGCCATCCGGCGCAGATCCATCCGCCGGCGAAGAGCTTCTCGGTCCAGGTGTCGCTGAAACGTTGACGCTCGTCGATGGTCATGGAAAAGCCCGGATCAAACCAGCCCGCGGGCAGATTCTCTTCGAGCCAGCCGCGGATCTCTTTTCGAAAGGATTCCGCTTCTGGGGGGTAACTCAGGTCCATGCTGTGCAAGCGTAGTCACCCAAATAGACTGCCTGGCCTGCCATTTGTGGCCCTCTGGAGATTCGAGGAGAATGGTGGACCCGTCAAAAGGAAAGTTGCCCCGTGCCCTGCTCGCTCGCCCAGACCATCGCGGAGACGAAGGCATCTTGGGCTCGCAGCCGCGCTCTCACCCTCCCGCCTCACGTGTCGGCCGCTCCGGCGAAGCCCGGGAAGTACCGCGTCGCCTTTTTGCTCTACCGGGGCAATCCGCGCTGCGGAGGACAAGGTGTCTATACCCGCCATCTCACCCGAGAACTGGTGGCCCTCGGGCACAGCGTCGAAGTCTTTTCGGGTCCGCCGTGGCCCGAACTCGACGACGGCGTGGGTTTCACACCGATTCGAGGGCTTGATCTCTACCGCGACCCCGACCCTTTTCGCATCCCGGCCCGCTCGGAGTTCACCTCGTTGGCCGACGTGAGCGAGTTCGCCATCATGCTGAGCTCGGGGTTCGGCGAACCCTTTGCCTACTCGCTGCGCGTGGCGAAGTTGCTTCGCCATCGACGCGCTGACTTCGACATTATTCACGACAACCAGTGCATTGGCCCGGGCATCTTGAGGTTGCACCGTCAAGGTTGGCCGCTGCTCGAGACGTTGCACCACCCGATCACCGTCGACCGCTCCATCGCGCTGGACCACGCCGAGACGGCGTTCAAGCGCTTTACCACGCGTCGCTGGTTCGGATTTCTTCGCACGCAGGTGCGCGTCGTGAAGCAGCTACCCGCGGTGCTCACGGTGTCGCATAACTCCAAGGCCGACATTCACGCCCAGATGGGTGTGGCGCTGGATCGCCTCACCGTGGTGCCCGTGGGCGTCGACGCGGAGGTGTTCAAGCCCTACGACGACGTGGTGAAGAAAAAAGGGCGGCTGATGGTCACCACGAGCAGTGACATACCCATGAAGGGACTGGTACCGCTGCTCGAAGCCATCGCCAAGCTCCGCGCCGAGCGCGACGTGGACCTCATCGTCATCGGACGGCCCCAAAAGGGAGGACGAGTCGCCACGACGTTAGAGCGCCTGGGACTCAACGACATTGTCAGCACCATCTCGGGCGTGAGCGACAAAGAGCTGGCCCGACTCTACGGCCAGGCGGAAGTGGCCATCGTCCCCAGCCTCTACGAAGGGTTTTCCCTGCCGGCGATTGAGGCGATGAGTTGTGGCGTACCGGTCGTAGCGACCACCGGGGGGGCGCTGCCCGAAGTGGTGGGCACGAGCGGCGAGACCGGGCTGTTGGTCGAGGCGAATGATCCCGAAGCTCTCGTTGGCGCCATTCGCTCGTTGCTCGACGACGCCGAACTGCGCGAGCGGCTGGGGGCCGCCGGTCGTCAGCGCGTCATCGAACGTTTTACCTGGCAGGTCACGGCGCGCGGCACGGCGGCCTGTTACGAGGCGATTCTGAACGCTCAACCGTTGCCCGACTCGATGATCTTTGACTGATGCTGACCGCTAAGTACGAGCAACTAGGCCTGCGTCGGGGCGACAAGGTTCTCGACCTCGGCTGTGGCTTCGGTCGCCACGCCTTCGAAGCGGCTCGTCGCGGCGCCGTCGTCGTCGCCCTGGACGCCGGAACCGACGAGGTCAACGGAGTGGCCGCCATGTTCGTCTCGATGGTCGAAGCCGGGGAACTCGCCGAAGGCTCCCTGCACGCCGCCGTCGTGCAGGGCGACGCCCTTCACCTACCTTTCCCCGACGGCGCCTTCGATCGAGTGATCTGTTCTGAGGTGCTCGAGCATCTCCCCGACGATCTCTCGGCCATGCGCGAGCTGGCGCGCGTCGTACGTCCCGGTGGCACCATGGCCATCACGGTGCCGCGCTTCGGTCCCGAGCTCATCAACTGGTCGCTCTCCGATGAGTACCACAACGTGCCCGGCGGGCACATTCGCATCTATCGCCGCTCGGTGCTGGCCCAGCGTCTCACCTCGAGCGGCCTGGTCGTCACGGGACACCACTACGCCCACGGGCTGCACAGTCCGTATTGGTGGCTCAAGTGCTGCGTGGGCCCCACCAACGAGGACCACCCCCTAGTGCAGCGCTACCACCAACTGCTGGTCTGGGACCTCATGAAAAAGCCCGCGCTCACCCGATACGCCGAGCGAGTTCTCTCACCGCTCATGGGCAAGTCTCTCGTGCTCTATCTGGGGAAACCGCGGTGAGCTCGACGACCAGATCCCTGGGCGGCGTGCCCGGGGTGATGACCAGCGAAGAGCTGGCCGACACTGCTCGTTACCTGGCGTCCTTGCAGGTTCGAAGTGGCCAGATTCCCTGGTTCGTGGGGGGACACTGCGACCCCTGGAACCACGTGGAGGTGGCCATGGCCCTCACGGTCACCGGCTACCTCGAGCAAGCCCGCGCGGCCTATCGCTGGTTGGCCGACACGCAACTCGGCGATGGCAGCTGGTTTAACTACTACGTCGGTGAGCGTCCTAAAGACACGCGTCTGGACACCAACGTCTGCGCCTACGTGGCGGCCGGTCTCTACCACTACGTGGTAGCGACCGACGACGTCGACTTCGCCGCCGAACTCTGGCCCGTGGTCGAGAAGGCGATGACTTTTGTGTTGCGCTGGCAGTTGAGCGACGGCACCGTGCGCTGGTCCCTCGACGCGCAGGGTCACCCGGAGAGCTACGCGCTGTTGACGGGCTCGTCGTCGATCTTTCACTCGATCTGTTGTGGCGTGGCGTTGGCCGAGCGACTCGACTGGGCGAAACCCGAGTGGGAGCTCGCGGCGGCGCGCCTGGGACACGCCGTGGCGCACCACCCTGGCGCGTTCGCTCCGAAGAATGAGTTTGCCATGGACTGGTACTACCCGATCTTCTGTGGTGCGCTGCGAGGAGCCGGGGGAGAGAAGCGCCTGGCCGATGGGTGGGAGCGCCACGTGATGGACGGACTCGGGGTGCGGTGCGTCTCGACGAACGACTGGGTGACGGCCGCCGAGACGGCCGAGTGCGTACTGGCTCTGGACGCGCTGGGATACACCAGCCGGGCCCTCGACCTCTTCGCCTGTACTCGCCCGCATCGACGCGAGGATGGCGCGTACGTGA
The DNA here is from genome assembly GCA_025463285.1 of Acidimicrobiaceae bacterium. GTDB lineage: Bacteria > Actinomycetota > Acidimicrobiia > Acidimicrobiales > RAAP-2 > RAAP-2. The sequence goes on along the minus strand of JAOBWI010000003.1, from coordinate 106,081 downwards.
CGGGCATCGCCTACCCCGACGGCGTGAGCTTTCCCCCTCGCGAGGTCACGTCCTACACGGCGGCGGCTGTCATCTTGGCGGCTGACGCGTTGACCTCGTCGTCGCGGGCGGCGGGTATCTTTCGACACGGCGAACTGACCTCACCGCTCGACTTGCCCGAACCGGGCTGCCCTCTAACGAACGCGTCGTAACGCTCGCAGCGAGCCCTCGCTCGCCACCTCGACGAACTCTCCACTCTCGAGCGCCTTGAGATAGATCTCATAGGGCGCCCGCCCGCCGTCCTCGGGGTGAGGGAAGACGTCGTGGACGAGGAGCGCTCCACCACTAACCACCTTGGGTGACCAGGCGCGAAAGTCACCCCAGGCGACGTCGTGGCCGTGGCCGCCATCAATGAACACCAGCTCGAGGGGCTGATGAAAGTGGCGAGCTACTACGGCCGAGTGTCCCACCAGCCCGATCACCGTCTCTTCAAGACGAGCGTCGGCAATGGTGCCTTGCCACGTCGGCAAGGTGTTGAGCCGTCCGTCGCGGGGATCGACGAGGGTGGCGTCAAAGTGCTCCCAACCCTCTTGGTTCTCGTCGCTGCCGTGGTGGTGATCGAGGGAGTAGAGCACACTCTGGGTCGCCTCAGCCGCAGCGCCTAAGTAGAGGGCGGACTTCCCACACCACGCGCCGACTTCGAGCCACGTGCTGGAAGGAATGCGCTCGCCGAGTTCCAGGGCGAACGAGAAGAGCGCGAGTCCCTCGTTATGCGGCATAAAGCCCTTGGCCCGCTCGGCGAGCGTCAACACCTCGTCGCGACGACTCACGCTCACAGGCGAATCAAAGTGTAAATACCCAGTCCCGCGAAGATCAGGCCACCGCCGAGGCGTATCCACTTAACGGGCACCACGCGCTGGAGAAACTGTCCCCCGTACGCCCCAAGAAACGACACACTGATGAGAGCGAGCGATGCGGCGATGAACACGCCCAGCAGTTCGTGGGTCTTCGCCGCAAAATTAGCCGCTTGAATCTGGGAGAGATCGCCGAACTCACTGATGAAGATGATGCTGAAGGCGGTGGCAATCTCTCGAAGGCGCGTGGAGGGCTGTTCGGCGCTGGCTTCGTCGGCGCCTTTCTCTTCAGCGGCACTCTCGCGCGAGAACAGGAGGTAGCCTCCGCCACCCAAAAAGAGCACCGCGACGATCACGTCCTTGACGTGCACCGGTAGGAGCGTCAAGAGGCCTCCGGCACCCACGGCGATTCCCATCTGCACGACGAAGCCGCTCGACGCGCCGATCACGATCGACGAGGGGCGAACCTTGGTGCTCATGACGATCGTGGCGATCATCGTCTTGTCGGGTAGTTCGATCAGGAACATCAAGGCGAAGATGCCGAGATACGCCCCTATGTTCACGCCGGGAAACTTAGAACTGTTGGCGCATGGACGCCGCGAAAGCAATTCCCACGCGCATGAGCTCCAACTGCTGATTCACGTTCATGGGGTACCCGCCCGACACGGGGTGCGCGCGATGAAAGGCCTCCGCCTCGTCGGCCAAGGCCTGGTCGTTAATGAAGGTCGTCACCCCACCCGCCAAGCGAGCGTGTGAGTTCACGGGGAATCGAGCGGTCGCCTCGTCCCAGCGTGAGGTCATGTAACGCCAGACGGCCGGACCGGTGACTTCGTTGCGTGCCCATATGGAAAGAACGAGCGGCGCGTCTTGGGTGCGGAACTCGCTAAAGGCTTTTTCGGCCGCGTCGAGGGCCACCCGCTCTTCGTTAAACGACCCGAGCGCGATGAGATAGCGCATCTGCTCTTGCGGCGTGGCCGCGCGGCGGTAGTGCTCGAGGAACGCTTCGTAGTCACGCGGGCGGTCCTGTGTGGCGACCACACGAAGAATGGGCTGGGCCAGATCGCCTTCGAGTGCGCCCGCTTCGTATCGCCGAATCGCCTCGGCGCGTACGGCTTCGTCCTCACCGAAACCTCCGAGGGCCCCAATCACCACGGCCCGTAACTGGGGCGTCAACTCGCCGTCGGAGTCTTTTGCGTCCCAACCGAGGCGCGCCAACTGAGGTTCAAACAGTTCGCGAAGTTGCGTGCGCAGAATCTCGCGTTGGGTCTCGTTCAGCGCGCGTTTGGCCATGTCGAAGGCCGTCGCGACGAACTCCCAGGGATTGGGCTCGTCCTGATGGCCGAGTCCTCTGGCGACTTCGAAAAAGTCCGACCACGCAATGGAGCCGGCGAAGAGCGCGGCCCAACTGTCGGCCAGCAGCGTGGCGCGTTCGATCTCTTCGAGTTCACTCACGCGAGGCGAGAGCGCCGTCAGCTCGGCGTTGCCGTAGCGCGAACGAAAGACGCCCCAGCCCCCGGCGTTGAGCACTACCGGCGCCGGGTCGCTCACGGTGAGGGCCTCGTCGTTGAGGAGATGACGTGAGGGCTCTCCGCCGTCGAGCGAACGCGTCAGCGCGGGAATCAACCAGTGATCGCCAATGGCACTGGGCGACTTCGCGGGACCGTAGCGAAACGGCTGTTGGCTCAGCTGTCCCTTTTCGAGGGTGACCAGCGGCACGCCGCCTTGAAGGATCCAGGTGTTCATCATCTCTCGCACCGGTTGGCCGGAGTTCTCCTCGAGGGCATCCCACAGATCGGTGGTCACGGTGTTGGCGTAACTGTGCTTTCTCAGGTACAGGCGTACGCCGTCGCGAAAGACGTCCTCGCCGAGGTACTGCTCCAGCATGCGAAGGGTCGAGCCGCCCTTTTCGTAGGTCAGCAGGTCGAACATGGCGTGGGTGTCGGCGGGCGAGATCACTTCGTACTCAATGGGACGAGTGGAGTCCAACCCGTCGACCTGCAAGGCCAGGTTCCGAAAGGTGTTCTGCGTGACCCAGACCCGCCACGTCGGTCGAAAGGCGTTGGTGCACAGCAGTTGCATGAACGTGGCGAAGGCCTCGTTGAGCCAGATCCCCTGCCACCACTCCATGGTGACCAGGTCGCCGAACCACATGTGAGCGATCTCGTGGTGCACGACCTCGGCCACGCGCTGAATCTCGGCTTGGGAACTCGTGGCCGGATCCACGAGCAACGCCGTTTCGCGGTACGTAATGCAGCCGAGGTTCTCCATGGCGCCCGCGGCGAAGTCCGGGATAGCGATCATGTCAAGTTTTTCGCCGGGGTAGGGGATACCGAAGTACTCCGAAAACCAGCGAAGGCCGAAGACGCCGGCTTCGAGCGCCAGGTCCGTCAGATGCAGTTTGCCAATCGGCGTCACCACCCGTAGGGGCACGCCATCAACGTCCACGGCCGGCGTCTCTTCGAACGGTCCGATGACGAAGGCCACCAGGTACGTTGACATCTTCATGGTGGGCTTGAAACTGAGCGACCGTTGGCCGTTGCCGAGGTCGGTGTTCACGTCGAGGGGGGAGTTGGAGTAGGCCGCCAGGTGGCTCGGAATGGTCAGATTGACCTGGTAGGTGGCCTTAAAGATCGGTTCGTCCCAGCACGGAAAAGCGCGACGCGCGTCGGTCTCTTCGAACTGGGTCGTGGCGATCACGTGCGTCGTTCCTTGGTCGTCGACGAAGGTCGAACGGTAGAACCCGACCAGTTTGTCGTTCAACACGCCGTCGAAGGCGATCTCGAAGACCGCCGGTCCGGGGGGGAGGTCGCGGTCAAAAACGAACGTGACGGTCTGGTACGTCTCGTCCCAGCGGTGCTCCAGCGAACGGTAACTCGTGCCGTCGCTGCTGACGGTGGCGGCGCCCAGTTCGAGGTCGAGCGCGTGCAAGGTCATCTCGCTCATGGTCTCGGTGATCTCAATGTCCACCTCGACTCGTCCCGCGAAGGTGGCCTTCTCCAAATCGGGAGTCAGGAAGATTCGATAGGCGGAAGGGACGACGGTTCGCGCGAGGCGGTACGGGTTCGAGGACTCGGTCACAACTGGCTACTTTAGGTCCAAATCCTCTACGCTCTCGAAGTGACATCAACGCCCACGCCCGTTTCACTGCGCATGAAACCGGGCCCCCATCGACTGGCGGTCAGCGGTATTGGCAACGCGATGCTCGACATCATCACCGAGGATGTAGACGAGGTCTACGACCGATTAGGTTTGGTCAAGGCGTCCATGTCGCTCATCGAAGAAGAGCAACTCGAGAGCTTTTTTAACGCCATGGGTCCCACCATTCAGGTCTCGGGAGGATCGGTGGCGAACTCGATCGCCGGTGTCGCCGCGCTGGGCGGCACGTGCGGTTACATCGGCAAAGTAGCCAACGACGAGTTCGGCGAGCGCTTTCGAAGTGACCTTGCCTCCATTGGCGTCGAACTTGATCTGGCCGTAGCGAAACCGGGCGAAGGAGCGACGGGACGATGCCACGTCTTTATCACCAGCGACGCGCAGCGCACTATGGCCACGTACCTCGGGGCGTCGAACAAACTGAACCCCGACGACATCAAAGAAGACCTCATTGCCCGCTCCGAGATCACCTACGTCGAGGGATACCTTTTCGACCTGCCCCCGGCCATGGAATCGATTCGAAAGGTCGTCAACTTCGCGCACGATCACGACTCCATGGTGGCCCTCTCGCTCTCGGACATGTTCTGTGTGAGTCGGCACCGTCGCCACTTTCTCGACCTGGTGACGAGTGACGTGGACGTGTTGCTCGCCAACGAGACCGAGATTCTGGCGCTCTTCCAGTTCGAACACTTAGAGCAGGCCTTCGCCGCGCTCGACGAACTGGGCGTGTTGGCCGTCGTCACCCGGGGGCCCCTCGGGGCTGACGTGGCGACCGTGTCGGGCGTAGTGAGCGTGCCCGCCATGGACGTGGAGCACGTGGTCGATCAAAACGGTGCGGGTGACATGTTCGCCTCGGGCTTTTTGTACGGTCTGGCGCTCGGCGCCGATCCGGTCGAGGCGGCCGAACTGGGCTCACTGTGTGCCGGCGAGGTCATCACTCACTTCGGCGCGCGGCCGCAGAACGACCTCGAAGAGCTGGGAATCGAAGCCGGCCTGTTGTAGTTCAGATACCTTGGGCGTCGAGAATCGCGTCGAGCTTCTTCGTTTGAACCATCTCCCAGCGCACCCACATCACGGCGATGGGAATGCACGCGAGAAGCATGAGTGCGTCGCCACCGATCCACATAATGCCCCCTCCGAGTTTGATGTCACTGAGACGCCAGGCCGCGCTCGAGCCCCTCGGCGCCATGGCCGCGAAGTGGGAGAAGGGAACCCGCGAGGAGTTCGACAGCACCAGACCGGTGAAGGTGTCGACCGGCACCGCCGCCATTACGTACACCAGACGTAGACCGGGATGGAGTTTGAAGCCCCGCTCGAGCCCAAAGGCCGCGCGAAAGAAGAGATAGCCCACCACCAGAAAGCCGAGTTCTTCTAGCTGATGGATCCACTGGTGCTCCATCATCAGATTCATAAATCCGGTTAAGTGAGTGAGGGGAATGAAAAAGAAGTAGAGAACGAAGGCGACCAGTGGATGGGTGAGGCGCTCCATGAACTTGCTGTCGAGCCACGCGCGCATGGTGGCGCTGCCGACGTCGTAGGCCAGATCAAGCGGGGCGCTGAGAGCGAAGAGCGGAGCGGCCACCATGATCAACAAAAGGTGTTGGATCATGTGGTCGCTGAAGTACTCCATGTCGTAGAACCCGACGAAGGTTTGCGTGGCGATGAACGTAATGAGAAGTCCGAGTCCAAAGCAGACCGTCCGCACAGTGGGCCAGGCGCGGACCTTACGGGCGTACTGGAAGTAGATGAGTCCCGCACAGAGCATCAAGATGATGGGAATAACACCCAAATTCCACTCATTGAGGTGGTGCCAAGAAAATGGCGCGTTCAACATTGCGGGCACGGGACCATCTTACGACGGCCCCTTTAGATTCGAGATTGGCTCGTTAGGATGGTTTGGTGCGCTCTAAGTATTTCTCGCTCCGAGCGATCGGACTGCACATTGCCCTGATCCTGTGGATCCTGACCTGCGCTCTGGCGGCGTGGTGGCAGGTGGGCAGAGCGGTTCAGGGGAACTCGCTGAGTTACCTCTACTCCATTGAGTGGCCCGTCATCGGCCTTCTGGGGGTTCTCGGCTGGTACTCGCTGCTGAACGCCGAAAAAGTCGGCGAGCACAAAGAAAAGGCTCGACGCGAGTACGAAGAGAAGATGCGCGCCGACGCTCAAATGGCGCGCGAACTGGCAGCGGCTCGTGAGGCCGAAGACCCCTCACTGGCCGCCTATAACGACCACCTGGCGCGGTTGGCCCAGACGCCGAAGAAGCGCCTCTGGGGCCATTAGTGGAAGGCACGTTTCGTCGCTACCGAGCGATGTCATTTATCACCGGGACAACACTGCTGGTGCTCTTCGTGACGCTCTTGTTGCACAGCGTCGATCTGACGTTGTGGAACCGTATCCACCTCTTCGTCGACGTCGTGGGCATCGGTCACGGCATCATCCTCTATCCGATTTATATGATTACGTGTTTCAATCTCACGCTGAAGTTTCGTCTGGCGATCTTCTACATCGCCATCATGCTCTTCGCCGGCTTCGTTCCGGGGCTCGCCTTTTACCTGGAGCATCGCATGCGACTCAAGCTCTACCCCTACGGACTACCCGCGAAGGTCTCCGCGACGCAGTGAGCCCGTGGCTCGCCCGGTCTCGCCCCGGTCTCGCCCCGGTCTCGTCTAGGACTTCGTGCGACGAGCGCGCGCTACCGAGATGGTGAGGGCCGCGATCGCTAGCACCGGGAGGGCCACGTAGGCCAAGACGTTAAGGTGCGCCACTTCGCTGGCCAGGGCTACGACCCCCAGGATGAGTAAGACCACGACCGTAATCTCGGGCGTATCCCCGACCAGGAAGTCCCACCAAAACAGACCAAATCCCTTGAGGGCTCGTGCGAGCCACGACGCCACGCGCTTCACGCGCGTCCCCTGGCCGGGGCTGGCGGTTTGCGCGTGAGGCGAATGGCCACCGTGACCACCACGGCGTAGAGAACCACGAGGACGAGCAGCATGGTGTCACCGCCCGGCCATCGAACTCGCAGACCCTCGCCCGTCCAGAAGGTCCCGAAGCTCACGAGCATGACCCCCACGGACATCTTCATCAGGTTCTCGGGAACCTTGGACAGTTGGCGGGCCACGATGACGCCAATGAGCGCCACGAGCCCCACGGCGATCGCCGCCACCGAGATGGCCAGTCCCAGACGATGGGCCGAGGTACCCAGGGTCAGTACCGCGACCACGATCTCGGTGCCCTCGAGGAACACGCCCTTGAAAGCCACCACGAAGGCCAGGCGGTCTCGACCAACGCTCGCCCCTTCGGCTCGCAGAGACGCCACCGTTTTTTCATAGATCACGTCCTCGTCGTGCAGTCCCACGTAGCCCGCCGAGCGCAGAATGGCCTTTCGCAACCACTGCAGACCGAAAATCAACAGCACGGCTCCCACGACTAAGCGCAACGGGTCGAGCGGCACGCGCACCAGGGCCGGTCCGAAGATCGCCACCAACGCGGCCAGTGCCCCGACGGCGACGCCCGTACCCTCGAGAGCCGAGCGCCAGCCTCGGGTATGACCCACCGCGACGACGATGGTCAGCGCCTCGACCATCTCGACTGAGGCCGCCAGAAAGACAGCTAGCACCAGCACCACGGTGGTCGTGGACCCGCTCACGGTAGCGAGCATTACTGTTCCTCCTCTTCTCGGGCGTCCATCACGAAACACTCTGACGGCTCGAACGAGACTTTGACGTTGGTGGCGCGTTCAAAGCGACGCGCCGAGAATATCTTGGTTAGAGTGGCGCCTTGGCCAACGCTGACCACGTGTTCATAGCCACGGCCCGTGAAGGCTACGTCCAGCACCTCGCCGCCCACTCCCTGGTCGTGCGCTTCTGCGTTTAAGACGACCCCGCTAGCGCGAACGAAGAGTTTGAGGGACTCGACCCGCTCACCACTGTCGCGGGCCCGGGCCCTGACGTGGTGTGAAGGGGCAAAGGGCAGCGACACGTCGACGTACTCTTCGCTGCGATCGTGCACCGAGGCGACCGCGAACTCTCCCGCAATCCCGGTGAAGCGGGTCACGAACGAGTTAACCGGACGTCGATAGACGTTTTCGGGAGTGTCGAACTGAACCAGCGATCCTTTGTTCAAAACGCCCACGTAGTCGGCTAAGGCGAAGGCCTCACTCTGGTCGTGAGTGATGTAGATCGCCGTCGCTCCCGCTTCGCGCGTTAACGTCGCAATCTCTAGACGCAACTGTTCGCGGCGATCGGTATCGAGGTTCGACAGCGGTTCGTCGAAGAGGATCAACCCCACGTCGGCGGCCAAGGCTCGCGCGAGCGCCACGCGCTGCTGCTCGCCGCCCGAAAGCTCGTTGGGATAGCGATCGGCGAGGTGCGCGATGCCCACGCGCTCCAGGAGTCCCTCGACGCGGCCGCGCCGAACGTCCTTGGCCAGCCCTGAGCTGGCGAGAGGGAAGGCGATATTTTTGCGAACGCTGAGGTGCGGCCACAGGGCGTAGTCCTGAAAGACCATGGCCACCCCGCGTTTTTCGGGATGGACGAAGGTCTTTGGTCCCGCGACGCGGGTCCCGTCGATGTCGATGGTCCCGCTGCTCGGTCGTTCGATTCCCGCGACGCAGCGCAGCATCGTCGTCTTACCCGAGCCCGACGGGCCCAGCAGGACCACAAAGTCTCCGGGGTCGATGGTCAGTGACACGTCGTTAAGGGCCGGCTTCCCACTGAAGGTTTTGCTGAGCGAAGCAATGGCGACACCGACGGGCTTGGGACGTTCCAGCGTGGGCATCAGTCCACCACGCTCCAGCCGACCCGACGCCAGCCGACGGGGGTCAAGAGACGGTAGGCGCCGAATGCGAGGATGATCACGCCGAACATCTCGGCCATCAACGCCACGGTCATCGCGGTACCGGTGCCGAGTTGAAAGTTGTTGATGTAGGACTGAATGCTGACCGAGGCGGGCTCTCGGCTCGGTGGGTACAGGATCTGAGACATCGCTAGCTCCGAGATCGTTTTGGCAAACGTGAGGAGCCAGCCCCACACCAGAACTCGCGACATCAGAGGAAGATTCGTGGTGCGCCACGTGCGCCATCGACTGGCTCCGTGTACTCGCGCCGCCTCGCTCAGCGACGACTGAATTTGACTGACGGGTCCGGCCATGAAGCGGGTCTGACCGGGCACGGCCGACGCGACCAGCCCCAGCATGAGGAGCGGCAACGTTTTGTAAATATTGATGATGTGATGGGTGATGAAGCTCAAGTCGTAGAAGAAGATGTAGCCCACCGCCAAGACCACGCCGGGAATGGCGATGGATCCGAGCAAGAAGACATCGGTGATTCGCTGGCTCCAACCGCCGCGCGAGGCCATCATACGGCGGGCCAGGATGACCGCGAGAACTCCGGTCACGGTCGAGACGACTAGTCCCAGTTGGTTGGAGAGCGTGAGCGGCGAACCGAGGCCGTCATTCTCGATCGTGGGATGAAAAACCTGAGCGAAGTAGGTCAAGGTGAAGTGAATGTGCGTGGCTCCCACTTCTCCGAGGTTCTGCACGAACGATCCGGTCACCGCTCCGATGATGGGGACACCGAGCGCCACGAAGACGAAGAACCCCACCGCCGCCGTCGCGGCCACTCGGGGACCGGGACGAAACTCGCGACGCTTCGGCGTTCTCGTTCGACCCGAGAGGATGCCGTACGCCTCGCTCTTTCGCGAGACGATCGACTGGAGGGCGATGGGGGGAACCGTCGCGAGAATGAGAACGCCGGCAATCACGGCCCCCACCGAAAAGTTGGCGGGGAAGTTCGAGATCGCGTTGAACAGGGTGTAAGTGGCCAAAGGAAAGTGCGCGTGGTACCCCAGCGTGTCGGCCACGCCGAAGTCGCTGATGGTCTCGGCGAAGCTGATGGCAAAGGCGCCCAGGATCGCCGGAGCGATGATCGGCAGGACCGTCTTCATGGTTTGGAGGCGGCCCGCGCCGTGAATGCGTGCGGCGTCCTCGAACTCAGGACCTAGTCCGCGAAGGCCCGCCGAGACGATGAAGAAGGCGAAGGGCAGGGAAGCGGAGGTTAAGACCACGATGATGCCCAGGGGTCCAAAGAACTCGCCGTAGAGCCACGAGAGGTTGACGCCCAGGGCGTCCGCCACCCCGAAGGGCTGGAGTAGGTCGGTCCAGCCCTGGGCCATGATCCAGGTCGGCATGAGCAGTAACAGCCACATGGAGATAGACCACAGGCGGCGCGCGCCGATATTGGTGCGCTGCACCAGCCAGGCCAGGGAGGTGGCCCCGCCGGTCGCGAGCACGGCTACGGCGCTGGACACCCACAGCGAGTTCACGACGCCGCGAAGCGTGTAGCCCTCGAAGGCCTGGCGGATGTAAGTGAAGGTGAACCACTGGGGTCCTTGGGAAAACATCCGAGGGCTCACGGCGAGGATCAAGAAGCACGTCACCGGAAGAATGATGAGGAGCGCCAGCACGATCCAGATGGCGAGTCCGCCAAAGGTGAAGCGACGAGGTCGCCACTGCTTTGTTGTCGTCGTCGAGGGGGCCAGCGCCGCCGGCTCGACGACGCTCGGGTTCACGATCACATCAGTCACGAGGTACAACGCTTAAATCCGAGAGCCTCGAAGCCGTGAACTTCGAGGCTCTCGGAACGACGTCGGGAGAGATGATGAATGTGGGGTTAGACGGGGATGATGGTCTTGTCGAACCACGCATTGATGGAGGACTCCAGCGGACCCCAGACGTAGGGGTTGATGCTGATCGCGTGGGTTGAAGACAGCGGCGGGATGATCTTGTTGGCCGGCTGCTCATTGTTGAGAACGGGCCAGAACAGTGAGTCTCCCTGGGGGTCGCCCGTTTGCATCACGTGCTGACCAGCCTTTGACATGACCCAGTCCGCGAACTTCTGGGCGTCCTGTTGAACGATCGTGGGCTCCTTCGCGTCAATGCCGATGGCGCTCGGCAGCGCGACCGAGTAGTTCAGGTACTTCACGCGCACCGAGGGGAACGAGCCGTTCAACTCGTCGCCGTAGCAGGCGGAGCTTTGGACGACCGCCATGTTGATCGAACCTATTTCCATAGCGCCGAGGGTGGGACCGTTCGTGGAACTCACGAGGAGGCCGTTCTTAGACAGCGCCTGGAAGAAGGACTTTCCCTTGGCCACGGACGCGGACGTCGAACCGCTCTTGTAAGTGCCGATCTCGTTCATCACGCCCGCGATAAGGGGGAAGGTGGGGCCGGACTGCGCTGGGTCGTTCATGCCGAGTTGACCGCTGTACTTGGCCTCGGTCAACTGAGCCCACGTTTTCGGTAGTTGGCTGGCCTTCACCTTGGCCGAGTTGTAGCAGAGTGCTCCGGTCACGGTGAGACCGGTGGGGATGAAACTTCCGTCACTGGGCACGTTCTGTTTGCCCAGTGCGTTGAAGTCGACCGACGGCTCGACGTGCTTTACGAGCATGCCCTCGTTGTCCAGCTGGGCGAAGGCGGCGGTGCCGTCCACCCAGAGTGCGCCCCATTTCGGGTTGTTACCCTCGGCCTGGATCTGTTGGAGAAGCGGGCCGGTGGAGTCGTCATTCAACGTCACGGTAAAACCGGGCTTCGTGGCGTTAAATGCCGTCACTGTTGCCTGGTCGTAGCCCTGGGCGGAGTAGAGGACGAAGCCTGGATTGGAGGCACCGTGAGCCGGCGTCGCAATCAGGACAAATGAGGTGGCCAGCGCGCTCGCCGAGGCGAGAGCACGCACAATCGCGGTACGTCGGTGGTGGGGGTGTGTTTTTATGTGACCGGTCTACGGCCAGCGCATTACAGCGAAGTGAGGCTATCTAGACGCTCACACAACACTTTGATGACGAACGTGTGAAACTCACGGACTTTGAAAGAGTTTCAGAAAAGAGATACCCCGAGGGGCCAGAAGGGTTAGCCCCGACCGCAGTTCGGCTTCTTGCCGTGGTTGGCCTTCTTCTTGGCGCGTAATTTGCGCTTCACGGTCCGCTTTGACATAGGTGACAATGTTAGTGGGTAGAGCGTGTCGTTAGCCAAACGAGGAAACAGTGGAAGAGACGAAGACGGTCGGTCAGTTGGTGCTCGTCGCGACACCTCTTGGAAACTTGGGCGATCTCTCTCGTCGAGCCCTCGAGCTCTTTCGCGAGGCCGACGTAATTTACTGCGAAGACACCCGCCACTCGCGGGTCCTGTTTAGCGCGAACGATGTAGCGACGGGCCGACGACTGCACTCGCTGCACGAGCATAACGAGGCGGCCCAAAGCGAGCAGATCGTCGCGCGCGTGCGCGCGGGCGAGTTGGTCGTGCTGATCAGCGACGCCGGGACCCCTGGCATCTCGGATCCGGGGGGGCGGGCGGTGGCGGCCGTTCTCGCCGCCGGCCTCACGGTCACCACCGCCCCGGGTCCCTCGGCCGTCATCGCCGCCCTCTCGATCAGCGGGCTGGCCAGCGAACGGTTTGTCATGGACGGCTTTTTGCCCCGAAAGTCGGGCGAGCGTCGGCGCCGCTACGAACAGTGGGCGAAGGAAGAGCGAACCATTGTCTTCTACGAGTCGCCTCAACGCGTCGCGTCGGTGCTCCAGGAGCTCGCGGCGCTCTTTCCCGAGCGTCGGGTGGTGGTAGCGCGAGAACTGACGAAACTGCACGAAGAGTTGGTGCGCGGCACGCTTTACGAGGTGGCGTCGATCTTCGCCGCGCGAGAGGTCGTCGGCGAGATCGTCGTGGTGCTCGAGGGAAAGAGTTTCGACGGACAGGTGGATGACAACACGGTGGTGGCGGCGCTCCACGAGCAGTGGAACGACGGGGCCAGCACGCGCGACGCGGTCGAGTACGTGGCCGAGACGTTGGGAGTTTCACGTCGCGACGTGTACCAACTCGCGCTCGACGCCCGAAAATAAAGGGGTCCCCACTTACTATCCTGATCAGATGAGCCGCTTCTATCTCACGACTCCCATCTACTACGTCAACGATGCGCCTCACGTGGGTTCGGCCTACACCACGGTGAACGCGGACGCTTTAGCCCGCTGGCACCGCTTGGCCGGCGACGACGTCAAATTCCTGACCGGGACCGACGAGCACGGACAGAAGATGGCTGACGCGGCGGCCAAGAACGGCGTCTCGCCCAAAGAGTGGACCGATCGAACCTCCGAGCGCTTTCGTCTGGCCTGGGACGTACTGAATATCAGCTACGACGACTTCATCCGTACCACCGAACCCCGCCACTACGAGACGGTGCAAAAGTTCCTCTCCACCATCTACGACAACGGTTACATCTACAAAGACGTATATAAGGGTCTCTACTGCGTGAGCTGCGAGGACTACTACACGCTCGAAGCGAGCGACGACGGTCGCTGTCCGATTCACCACAGCGTCTTAACGCAGATGGAAGAAGAGAACTGGTTCTTTCGTCTGAGCGCTTTCCAGGACCGCCTACTCGACTACTTCGAAGCCCACCCGGGCTTCGTGACGCCGGACACCAAGTACAACGAGGCCCTCTCCTTTATCAAAGGCGGACTGCGCGACATCTCTATCACCCGTACGTCGATTTCCTGGGGGGTACCCGTGCCCTGGGACGAGCGTCACGTCTTTTACGTGTGGTACGACGCGCTCATCAACTACCTGTCGGCCATCGGGTATGGACGTGACGACGACGAGGTCGAGTACTGGTGGCCCTGGTCGAACCACTTGATCGGCAAGGAGATTCTCCGGTTTCACACGGTCTGGTGGCCCGCCATGTGCATGGCCGCCGGACTCGACCCGGTGCATCACGTTCACGTGAACGGATGGCTGCTGATCGGGGGAGAGAAGCTCGGCAAGACCATGGCGGCCGAAGGGGCGGTGAAGATCACCGACATTGAGCCCATCGCCCTCTCCCAGGAGTTCGGTGTCGATCCCCTGCGGTACTACCTGTTACGTGACACGGCCCTCGGCAACGACGGTGAGTTCTCTCTCGAAGGCATCGCCGCGCGCTACAACACCGACTTGGCCAACAACTTGGGCAACCTGGTGGCCCGCGTGGCCGCGGTCGTGACGTCGAAGTGCGCCGGCGTCGGCCCCGCGCCGCGCAGCGACTCGTCGCTGCGCGAGGTGGCTGACGCTGTCACGGCCGACGCGGCGCGGGCGTGGGAGCGCTTCGCGCCGCAACGAGCTTTAGAGGCGACCTGGGAACTAATCGGCGCCACCAACGCGTACTTAGAGACGCACGCGCCCTGGAAGATGGAGCCGGGTGATGCGCTCGAGGCCGTCATGGGCGACGCGCTCGAGGCGATTCGTCTGGTAGCGATCCTGATCTCGCCCGCCATGCCGGGGGTGGCTGAGGAGATCTGGCGACGCCTCGGCCTGGACGCCTCGCCGAGCGCGGTGCCCTTTACGACGGCCGTGACGTGGGGGCAGTATCCGCGAGGTCGCCACGTGACGAAAGGGGACTCCCTCTTTCCACGAATTCAGAGCGAGCAATGAAGGGTTGGACCGATGCGCACTGTCACCTTCAGGGCGAGTTTTTCGACGCCCCAGCCCACGCTCACGACGAGGTCGTCGCCACCCTCGAACGGGCCTACGACGCGGGCGTCGATCGGGTAGTTGTCATCGGTACCGGAGCCGACAGTTCCGCTGAAGCCCTAGAAATTACCCACTTGACCAGTCCGGTCGAGATCTTCGCCACGGTGGGCCTTCACCCCCATGACGCCAAAGACGACTTAGGTCCCATCGCTCAACTGGCACGATCCGGCCACCCTCGCCTGGTGGGCATCGGGGAGTGCGGTCTTGATTATTTCTACGAACACTCCCCGCGCGAGACGCAACGGCGGACGTTTTCCGCCCAGATCGCCTTGGCCCACGAGCTCGATCTGACTCTGGTGGTGCACGCGCGCGACGCCTTCGACGACCTCTTTGCCATCTTCGCGAGCGACGGCGTGCCGGCGCGCACGGTGATCCACTGCTTCACCGGAACTCCCGACGAGGCCGAAGGCTGTTTGGCACTGGGTTGCGATATCTCCCTCTCGGGAATCGTGACCTTCAAGAATGCGGAACTGTTGCGCGAGGCGACTCGACTCGTTCCACTCGATCGTCTCCACGTCGAAACGGATAGTCCGTTTCTCGCCCCCGCGCCGTACCGCGGCCAGAAGAATGAGCCGGCCTACGTGTCTCTGGTGGGGGAGTTTGTGGCCGCACTGCGCGACGAGGACCCCTCGGCCCTTCGTGAGGCAACGTCGAGCAACTCGGCGCGACTCTTCAGGCTGCCCGCCGACTGAGCCCAAAACCCCGTATTTTCCGGACTTTGTGTCCTGAGTTGCCGACCAGTGCGCCCTCTTCTAGCGTGGGGAGGCGAGTTTCTGGATAATCGCGCGGTCCTGGCGGAGGACGGGTATCTGAGTACAACACGACGCGGGCTCTGCGGCCCGCGGTTACTTCGTACCACGCTGGCCGTATTGGCCACCTCGTTGGTGCTGCTCACGCCCAACACAGTCGGCGCCGCGGGCCGGCGCGCACCGGTTCGCATGCCCGACCTCATTGGGCGCGGTCGTGTCGACGTGTATCGCATCATGCGCAACAACGGCCTCTACTTCGTCACCAAAGGACCGGGCAGCAACGTCGATCGATGGTTCGACGTCACGGCTCAGTCACCCCGGCCCGGCGTCGAGATCAAGTGGCACGGCGAGGCGACCCTCACGGTCACCAACGTCAATCCCCGCGCTCCGCGAGCAGTGCCGCGACTCATTGACCTCACCCACGCCGAGGCCCTCCTGGCCATGCACCGGGCCCAGCTCTACTTCGACCCCGTGGGACCAGGAAGTACGAATGGAGCCTGGAGGGTCGTTCTGGCCCAGTCGGTCGCCCCGGGCACCAAGGTGGCTTGGCACGCGCGTATCACGGTACGGGTCGCCATGAGCCGGCCCGCTCCCATCAAGACCGTCGCTCCCGTGGCCACCCCGCCCGCTGTCGCGGCGGGCGGGGTGGTCAACGGCACGGGCTTTAAGATCGGTGTCGCTACCTGGTACCACTACGTACCCGGGCGTTGCGCCACCTGGTACTTACCTAAGGGCACCACGATCACCATTCGCGACCTGTCGACCGGCAAGGCCATCACCTGCGTTGTCTCTGATCGCGAGCCCGCCGGCGGCAATCGGGTGGTCGATCTCTCTGAGTCCCAGTTCGTCCAACTGGCTCCCCTCTGGAGGGGCGTGATCAGTGTCAAAGTTACGTGGTGACCCACACCCGTAGCCACGTCGTTGCGCTCCTAAAAGATCACGGACTCACCCCCTCGCGCGCGCTGGGACAGAACTTCGTGGTGGATCCCAATACCGTGCGCCGCATCGCCCGTCTGGCCGACGTCGGCGCGGGTGACCAGGTAGTAGAGATCGGTGCCGGCCTCGGCTCGCTGACCTTGGCCCTCGCCGAGACCGGGGCCCGCGTCATCGCCCTCGAGTACGATCGCTATCTCATCAAGCCGCTGCACAAGGTCCTCGAGGGCACGGGCGTGGTCCTTCATCACGCCGACGCTCTCGAGGCGGACTACGCGTCCATCCTTGAGGGCCACCCCAGCGTCGTGGTGGCGAACTTGCCCTACAACGTCGCGACGCCCCTAGTGCTGCACCTCTTAGAGGGCGAGCCTCTTATTACGCGCATGTTGGTGATGGTGCAAAAAGAAGCGGGGGAGCGGCTCGCGGCTCACGCCGGTGACGAGGCGTACGGCGCGGTCTCCTTACGCGTGCAGTACTTCGCCGACGCCAAGGTCGTGGGGAAGGTCCCGCCGTCGGTTTTTCTACCAAAACCCAAGGTGGAGTCGGTCTTGGTCTCACTGGTTCGTCGCGAGCGGGTGAGAGTTGACCCTGACCTAGTGAGCGAGGAGGACCTCTTCGCCATGATTCGCCTGGCCTTTGGTCAACGTCGCAAGATGCTGCGACGGTCCTTAGCTCCGTGGGCCAGCGAGGGAGTCTTTGAACGCTCGGGCGTGCTGGGGACCCGTCGACCAGAGGAGCTCACGCTAGAAGAGTTCGCGGCGTTGGCGGTGGCGCGATGATCGAGGTTCTGGCGCCGGCCAAGCTGACCTGGTTCTTGGAGGTCACGGGTCGGCGCGACAATGGTTGGCACACGCTGCGCTCGGAGATGGTGACCCTCGACGTCGCCGATCGCCTGGAGATCGACCCTGGCGGGGACTACCTGCGACTGGAGGGCCCCTACTCCGGACTTCCGGTGGACGACAGCAATCTGGTGGCGCGCACGCTGGCGTTGGTGGGGCGTCGGGCCGGCGTCACCGTACACAAAGTCATCCCCCCCGGCGGAGGACTGGGCGGCGGAAGTGCCGACGCCGGAGCGATGCTGCGCTGGGCCGGTCGCGTGAGTAACGACCAGGCGCTCACGCTCGGTGGCGACGTGCCGTTCTGCCAAATGGGCGGGCGGGCACTGGTTGAGGGGGTCGGGGAGTTGTTGACGCCCCTGCCCTATGAGCGCCGGGCGGTCACACTCGTTCTCTTGAGTTTCGGGGTGAACACGGCCGCGTGTTACCAGGCTTTTGATGAGTTGACGGCGAGCGGAGAGCACCCCGACGGACGTAACCACCTAGAAAGGGCCGCTCGCCGGGCGGAGCCCCGCCTGGCCGAGACGATGGACTGGCTGCGAGCCACGTTGGGAGGTCGGGTGCATCTAGCTGGATCGGGCTCGACGCTGTTCGTGGAAGGACACCTCGAAAGCGACGTGTCGACCTGGGACGTCATGGGTCCCGAGGGGTTAGTTCAGTTTCGCCAGACCTTCACGACGCCGAGTGAGGCGTAAAGAACCCTATTTGCCGGCGGCGCGACGCTGAAAGCGGGTTCGCTTCAGCATCTTCTTGTGCTTCTTCTTGCGCATGCGCTTGCGGCGCTTCTTAATTAGTGATCCCATGGCTCGTAGAACACTACTAGGTTTTCGATGTCCCACTTTTGGAGGCCACCACGCGTCCTATCGAATCGACCACCTTCAGTTCGCAACTGCGCCGGGTTCGAAAAATCGGTGCGACGAGTCGTACGTCGGAGCTTTTCACGCCGCTCGAACCCCCCCCCCCCCCCCGATTCTTGCCGCGCGGGGCGCTGGCTGGTACCAGCGCGACGAGGCGCTCGTGCGCCTCGGTGTCCACTTCAGATTCATTGTGCCGGCGATGAAGGCCCACGCGGCTCTCGTCATCGATTGCTACGACGGCATCACTGCGCGATGAGAGCTCCACGCAGTGACGCGCGTCCCGATAACACTCTTCCGGCCGTTCGACGTTGCCACGTCGACGATCCCGTCGGAAACCGGTTGGGGCTCGACTCCGGCGCCGTCGCGTTTGCCCCCACGTCCCACTAAGCCTCGGAGGTTTTCTCGGGCCGAACGAACTCCGGCAGGGTGATCGTGAAGCGCGCTCCGCCGAGGCGTGGGTCGCGATCCACCGACACCGTTCCTTGTAACTCGGCCACCACTTGGGCCACGATCGAGAGTCCGAGACCCGAGCCGGGCAAGGACCGTGCTGAGGGTGAGCGCCAAAAACGGTCAAAGACGTACTGGCGGTCTTCCTTAGAGATTCCCGGGCCGCTGTCTGCGACCGTGACGGTGGCGTTGGAGGAACGCACCATGATCTGACCGCCCTCGGGGGTGAACTTCACCGCGTTGGTTAAGAGGTTCGAGATGGCCCGATTGAGGCGGTCGTGTCGCGCTTGCACCACGGAGGTCTCTAGGTCCACGTCAATGGTGATGTCACGCAGGCGCGCGTACGTGCGCGCTGTCTCTACGCACTCATCCACGCAGTCATCGAGTCGCAGGACCTCAAGCTCGCCTTCGGAGCGCTCGCCGCGCGCCAGCTCACCTAAGTCGCTCACCAGAGCCGCCAGTTCGTCCACTTGGGTGATCATGTCGTCGGTGATTTGGCGCAGATCGTCGGGGTCGAACTCGCCGCCACGCGAGAGAACCTGAGCGTTCGTGCGCAGCGAGGTGAGCGGGGTGCGCAGTTCGTGACTGGCGTCAAGCACGAGTTGGCGTTGCAGGGTCTGGCTACTTTCGACGGAACGAAGAAGCCGGTTAAAGACCCGTCGCAGGCGGCCCAACTCATCTTCGTCGCCCTCGGTTAAGCGATACTGCAGGTCGTTGGTCATGGCCACTGTTTCAATTTCGTTGGTGACCTCTTCTAAGGGGTGCAGCGCCTGGCGCGCCAGGAAGAGTCCGAGCACGAGTGCGAGCAACAGGCCGCCGGCGGCCACCAGCATGAGGGTCGCCACTAAGTGGCTGAGTTCGGTCACCTGGCCGGTCACGTCCACGATGAAGAGCTGCGCGGACGTCGTTGAGATCTGGCAGATACCGGTCGGACAGCTCACCAACGAGTTGGCGGGGAGGGGAGTAATGAGTTCGCGGTAGCTCTGTCCGTCGAAGGCGACGGTACGAATGACGCGCGGGCTCTTTCCCTTGGCCACGTTCATGATCGCCGCGTCAATAGGAACAGCAGAGGTCGGCAGCGTCGAACCGGTCGGTAGCACGATCTCGGAGTAGGAGCCGGTCACGCGGTTGTCGTAGTGCGTGTTGGGCGCCTGCTCGGAGGCTTGGATCAGGGACTCATCAACGGAGTGAAAGAGGGCGGTGCGGGTCGTGAAGTACGAGGCGAAACAGGCCAGGATGACAGCGATCGCCGCCGCGGCCACCGTTGCGGTGATGACGCGGGTGCGAAAGGTCACGTCGTGCGCAGCGCGTAACCCACTCCGCGCACCGTCTGAATGAGTCGCGGTTTGTTATCTTCTTCGAGTTTGCGACGCAAGTAGCCAATGTAGACGGCCAGGGAGTTCGTGCCCGAGTCAAAGTTGTAGCCCCAGACCAGGTCCAGGATCTGATCGCGAGTGAGAACCTGACGGGGGTGATGCAAGAACAGCTCCAACAGGTCAAACTCAATCTTGGTGAGCTCCACCAGTCGCGTACCGCGATAGACCTCTCGGGTCTGGGGATTAAGCGTCAGGTCTTCAAAGCGCAGCACCGTGCCGTCGCTGTCGCCGACGTTGTGGCGCCGAAGCAGGGCTCGCAGTCGCGCCAACAACTCCGCTAGATCGAAGGGCTTCACCAGATAGTCGTCGGCGCCGACATCGAGTCCTTCGACGCGGTCGTTAACCGCGTTTCGCGCCGTCAGCATCAAAATGGGAGTGGTGTCGCCCGAACGTCGGATGCGCCGACAGACCTCGAGGCCGTCGACGTCGGGGAGTTGGAGATCGAGCACGATGGCGTCGGGGGCGCGCAGCTGAATGGCTTTGAGTGCGCTCGATCCGTCTTCAAAGAGTTCGACGTCGTAGTTCTCCATCCGCAAAGCTCGCCCGAGCGACGAGCGTATGGCCGCGTCATCGTCCACGATGGCCACGTAGGAGTTAGGTTGCGGAGCGGTCGTCACGGAGCGACTTTCGTTGAGTGGGCGTACAGCATCTAGTGTGGCTGGTTGGTATTAAGCATCCTCAGACATACTCTAAGAATCTCTGAAGATTGCCACAGTATCGGCCAGTGGCGGGTAGTTCAATTGGCAGAACGACGGACTTTGAATCCGTAGGTTGGAGGTTCGAGCCCTCCCCCGCCAGCCAAACGCGGTTACGGCACGATCTCGTGTAAGAGTCGGGCGAGCTCGACCGGCTGGTCACCTTGAATCGAGTGCCCGGCGTCTTCGACGTGAAAGATCGTGGCGTCGGGGAGTCGACGCAGTAGCTCCGCCTCGTCCGCGTCATCGACGACCGATCCGGGGGCCATGCCCCGGATCAAGGTGACCGGTAGCGTGAGCGAACCGAGTTGATCCCACAGACTCCCGGGGTCGGGGGCCGTGAGCGCTGGGGCGGCGTGTTGTTGATGACGCCACACCCAACTGCCGTCGGGCAGCTGAAGGGCGTTGTGCAAGATGCCCCGACGAAGAGAAGAGGCCGACCGCGTGGGGTTGTGCTCGATGGTGCGCGCTAAGAGCGCGTCGAAGTTGTCGAAGGTTTTGGGTCCGTTGACGAAGTCGGTGATGTGGTGCGACTTGTCGGTGTTCACGCCCGGGGTGATGTCGATCAGCACGAGCGAAGTGACCAGGTCGGGCCGCTCGGCCGCCACGACGATGGAGCACATGCCCCCTAAGGACATGCCCACGAGGGGGAGGGCGCGATTGGTTAACTCAGAGAGCGCCACCTCGAGGTCGCGGGCGTGATGCTCGAAGGCCGAGTGAGCAAAGGGGGAGGGATCGGAGTGGCCGTGACCCGCTAGGTCGAGCGCTAAGAGCGGCCGCTGCAAGGCCAGAGCAACCGTGTCGAAAGTGTGGGCGTTTTGCGCGCCACCGTGGACCAGGACGAGCTGGGGTTCGCCCTCGCCCCAGCGCAGGCCACTGAGTTGACGAAGCCCGTCGACCGCGACGAAGAAGCGCTGCACCGAGGGAATGGAGACCTCCAGGTCCCACTCCTCGAGGTTCTCGTGGAAGAGAGAGAACTCGTCGTAGGAAATGTCACTCACGTTACGAATGGTAGGTCAGGGGTCCTGCTAGAGATGAGGGGGTGAGTCGTCCCACCTGTGTCGTCGTTCTCGCCGCGGGCGAAGGAACGCGGATGCGCTCGTCTCGACCCAAGCCGCTGCATCAACTCTGTGGACGGGCCATGGTTCTCTACGTGCTCGACGCCGCGGCGCAAGAGAACGTCCGCGCCACGGTCGTCGTCGTGGGCCACGACGCCAACTGGGTCGAAAAAGAGATCGCCGAAAGCACCTACGCGGCGAGGCGCCTAACCTTCGTCGAGCAGAACGAACAGTTAGGCACCGGTCACGCCGTCGCCGTCGCCTTACCCGTACTGGACGAGGCCATTGGCGACACCGACGGTGATGTCGTCATCCTGCCCGGAGACACGCCACTCCTTCGCCGTTCCAGCGTGGCGCGACTCTTGGCGGTTCACCGCGAAACGAACGCGGCCCTGAGCGTGCTCGGCGCGCGCGTCGACGAACCAACGGGATATGGCCGTTTGATCCACGCCAAGGACGGCACGCTGGAGCGCATCGTCGAAGAGCGCGACGCCAGCGCGGCCGAACGGCGAATCAAGGAGATCAACACTTCGATCATGGTGGTTCGCCAAAGCTTGCTCGGCCCGGCGCTTCGACGCGTCGATCGCCAAAACGCCCAACACGAGTACTACCTCACCGATCTGGTCGGCGTGCTCCACGACATGGGACACGTCACCGGGTCGCTGATGCTGGACGACGCCTCCGAAGCGGCCGGCGTGAACGACCGACTTCAGCTCTCGCGCGTGGAACAGGTACTGCGCACTCGCATCAACGAACAGTGGTTGTCGCGGGGCGTCACCATGTGGAATCCCGCCGTCACCTACGTCGACGCCGACGTCGAATTGGCGGCCGACGTCTCGTTACTGCCGGGCACGATACTACGCGGTCACTGTCGGATCGCCCGGGGGGCGCGGGTGGGACCGAACGCGATACTGCGCGACGTTGAGGTGGGAGAGAACGCCTACGTCGGAAGCGTCGAAGCGACACGCGTACGAATTGGCGCCGAGGCGCGCGTCTCGTCCTTCGTGGTACTGAGTCCGGGAGCCGATGTGGCGATGAGCGAAATCGTCACGCCCCTGTCGCAACGTTCTCACTAGGTCGCTCGTTCACCTGTACGCTGGCGCGGTGGAGTCCCTCGCTAAGCGTCGCCTCGTGATTGTCACGGGTCGATGCCACCCCGCGCTCGCCGCCCTGGTGGCCGACAAACTCGGCGTTGAGTTGACCGAAGCGAATCTTCGCGAGTTCGCCGACGGGGAGATCCACTGTCGCATCGACGAGTCGATCCGCGGGGCACACGTGTTTATTATGCAAACGCACGCCTCTCCGGTGAACGACTCAGTGATGGAACAGCTGATCATGATCGACGCCGCGAAGCGCGCGTCGGCGAAGAGCATCACGGCGGTCATCCCGAACTACGGATACGCGCGCCAGGACCGCAAGACCGCCGGACGCGAGCCCATCACCGCGAAACTGCTCGCCGACATGCTCCAAACCGCCGGCGCCACGCGCGTTCTTTCGGTCGACTTTCACTCGGGCCAGATCCAAGGCTTCTTCGACATCCCGGTGGACCACCTGGTCGCGGCTCCCGTCCTCGAGGAGTACCTGAAGGCCAACGCCGATCCGCGAGATCTGGTGGTGGTGGCTCCCGACGCCGGGCGCGTCAAGGTCGCGGAACGTTACGCCCAACATCTGGGCTGCGAGCTCGCCCTGGTGCACAAGACGCGTCCTCGCGACCGGGTGAACGTGGCCGAGGCCCGTCACATCGTGGGTGAGGTGGACGGGCGCCACTGCGTTTTGATCGACGACATGATCGATACCGCGGGCACCATCGTCGCGGCCTGTGACCTCTTGAAGGAGCACGGTGCGGCCGAGATCTGGGTGATGGCCACACACGCTGTGTTCTCACCACCCGCGGTGGAGCGACTCTTTAACGCGCCCATCAGCCGGGTGATCGTCACTGACACCCTGCCGCTGGGTCCGGAGAAGCGCTTCGAGAAGTTAGAGATTCTCTCGATTGCCCCAATTCTGGCCAACGCCATTTCGGCGATCTTTGACGACACGTCCGTCTCCGACATCTTCGGGGGCGAAAACTTACTCTGACGAGTGTTGATTACGACTGCCTCGTAACCTTCGTGACGGCGAAAGGGATCTCTAAAGACGAGTACTTCACACTCTCGGATCGGTGGGTACCGGATCTGTTGCACGAACCCGTTTGGGGCGGTCGTATCTCGGGTGACAGTGTGGCTCAGATTGTGGAGAAGGGCGCCAAGGCGTTTCGGATAGACTGGCTCTCCCGTGCGTTGCCCCCGGGCCGGCGGCATTTCTCTAGAGGAGTACTCATGTCACAGATCACGTTGCACGCGTCGACGAAGCGCCCACAGGGCTCTTCGAACGCCCGCCGTCTTCGTCACACCGGCGCCATTCCGGCCGTCATCTACGGCGAGGGCGTTACGCCCCTTCCGGTGGCCGTCAACGCCAAGGACTTTCGCACCGCCGTCTCGGGAGAGCAAGGGTTGAACTCCTTGATCACCCTCGACGCGGATGGCAAGAACTACACCGTTCTGGCCCGCGAGATTCAGCGCCACCCCGTGCGGGGCACGGTGTCGCACATTGACTTTCAAGTGGTCGACCCCAACCGTCCCGTCGTGGCGGAAGTGCCGTTGCACATCATCGGTGACGCCGTCGAAGTTCGTCACGCAGACTGGGAAGTCGACCAACAGATGTTCAACATCGACGTGTTGGCTCGCCCCGACGACATTCCCAACTTTGTCGAAGTCGACATCTCGGGACTCACCGTTGGTTCCTCTATTCGTATCGGTGACCTCGTTCTGCCCAAGGGCGTCGAAGCGGTCGCTGACGCCGCGGTAGCCGTGGTGGCGACTCACGCTGGACGGGCCGCAAAGCCGGTCGCCGTGGCCGGCGACGCTCCCACGGAGTAGTTCGTCGTGGCGCTTCGGCGCGCTCGCGAGAACGATCGACGAGGCCAAAAGAGCGCGCTGCTCGTGGTCGGCCTCGCCAACCCCGGCACCGAGTACGAAGGATCGCGTCACAACGTCGGCGGAGACGCTGTTCGCCTCGTGGTGGCGCGTCGTGGCGCAAAGTTCAGTCACGAACGCCGACAACGTGCCGAGAGCGTGACTTTGAGCACGCCGCGCGGTGCAGTGACCTTCGCCATTCCCACCACCTTCATGAACGAGTCGGGCGCGGCGATCGCACCCCTGCTGAGACGTACCTCTATCGACGACCTCTCGGAGTTGGTTGTCGTGCACGACGAACTCGATCTGGAGCCGGGACGTCTGCAACTTCGTCTCGGCGGAGGCCTCGCCGGACACAACGGGCTGCGCTCGATCGCCTCCACGCTCGGCACCCAAGAGTTCGCCCGACTACGAATCGGCATCGGCAAGCCTCCCTCCAAAGAGCAGGGAGCTGACTACGTGCTTCGTCGCTCCACGGGTAAGCAACGTGAGGTCAGAGAGGCCGAGGTCGCACGTGCCGCCGACGCCATCGAGACGCTCGTGGAACGCGGCTTCGACGACGCGCAACAGCGCGTCAACGGATCGTGAGTGAACGCAGCGGACTGCAGCGCGTCCTTGAAGTCATTGCTCCGGCCGTGCGTTCGTCGGTAACGTCCGGCTCCTTTACACCGTCGAGTTACGCGACCCCCCTGGCATTGGCGGCGCTTTCCCTCGAAGTTCCTTTCACCGTGGCGCTGACGGCCACGTCCAGTGAGGCGGAGCACGTCGTGGACGCGCTCGAAGCCTGGCTCGGACGGGGCAACGTGGCGCTCTGGCCGGGCTGGGACACGCACCCGCTCGAACGAGTCAGCCCCGACAGCCAAGTCATGGCCATGCGCACTCTGCTGCGCTGGCAGATTCATGAGGGCACCGCGCCTCGCGTGGTGGTCGCCTCGGCTCGTTCTATCGCCCAAGTGCTCTCTCCGGAAGGTCTCGTCGAGCCCTTTGTGCTGCGCCCGGGAAGCGAGATGGGACGCGACCAGCTCGTAGAGGGTCTCGCTGGCTTCGGTTATCGTCGCGAACATCTAGTGGAACATCGTGCGGAGTTCGCCGTTCGTGGCGGCATCGTCGACGTGTGGCCCGCCCACAACGACGAACCGATTCGTCTCGACTTCTTTGGCGACGAGATTGAGCGACTCACGGCTATTGATATCGCTACCCAGCGCTCAACGCACGATCTCGACGACGCCGTCGTCGCTCCGGCGCGCGAGTGGCTTCCGGGTGCCACGACACGCGCCATGGCGGAGGGCCTTTCTCGGAGCGAGCCGTGGGCGTCATCGACGTTCGATCGATTAGCGACGGGCCAACTCTTTGACGGGATGGAAGGCTGGATGGGCCTCTTCGTTGAGGACGCGCGCACGCTGCTCGACGAGACGACGGACGCCCGGGTCATTGTCGTGGAGCCCGCTCGCGTGCGCGCGCGACTGTCCGAGCTGCTCGATGAGGAACGTGAGCTGACCGACGTCGTGGCGGCCACCTGGCGCGCTAGTACGCCGGTTCCTCTGCTGCACCTCACCTACGACCAGTCCGTCGAAGGACGAGGGAGTCTGGCCCTGGAGTCGAGTGCCTCCTCTCTGGCCGACACCGGTTTCCTCTCTTCGCCCCCCGTCGTACAGGGTGACGCCGCCCGGATAGCGGCTCACGTGCGCGGCTGGAGCAAAGACCGTCGAGGAGTGGTGTTGACCTCCACGCCGGCGGCCATCGATCGCATGGCCGACCAACTTCGCGGGGAAGGAGTCGAGGTCACGACCGACCCGGCGCACGTGCTCGAGTCTCGACTGAGCGTTCTGGAGAGCGCGCTGCCGGCGGGCTTTTCCCTCGAGTTTCCCGAGGTGGTCGTGTGGAGCGAGAGCGACCTCACCGGGCGACGGAGTCAACGTCGCGTGGCGCGCACGCGCTCGCGCACGGTGGATGGATTTTTCGACGACTTGGCCGTGGGGAGTTACGTGGTGCACCGCCAACACGGCGTCGCGCGATTCTCCGGAACGACCACGCGGGCCATCAACGGGGTGACGCGCGACTACCTCATCCTGCAGTTCAAGGACGGTAAGAGTTACTGGCCCACCGAGCAGATTGACGCCCTGACGCCCTACAGCGGAGGTGACGGCCCGGCGCTCTCGCGCATGGGTGGCGCGGAGTGGCAAAAGACCAGGGCCAAAGCTCGCGCGGCCGCCTTCTTGGTAGCCCAAGAACTCGTCGATCTCTATCGACTGCGCACCGTCGCCGAGGGCCACCCCTTCAGCCCGGACACCGCGTGGCAGCGTGAGATGGAGGAGCTCTTTCCCTTTACGCTCACCGCCGATCAGGCGCAAGCGATTCAGGACGTGAAGAAGGACATGGAGTCGCCGCGTCCGATGGATCGACTGGTCTGCGCCGACGTGGGTTTCGGAAAGACCGAAGTAGCCCTTCGCGCCGTGTTCAAGGCCGTGCAGGACAACACCCAGGCCGCCATCCTGGTGCCTACCACGTTGCTCGCGAGTCAACACTTCGCCACGTTCTCCGAGAGGTTCGCCGGCTTCCCCGTCAAGGTCGCTCTGCTCAGTCGCTTCGTCGACGAGTCGGAGACCCGCGCCACGCTCACCGGGCTGCGTGAGGGCACGGTTGACGTGGTGATTGGAACGCACCGATTGCTCAGCGACACGGTGTCGTTCAAGAAGCTGGGACTCCTGGTGGTGGACGAGGAGCAGCGCTTTGGCGTGCAACATAAAGAGGCGATCAAGGCGCGAGCCGTCGGCGTCGATGTACTGACACTCAGCGCCAGTCCGATTCCGCGCACGTTGGAGATGGCCTTTACCGGTATTCGTGATCTCTCGATGATCACCACGCCGCCGGCCGATCGTCGACCGATCCTTACGCACGTGGGGGAGTACAACGAACCGGCCGTCGTGGAAGCCGTTCGACGTGAACTGCTTCGCGAGGGACAGGTCTTCTTCGTACACAATCGCGTGTCGGATATCGATCAGGTTGCTCGGCGGCTCGGCCAGCTGGTGCCCGACGCGCGCGTCGCCGTGGCCCACGGTCAGATGGACGAAGGCACTCTGGAACGGGTCATGATCGACTTCTGGGAGCGGCGCTACGACGTGTTGGTCTGTACCACGATCGTGGAGTCGGGCATTGACCTGCCGTCCGTCAACACCTTGATCGTCGATCGAGCCGAGCGCCTCGGACTGGGCCAACTCCACCAGCTTCGCGGCCGGGTTGGCCGCAGCGGGCAGCGCGCCTACGCCTACCTCTTTCACCCCGCTGAGCAGGTGCTCTCGGAAACCGCCTACGAGCGCCTCCGCACGATCGGCGACAACACCGCGTTGGGCAGCGGTTTCAAGATCGCCATGCGGGATCTCGAGATTCGAGGAGCGGGGAATCTCCTCGGTCACGACCAGTCCGGTCCCGTGGCCGCCGTGGGTTACGACCTCTACGTGCAACTGGTGGCCGAGGCCGTCGCCGACGCCAAGGGTTTTCGCGTGCCCGAGGTCGTACCGGTCAACTTGGATGTGCCCGGTGAGGCGCACCTGCCCAAGGACTACGTCGAAGCCGACGACGCTCGACTCGAGGCCTATCGCCGTCTAGCGGGCGTGACCAGCCAGGTCGACCTCGACGACCTGGCCCTGGAGTGGGTGGACCGTTATGGCGCGCTGCCCGAGCCGACTAGGGGTCTGCTCGACCTGGCCCAGCTTCGTCTTACCTGTCTCGCGTTCGCCGTCACGTCGGTGGTCGTACTGCCCGCGCGCGTGGGAGTACGTTCCAAGCCGATCTTAAAAATGGGGCCGCTCACGTTAACCCTCAGCCAGCAACTCCGACTGAGAAGGACCTACGGCTCAAGTGCGTACAACGAGTCCACCAAAGAGTTCCGCGTAGAGCTCGCGGCCAGTGAGACCACGCCCCGCGCGATCACGTTGTTGATAGACGAGCTTCACGCGGCGCCCGCAGTCGCCTAACTCTCGATCGGTAGAATGACGAGGTGCGTCGCCTCGTTGCCCTGTTCGTCCTCGCTCTGGCGGGGGCCACGTTGTATGGCCTCAGTGGACTGTCGTCGGGGCTGATTGTGAACCGCAGCTCACTCTCCTCGCATAGCCTCTTGAGCGAGCTCAACGCCATCGAGCACAACGTGACCCTGCAGTGTTACGTCTACGCTTTGGATCCCACCACCGGCTACACGAAGGGTGCCGGTGGCGACTCGATGAAAGCCGGGGGCGCCGCGACCTGGGCCAATCTTCGCGTCGAAGGTTTTGCCATCAACCAGTTCGTCACCCAACAGCTGAAGTACCACCCCGACGCGGCCGAGTTGGCGGCGGCCAAGGTCTCCCTCGAGAGTGAGATGACCCAACAAGCGACCTCGCACTCGCTGACCTGTCCCGGCACGTCCGTTACGGCCCTGGCCGAGATGCCCTCGGAGATGCGAACCTCGGAGATTGAGGCGCAGGCCACCTCGCTCTATTTGGTGGGTCGCGTGAAGAACTCGATTCCCCTCACCACCAGTTCGATGAAGACCTACTACGCGGCGCACACGTCGGACTACGACACCTTGTGCCTCGCCGTGGCGGTCGTGCCCGTGGCCAGCGCCACGGCCTTCGAAGAGGCGCAGGCCTCGGGCCTGAGCGTGGCGGAGCTCGCCAAGAAGTACTCCGAGGAACCGAACGCCACCAAAGGCGGCGCGATCGGTTGCTACGCGCCGACGAGCAAGTCCTACGCCGCTGTTCGCTCCGACGTGGTGTCGTTGGCGCTGAACACGTACTCGAAGCCCTCGACGATCCAATTGTCGACGGGCGACGCCGATGTCTTTGTCGCGGTCACTAGCCGCACGACGAATCCTTTCGCTCAGGCCGAGACGGCCGTCTTAGCCGACCTGAAGAGCCTGAACGCCTCGTCGGCCAGCGCCTTGAAAGACGACCTGCTGGTGCGTGCCGCGGTGCACGTGGATCCGGCCTTTGGGCGGTGGGGCGTCAGTTCGGCCGGTCCGGGCGTCTTGGCGCCCATGGCTCCGCCCAAGAGCGACGTCGATGACACCGCGACCCTGACGGACGCTTCCGCCACCTATAAGTGAAGCCCGTTGTACGAGTCGTAGGACTCGGACCGGGGACTCTCGACCACGTCACTCGACGAACATTCGGACTTCTGACCGAGGCCTCGGTCGCTCGGCTGCGAACGAGACAGCACCCGAGCGCCCCGGCGTTCCCCGGCGTTCCTTCCTACGACGAGCTCTATGAGAGCGCCGCGTCGTTTGAGGAACTCTACGAGTCCATCACCGACGATCTGGTCTCGCTGGCGAGAGAGGCCGCCCCCACCGAGGTCATCTACGCCGTGCCCGGCTCTCCGATTGTCGCTGAGCGCACCGTCGAACTTTTGTTAGAACGCGGCGACGTGACGGTGCTGCTCGAGCCGGCGGTCTCGGTGATCGACCTGGCCTGCGCCGCACTCGGGCGAGATCCGATGTCCGGGGGACTTCGCGTGGTCGACGCGCTGGACTCCATCAACCACTTTCGCGGGCCCGGTCCGCTGCTCGTGCTCCAGACGTACTCTCCCGAGATTCTCGCGAGCGTGGCGGATCGCCTTCCCCCCACGAGCCACGTGAGCGTCCTTCATCACCTCGGCCTCGACGACGAAGTCATCACTCGTCTTCGAACCGACGAACTCGCGTCGTTCAGGGGCGCCGATCATCTGACCTGCCTGTGGGTGGAGGAGTTTCGTGACGCCGGCGTCGCGATGTCCGATCTCGTCGACCTGGTCCGTCGCCTTCGCGCGGAGTGTCCCTGGGACCAAGAACAGACCCACGCCTCGCTCACCAAGCACCTTCTCGAGGAGGCCTACGAGACCGTCGACGCGCTCGAAGCTTTCGTGGCCATGGACGCGCGCGACGACGACGACGCCCTAGTTCGCCACGTCGAAGAAGAGCTCGGTGACGTTCTCGTTCAAGTCGTCCTGCACGCGGAGCTGGGTGACGAGGAAGGACGCTTCAACTTCGCCTCAATCGCCGACTCGTTGCGCGACAAACTCATCTATCGCCACCCTCACGTCTTTGGCGACGTGACCGCGAAGAGTGCGAACGACGTCGCCTCGCGTTGGGAAGTGCTGAAGCGAGAAGAGAAGGGTCGCCACAGCGTGTTGGACGGCGTCGCCTGGCAGATGCCCGCGTTGACGCTGTACGCGAAGTTGCTACGCAGGGCCGCGTCGCTTGACCTGGCGGTCACTTCGAAGGAAGCCTCCCTCCAAGCGACGATCGAAGCACTAGGCGCTCTCTCTCTCGACCCCGCGACCGACCAGACAGTGTTAAGCGACGAGTCACAGCGCGCGTGGGCGCTCGCCGTCAGTTCGCTCGCCACGGCGGCGAGTCTCGCCGGCGTCGACCTCGAGGGTGCGCTGCGTGGGCGTGCGCGCGAACTACGTGACGAGATGGCGAAGGCCGAAGAGCGTCCGTAGTCTTCAAAGTCGCCTAGTAACGTTGAGCCGAGCCAAGGAGACGCCATGAGCGCGATTGAAGTAGTGCTGGGACGCCAAATACTGGATTCCCGGGGCAATCCGACCGTGGAAGCGGAAGTGCACCTGGAGTCGGGCGCCATCGGCCGGGCGGCCTCTCCTTCGGGGGCCTCTACTGGAATCAACGAGGCCGTGGAGCTACGCGACGGCGGCTCCGCCTGGGGCGGCAAGGGGGTCGCGACGGCGCTGGGCTACGTCAACGGCGAGATCAGTGAGGCTCTGGAGGGTTACGAAGCCGAAGACCAGCGGGTCGTCGACTTCGCCATGATCGACTTAGACGGCACGCCCAACAAAGATCGTTTGGGTGCGAACGCGATATTGGCCGTCTCACTCGCCAACGCTAAGGCGGCCGCCATCGAGAGCGACCTGCCTCTCTATCAGTACCTCGGGGGTGTCAACGCCCACGTGATGCCCGTGCCGATGATGAACGTCGTGAACGGCGGCGTGCACGCGAAGAACACCATCGACTTCCAAGAGTTCATGATCATGCCCGTGGGCGCGGCGTCCTTCAGCGAAGCGCTGCGCTGGGGCACTGAGACGTATCACGCGTTGAAGGGCCTCTTGGATGAGCGCGGACTCAGCACGGCCGTCGGCGACGAGGGCGGTTTCGCGCCCGACCTACCCGATAGCGAGAGCGCGGTCCAGGTGCTCCTCCAAGCGATCGAAGCAGCCGGCCTCACCCCGGGTCGCGATGTCGCCATTGCCATGGACCCCGCGACGAGTGAACTCTATCGTGATGGCGTGTATCACCTCGAGGGCGAGGGTCGCGTCTTCACCAGCGCTGAACTCGTCGACTACTGGGTCGACCTGGTCTCTCGCTACCCGATTGTCTCTCTCGAGGACGGTATGGCCGAAGACGACTGGGACGGCTGGGCCTCTCTCACGAAGAAACTCGGCGAGAAGATTCAGCTAGTGGGTGACGACGTCTTTGTCACCAACACCACGTTGTTGCAAAAGGGTATCGATCGCGGCGTAGCCAACTCGCTGCTCGTGAAGTTGAATCAGATCGGCACGCTCAGCGAAACCCTGGACGCCGTTCACTTGGCCACGAGTCACCGCTACAGCGCGGTGATCTCACACCGCTCGGGCGAGACCGAAGACGTGACCATTGCCGACGTCGCGGTCGCCACCAACGCCGGTCAGATAAAAACCGGTGCGCCGGCGCGAACTGATCGGGTAGCGAAGTACAATCAGTTATTGAGAATCGAAGAGCAGCTCGGTGATCAAGCCCGTTTTCTCGGTGCCGCGTCATTGTCGGGGGCGATAGGTGTCCACAGCGCATAAAGCAAGAAGCAGTCACCGCTGGCTCGTGCCGGCCGCTCTCTTGACGGCCGTCATCATGATCGTCGGCTGGTTCCCCTTCTCGTCTCTCTGGCATCAGCAGTCTCAGATCGACACCACCGCCGCTCAGATCAAAGCGCTGCAGCGTGAAGAGGCGTCCCTCAAGTACCAGGCCAAGACGGTCGACACCAAAGCCGCGGCGACGGCGCTGGCTCGTGAGCAGTATCAACTCGTTAATCCCGGCCAGAGTTTGATTCAAGTTCTCCCGGGCGACTCCTCGGGTCAGGTCTCGGCCAGTTCGGCGGACCCCGGGCTCCTGCCCCTAGTGCCGCCCTCGTCAATGGCGACGTCCAGCGCGGCGGTGAAGGCAACGACCCACCACTCCAGCCAGTATGTCTCGCGCCTTCTGCGCACCCTCGAGTTCTGGCGTTGACCTTTCGCGACGCATCGCCCGACGATCAGACGATCGTCGAAGCCCAGCTCAAGCGTCCGCTCTCGGGCCGCTTCGCCGTCGTGGTGCGGCGCCGAGGCGGAGAACCGGTGGTGATCGAGAACGAGCCGCACCTGCGCGACGCGACGCCCATGCCCACGCTGTACTGGCTCGTCGACGCCGAGTTGTACCATCGCGTCAGTCAGCTGGAAAGTAACGGCGGGGTTCATCGCTTCGAGGATCTCGTCGACCAAGAGGAACTGCAACGAGCGCACGACGAGTACGCGCAACGTCGGCGAGAGGCCACCGTGCAACACGAGGCCCTGGACGCCCACGGCGGCGTCGGGGGCACCAGACGGGGGGTGAAGTGTTTGCACGCGCATCTGGCCAACTATCTCGCCGGCTGGTTCGATCCGGTGGGCGCCTTGGTGGCCGACGAGATCGACGTGCCGGAACTACTCATCATCAACGTTCGTGAGTAACGCCGTCGCCGCGATCGACTGCGGCAGCAACTCCACGCGACTACTGGTGTCCAGTGGTGAGGGGCGAGCGCTGGAGCGCGACATGCGCATCACGCGACTCAGCCAAGGGGTGGACGCGTCGGGAACGTTGACGCTCGAGGCGATGGAACGTACCTTCGAGGTGTTGGCGACATACCGCGCGGTGTGTGACGATCTCGACGTGCAAAAGGGTCTACTCGTGGCGACGTCCGCCGTTCGTGACGCGTCGAACCGAGCGACGTTCCTGTCGCGCGCGCGCGATGTCGTCGGCTTTGAGGCCAGGGTTCTCAGTGGCGGCGAGGAGGCCACCTTCTCCTACGCCGGCGCGACGAGGGATCTTGACGAGTCGAGAACTCCCACCATGATCGTCGACGTCGGAGGTGGTTCTACCGAGCTCGCGCTCAAGGTACGAGGAGAGTTGAAGAGCTTCTCGATGCAACTGGGATGCGTTCGAGTAAGTGAACGAGCGCTGGGACGAGGCCTGGTGACGCCCGAGGGCGACTCAGCGGCGCGCTCCATGATCCGAGCCGAACTGGACCGCGCCTTTCTCGCGGTGCCCGACTTTGATCGGGTGGTCGGCCACGTCCGTCTCATCGGTCTCGCGGGTACCGTCGCCACGCTCGCCCAACTGGACGCGCGTCTCGCCGTCTACGACCGCGACGTCGTGCACCACCGGCTACTCAGTCGCGCGGTCGTCCAAGACTGGCGCGATCGTCTGGCGCGCGAGACGCCCGAGGAGCGGCTCGCTCACCCCGGCATGGTGGTGGGCCGCGAGGACGTACTGACCGCGGGGCTCTACATCCTCGATGCCGTCATGGATCGATTTGACGTCGATCAGCTGCTGAGTTCTGAAAGCGACATCCTGGACGGGATTGTCTCGTCGCTACTCCTGGCTTGATTGGGTAGTGGGTCAGTTTCGACCCTCTGAGCGCGCGAGCCTGTTTGACGGTCGGGTGCAGGCGATAGCGATAGGTGCGACAACGAGTCACTCCTCTCAACGGTCGCTGTAGTCGCGGGCCATGCGTAAGATTTCCGAGTCGAGTCAAACTGACCCACTACCCTTGATTGCGCCGTTGGCGGCAACCTGTAACGATGTAGTGGTGGGACGACCCTCATGGTGACGACGCGCAGCGCTATCTATTCGCCCATCTCTCTGCACGGGCGACGTCTGGTGTTGCGCACGATGAACGAACACGACTACGAGGCCTGGTACGAAGTGCGTACCCGCTGCCGTGACTGGCTCCTCAAATGGGAGCCTCGCTCGGCCCACGCCTCGCACCTGGCCGAAGACCATCGCAGTTTCGTCAGCCGTTGCGCCATTCGCGAACGAGAGCGCCAGATCGGCACCGGTTTTGGCTTCGGTATCTTCTTAGAGGGCCGCTTCGTGGGGGAGATCACCCTCTCCTCCATTCAGCGCGGACCACTCCAGTCGGCCTACATCGGGTACTGGATCGACGAAGCGGTCGCCGGTCAGGGACTCATGCCCGAAGCCGTCGTCACGATGTTGCAGTACGCCTTTGAGTCACTGCGACTTCATCGTGTCGAGATCAACATCATTCCGCGCAACGCGCCCTCGCGACGTGTCGTGGAGAAGCTCGGTATTCGTTTCGAAGGAATCTCTGAACGATACCTGGAGATTGACGGCGCCTGGGAGGACCACGCTCGCTACGCCATCACCGCCGAGGAGTGGGGCGACCGTGCCCCCGAACTGGTGTCCAACTGGCTCCTTCCTCGCCTCAACTAATAGGAGGGGAAAGTCTCCGCTACGTGGGAGGCTATTCGCCGAGCCACTGACTGGTGAGCTCGCGACCGAGCCTCGAGCTCTAGAGCGCCTCAAATCGCCGACCCTTAAGCTCGCCGATAGTGGTGGTTCGCAGCGAACCCTTGAGGCGGGCGGCGACGCCGAGTCCACCGAGCGCGTCATTGCGTCCTAGGACCAACAAGGTATTCGCCTCGCTGTGCGCGAGCACCAGTCCGTGGAGTCGGGCCTCGGTCGCCACCCACGCGACGTCCTTCGCCTCCGTGTCCGTCGCCAGCTCGACGACGGGGTTCTTGTAGCGTCGTGATCGCACGGTCCTCATGTCGAGAAACATGGCCAGAGCGTCGCGACCGGGACGCACCGACGAGCCTTCGACGTCCTCCCACGTCACGAGGAGGGGGCGAACACTGAGACCGAGTTGGTTGGCCAGGTAGAGCACCTCCACGTCGAAGGCGAAACCGTCAATGAACGATAAGAGGGCCAAGAGGCGCGCCTCTCCCAGTTGAAACCCCTTGCACCCGCACTGCGTGTCGCGCAAGCTCGTCCTCGTATAGAGACGCACCAAGTAGTTGAACCCCTCGCCGAAGAACGTGCGAAGCCTCGAGTCGTAGTTGATGTGCCCCTTAATCGCCCGAGATCCCGGCACGAGCGCGCTGTCGCGTAGCGACGTCATAAAGAGAGGGAGCTGGCGCGGGTCGATGGCCATGTCGGCGTCAATGGTGACGACGTTCGTCCCCGTCGCCAGGCCGATGCCCAGACGAAGCGCCGCGCCCTTGCCCAGGTTTTCGGGCTGTTGGACGAAGCGGGCGTTCTCCAAGTGTCCGTACACCTCGTGCGCCCGGTGCATGGTGTCGTCACTGGAGCCGTCGTCGACCACGATGACTTCGAGAGTGTCGGCGTCGACGGTGTCGAGAAAGGGTCGGAGGCGGTCAAAGCCGGCGGCGAGCCGATCGGCTTCGTTGTAGGCCGGAATGACGAGGGAGAGTTCGACGCTCACGCGACCTAGGGGTGCGTGGCGCCGTAGAGGCCAGCGGTGAAGAGAGGCGCGAGCTCCACGTTGGTACCGGTGTGAGCGGCCGCAATGGTGGTATCGACGCCCCACGGTCCCGAGCCCACGTACATCACCACGTGATCGACTTGGTGGTCACCGTCGAGGTTGTAGTAATACAACAGATCGCCCGGCTGTAACTGCGTAAGAAGCACGTGCACCATGTCCGGGTACTGAGATTCGGTGGTACGGGGAATGGAGATGCCAGCCTTGCTCCAGGCCCACTGCACCAGGCCGGAGCAGTCGAAGCCCACGCCGGGCGTCTCGCCGCCCCAGACGTAGGGCACCCCTATCTGGGATTCGGCGTACTTTACAGCTGCGAGCCCTTGGGCGGTGCCCGCCACTTCGGCGATCGTCGGGGTGGCAACGGCTTGTTGCTCCGCTTCGATGACCTGGTTCGCCGCGTCCTGGCCGCCCACGGCTGACGCGGCCGAGATGGCTTGATCTTCGCCGGTGGTGTTGTGGCTGCGTGCGGCGGCGACGCCGGCACCGATTTCGTAGATAATGATCTCACTCTTGTACCTGGCGGTGACCGTGGCCAAGGTGGCCTGCGTCTGGTCTTGCAGTTGGATGTTCGACTCCAACAGCGCCTTCATCTCGTCGGTGGCGTGTCGTGCCCTGGAGCGTTGTGCCGCGACCTTCGCGATCGTCGTGTCGAGGGAGGTCTTCTCTCGTTGGTACCTGTCCTTGAGTTGGTTCAAGTTGCCTATGACTAGCTGTTGATAGACGCCGCTCTGGTCGCTCTTGGTCACGTTCTGATTGAACAGTTGGATTAGCTGAGCTTGGGCACTGCCGAACACGAAGGCTCGCACGACGTCGACCTCAAGCTTCTTCGCGGTCACCACGATCGCCGCGCGCTTCGCCGCCTCTTGGCCTTGCAAATTGGTGATGTTGCTGTTGATCGCGGCCAGGTTGGCTTGGTCCTGGTCGTACTCGTTGGAGGAGATTTCGCTGCGCGCTTCTTGGCGCGAGAGAGCGGCCGAGAGGTCTTCGATGGCCTTCTTGGTCTGGGCGATCGACCCGGCGCCCGCCGTCGTCGGGACGATCAGCCATACGACGCTGATTGCCGCCAACAACAAGAGGGGGGTCGTTCGTGTCGTGCCCCGACCACGCACGCGCAACATGAAACCAGCCTAGTTATTGAGGTCTTTCAAATGAGGCCGCTTACGCAATTCCTATCTTTGGGTTAGCGTTACGTCGCGACTCTTCTGCGAGGGGGCGTAGCCCAATTGGCAGAGGCAGGGCGCTTAAACCGCCTCCAGTGAGGGTTCGAGTCCCTTCGCCCCTACGCAGTCGGAGTCCTTCACGATATTTAGTAACGTTTCAGGGTGGCTAAGAGCAACTCAGGAAAATGGGTAAGTAGAGTTGGAGCCGCGGGCGGTGGCAAGACGTACCGAAAGGCCCGTCCCGCCAACTACTACGGAATCCTGGCCGTCATCGTCATTTTGGGGCTGGCGGCCACGGTGTACTCGCGCTACGAGTACCAGAATCCTGTAAAAAAACTCACGGCCGCCGCCGTGGCGCCCAAGATAGGTTCGACGCTCTTCGCGGGTCTCTCGATTCAGGCCTGTGGCAAGACGCTGCCCAATCTGACCCCCGATACCTCCTCCAAACTGGGCTTCGTGGTCGGGCCGAACGACGTGGTGCGACTCACCCCCGTAGCGTCCTTTGACGCTGGCACCCACGCCACCTTGAAGACTTTCGCCAGCGAGTATCAGGGTCTCATCGTGAGTAGCAAGGAACTCGCCGTTCCCACCTCCAAGGGCCTGGCCAATCCCACGACGACCTACAAGAACGGCAGCACCTGCGCGAGCGGCACGCCGGACGCCGGCAAGACCGGCAAGGTCGAGTACGCCTACTGGACTTCCTTCGCGCAAAAGACGCCGACCATTACGACCAACCCGGCGAAGATCAAGTTCTCGAAAGAACTTCGGATCACGTTGGCCTTCGAACCGACCGGCGTCGTCCCGACGCCGCCCAGCAAGACGACCGACAACGAGATGGTCTATGACACCGTGACGCCGACCACCACCACGACGACCACGCTTCCTTCCACCACGACGACCGCCGGCCCGGGCAACACACCGACCACGACCACCACCACCGCGGGTACAACCACCACCACGAAAAGGTGAGGTTGCAGGCGGTCATTCTGGTGGGCGGCATGGGAACGCGCCTTCGGCCACTGACTTACGAGACGCCCAAGCAGATGTTGCCGCTCGTCGGGGTGCCCATGATCGAGTGCGTCTTAGAAGGGCTCGGTCGTCACGGCGTCACCGACGCCGTCCTCTCGCTCGGTTACCTGCCCGATCGATTTACCGAGGCCTATCCCGCCAACGTCATCTCGGGGGTGCGCGTGACCTACGCCGTGGAGCCGGAACCTCTCGACACCGCCGGGGCCATTCGCTTCGCCGCGGGAGAGGCCGACGTTGACGAGACCTTTCTGGTCGTCAACGGTGACGTCGTTACCAGTCTCGACGTCACCAAACTGCTGGAGTTTCACCGCTCCCACGGTGGTGAAGCAACGATCGCCCTGCATCCAGTCGAGGACCCTTCGCACTTCGGTGTAGTGCCGACGGCGCTTGACGGGCGCGTGCTGGCCTTCGTGGAGAAGCCACCGCCCGGCGAGGCGCCCACGAATCAGATCAACGCGGGCACCTACGTCTTCGAGCCACGAGCGCTCGATCGCATCGCGGCCGTCGGTCGCGTCAGCGTGGAACGAGAGACGTTTCCTCAGTTGGCGGAGGCGAGAGAGCTCTTCGCGCTGAGTGACGAGTCGTACTGGCTGGATACGGGTACCCCGCAGCACTATCTCCAGGCCAACGTGGACGTCTTAAAGGGCTACAACACCCAGCACAGCTTTCACGGGATCGTCGATGGATCGTGGCGCGACGCGTCGTCCACGATCGATTCAACGTCCACCCTGAACAACGCGGTGGTCGACAAGGAGTGCGTCGTCGGGGCCAACGTCGTGATTGAGGACTCCGTCTTGCTCCCGGGTGCCGTCGTCCAGAGTGGCTGTGAGATCCGTTCGTCGATCATCGGTCCCGAAGCGGTGATTGGCGCGAGTTCCGTGCTCGGCCCCACCTGCGTGGTCGGAGCCAAAGAGCACGTCGCGGCCAATTCGCGTCTCTCGGGTGACGTGCGACTCGGCGGAGTCTGATCAGCGAAAGAGGTCGTCGTTCCTCGAACGCACGATAGTGTCGCTCACCGAGCCGTCGCCAAAGAAGGACTCGTCGAGTCCTCGTGCCAGAGCGAAGGGAGTGGCCGCGGCTTTGTGCAAGACGAGGTTCGCCGCCCCCGCCAGTTCGTCGGCGATGGCCACCTCCGTCGCTTCGAGCGCTCGACCGTTGGCGTCGGTCGTGCCGCGAAGATCCAATACGGGCCGCAGCCCAGCCGATCCGAGGGCTACGTCGGTGACTCCTTGGCGCCACGCGCGACCAAAGGTGTCGGTGATCAACGTGGCGACGTCGACGCCGGTACGCCGAGCGATTTCGCCGCGAAAACGACGAGCCGAGCGATCAGGGTCTTTCGGCAGCAAGACCGCCGTCCCGTCGTCGGCGTTCGAGAGATCGACGCCGGCGTTGGCGTTGATGAACCCGTGACGGGTTTCGGTGATGCGCAACGTGCCTCGCCGCCTAAGTACACGCACCGCCTCGCTCTCCACAATGCGCACTTTGTCTTCGTCACTCCCGTCGTAGGGAACCACCTGGCCCTCAGATTTAGAGACCACCTTGCTGGTCACCACGACGAGATCGTGGTGCCGCAGCTCTTCGCCGTGCTCTTCTAACGCGGTGAGAAACAACGTGACGAGATCGTCACCCGTGTGGACCATCGTGCGTGAGGCCAGTGCCACCAGGCGAAGTTCGCTCACGCCAACACCGCCGAAGCCAGACGGGCCGCATCGTCGGGGTCGGCCATTACCGTCGTGGTCACGACGACCCGCGGACCTCGAGCGCGAATGTCGTCGGCCAGTTCGGCGTCGGCCTCGTCGATGATCCAGGTTCCGACGAGTCCTTCGTAAAGATCCACCACGCCGAGCGCGGTGCTGTCATGACCGAGTTCGCGCAGGAGACGATCGGCGGGTCCCTTCACGGCCGCCCCGCGAATGATCGGTGAGATGGCGACGACGTCGTGTGATCGCGCGCGAAGGGCGGCGCGCACCCCGGGGACTCGGAGGATGGGATCGACGGAGATCAAGGGATTGGAGGGGGCGATGACCAAGCGAGTCGCCTTGCGCAAGGCCGCCGTCACCTCCTCGGTGGGTCGGGCCTGGTCGGCGCCGACGAAGGCGAGGGAGCGAACGACGACGTCGTGGTGACGACGAACGAAATACTCTTGGAAGGACAGTCGCCCTTCGTCGGTGACAAATTCCGTCGAGAGCGGGTCGTCGGTGACGGGAAGAATCGTGACGCGAACTCCGTGGCGTTGGGCCAACTCCGCCGTGACCTGGGTCTTGGTCGCCCCCTCGTGGAGCCGCTGGGTGCGATAGAGGTGGGTGGCCAGATCGCGGTCGCCCAGTCGAAACCAGGCCTCACCTCCGAGAGCGGCGAGTTCGTCCATGACCCGCCAGGTCTCCCCGTTCAGTCCCCAGCCGAGTTCGTCGTTGTTGAGTCCAGCCAGGGTGTAGGTGATGGTGTCCAGATCGGGGCAGATGGTGAGACCGTGTAAGACGAGGTCGTCGCCCACGTTCACTATGGCCGTGATGTCAACGGGATCGTGCGCGTCACTCAGAGCGCGCAGTAGCCGAGCCGCACCGACACCCCCGCTGAGAACCGTTATCACCTCCGAGACCTTAGAGGCGCGTGGGTATCATCGAGTGGTGAGTGACGACGCCGAATGTACCTGGCCCGGCTCATATTCCTCCATCGTCCTGCGTGTAGAGGGTGGCTCCGTGCGGCGCATTGCGGAACACGGCGACCTTGACGAGATTCGATCGTGGGCCTCGGTCTCGAAAATGACCGTAGCGCTGGCCTTCGGCGTCGAGGTGGATTGGGATCTGCACTCCTACGACGAACCGGTCGGACCCCGGGGCGCAACCTTCGCGAACTTACTATCGCACTCCAGTGGCCTCGGGCTCGAAGAGAGCGATCCCGTGGTCCCCATTGCGACGAAGCGCGTGTACTCCAACTACGGCTACGACCGTGCCGTTCACGCCGTCGTGGGGGAGAACGACGCGGCGCGGTGGCTGGCCTCTCGAGTCTTCGAGCCGCTCGGACTCTCCACCACCTCACTCCTCGGCCGACCGGCGGCGGGCGTCAGTGGATCCACCGAGGACCTAGCGACCTTGGCGGTCGCTTGGTTGCGCTGCGACGGAATCGCGCGAGCCACTCGGGACGGAATGATTCGTCCGTACTTACCCGACCTCGCGGGCATCGTCCCGGGATTCGGTCGTTTCACGCCCTGTCCGTGGGGGATCGGTCCTGAGGTTCGCGGCGAGAAGCGTCACTGGATGGGTGACTGGCCCCCGGAGACCTTCGGACACTTTGGCCTGAGCGGCTCGATGATGCTGATAAATGTCGACGAGGGGATCGCCCTCGTGGCGACCAGCACCGAACAGTTTGGGCCCTGGGCGGTCAAGCTCTGGCCCGAGTGGACCAGCGCTCAGCGGGCCCTGGCACTCGCTTCGTGAGCGCTGAGCGTCCGCGAGTCGCTCTCGACCTCGACGGGTCATTGGAGTCACTGGGCAACTCGATGACCGACCTCGCGGACGCGCTCGACGCGACGGGGGAGTGTGAGTTACTTCGCTTCCACTCGGGCTCCGCACCCCCCTCACCCGGCGACGCGCGCCTGGCCCTGCGGCCGCTGTGGACGCCGCTGTGGCGTCGAGGTGTCGGTCCTTCGCTTGATCGACTCTTAGCACCGGTTGACGTGTTGCACGTCGCCGGGCGCGCCACGCCGCCCACTAAGTCGACGCCACTTCTCATCTCGGTCGATGATCTTCGACCGCTGCGCAGCGAATCGCGCGAGTACTTGCGCGTCACGCAGCTGCGCCGAGCGGTTCGTCACGGCGCCACGCTGGTCGCGTCGACGCGTAGTGCCAGTCACGAGGTGCGACGAGTGCTCGACGTTGCGCCCACGCGCATCGTGGTTGTTCCGCCCGCCGTCCCCTTGGTCCAACCGACCAGAGAGGGAACGAAGTTGGTGGTGAAC
Source organism: Acidimicrobiaceae bacterium (assembly GCA_025463285.1). GTDB lineage: Bacteria > Actinomycetota > Acidimicrobiia > Acidimicrobiales > RAAP-2 > RAAP-2. The sequence goes on along the minus strand of JAOBWI010000003.1, from coordinate 63,961 downwards.
TTAACGGGTGTCGTAAATCCCTTTCTTCGCCTCGCGCCCGCGCTGGTGAGTCTCGCCCGGGGGCACGGCGCGACCGTCGAGGCGTTGGCCAGTCAGGCGGTGACCCAGCAGATTCGCGCGAGTGGGCTGGACGTCGTGGTGCGTCCTCGCTCCGACGCGCGTCGCGCCCTCGGCGAAGCCCGCGTGGTGCTACATATCTCTGACGGCGCGCGGTTTCCCTCCTTCGCGATCGCGGCCTTGGCGGCTGGCGTGCCGACGATCGCGCGCGCCACGACCATCAATCGCGAGCTGCTAAGCGGCGCGGCCGAGTTAACCGAGAGCGACGACGAAGTCGTGCCGTTGTTGAACGAACTGTGGGAGAGTCCCTCGCGCCGAGCGATCGTGATGGCGGCCGGCCGATCACGAGCCGAGGACTTCGCCCCGGCCACCGCGGCGCGGGCCTACGTCGCGCTCTATAAAGAAGTCGTGCGAGGCTGGAGGACGTGACTCGCACGATCACCCTCTCGCTCGACCAGTTCTATCGACCTCAGCCGGGAGGAATCGCGACGTACGTGCGGGGCCTGGTGACGGGACTGAGGTCGCTACGCGACGAGTCACTAGAACTGGTCGGCGTGGCTCCGCGCGGGAAGGCGGTTCGCGACGTGTCCGAGTTGGCACTGCGCCGGGTGACAACGGCTCCCTTGGCCGTTCTCACTCTCTTGTGGGACCGTTGGCCCCTAGGCGTGCCGTCGTCAAGCGACGTGGTGCACGCCACCTCGCTCGCGGGTCCCTTTTCCGGCGGTCGAGCGGGCGCCGTTCACTCGGTAACCCTCTACGACCTTCTCTGGCGAGACGAACCGGAGGCCAGCACCCCACGGGGCGTCCGCTTTCACGAGCGCCGACTGGACGTGTTGAAGCGTCGTGAGCACGTTCGCCTGTTCTGCGCCGCGCCGGGTTTGCGTTCGCGCCTTCTCGACGACGGCTTCGACGAGTCACGGCTGCACGAGGTGCGCTTGGGTGTCGACGACGAGACGACCGCTGCCAGCAAAGACGAGGTGCGCGACGAACTTCGAGTACGCGGAGTGGCGGGACCCTTCACCCTCTACGTGGGGACCCGCGAGCCCCGAAAGAACCTCGAACGGCTCATCGCCGCGCACGCTCGGGCCCGTTCGAGGAACGCGCAGCTCGGTCCCCTGGTCGTGGTCGGTCCTTCGGGATGGGGCAACGTCGACGTGGCCGACGCGGTGGTGCTGGGCGCGGTGTCGCGCTCGATGCTGAAGGGCCTCTACCGCGAATCGACCGTGGTCGCCTACGTACCGAGGGCTGAAGGGTGGGGGTTACCACCGGTTGAAGCACTCCACGAGGGGGCTCGCGTTGTGGCGAGCGTGTCCACGCCGAGCGTGGCGGAAAATCGAGAGGTCGTTCTCGTTGACCCGTTGGATGTGGAGGCGATCGCCCAGGGTCTGGCGACGGGCTTGACGCTCGCGGACGACGACGACGCCCGAGAGCGGCGGCGCTCGAGTGTGGCGTCCCTGACGTGGCGTAACGTGGCGCTCGATCACTTGAAGGGCTGGCAGTGAAAATCGCGCTCGACGTCTCGGCGGTGCCACCGCGTATCGCCGGCGCGGGACGCTACATCGCCGAACTGGCGACGCGTCTACCCGAGCGTGGAGAAGAGACGACCCTAGTCACGCGACGTGATGACGCGCCGCGCTGGCGCGAGCGATCACCGTCGGCCGCGCTGGCCAGTATCGTGCCCAACGCCCGGGCGGCGAGGCTGACCTACGAAGCGTGGGTTCTGGGAACCAGTCAGACCGCGCGCGACGTCGATCTCTGGCACGGGCCGCACTACACGATGCCCCGGCGAGGAACCACGCCCACCGTGGTCACAATTCACGATCTGACCTTTTTTACAAATCCCGAGTGGCACGAGCGAACGAAAGTGACGTTCTTTCGACGGGCCATCACTTTCGCGTCCCAACACGCACGAGCGCTGGTGCTGGTGAGTGCCTTTAGTGCTCGACTACTGGAGGAGATCGTGCCCGTACACGCTCCCATCGTCGTGGCCCCGCTCGGGGTCGACCTCGAGCGCTTTGAGCCCCGTGGGGGAAACGACGAGGGTGAGTTTCGTCGCCACTCGTTGGACGTCGAGGTCCCCTACGTACTGTTTGTGGGCACCGCCGAACCGAGAAAGGGTCTCGACGTGTTGCTGGAGTCCTTTAGCGAGGTGGCTCGCGACGATCACGAAGTTGAGCTGTGGATCGCTGGCCAGGTCGGGTGGGGCGTGGGTCCCTTCGAGGCCCGGCTGGACGCGCACCCGTTTAAAGAACGCATACGTCGACTGGGCTTCGTCGGTGACGAACTGCTTTCGGCCCTCTATCGCCGCGCGCGCGTGGTGGCCTATCCCTCGCGGGGAGAGGGTTTCGGCCTTCCCGTCTTAGAAGCGATGGCTTGTGGCTCGTCGGTCGTAACGACGGACGGCACGGTCATGGCCGAAGTGGCCGGTGGCGCGGCCCGACTGGTGCCCATTGGCGACGCGCACGCCCTCGCGACGTCACTACGCGCGGGACTGGACGACGACGACGCGGCGCGAAGTAGCGTCGCACAGAGCGCCCGGGCCCGAGCCGAACACTTCACCTGGGACGCCTGCGTTGATCAACACCTGGTCGCGTACCGTCACGCACTGGAGAACTCATGAGAGCCCTGGTCACCGGATCGGAGGGGTTCGTCGCACGACATCTCCTTCGCCACCTTCTTGCTAACGGCGACGAGGTACACGGCATCGATCGTGAACGCGACGTCACGGACGCGCGCAGTATGCGAGAGGTGTTTGAGTGGTTTCGTCCGGACGTCACGTACCACCTGGCCGCCCTCACTCACGTCGGTGAGTCGTGGGAGCACCCGAGCGAGTTCACCCGGGTCAACGTGGTGGGTACTCAACGCGTACTGGACGCCTCCTTTGAGGCGGTGCCCGGCGCCACCGCCATCGTGGTGAGCTCCTCGGAGGTGTATGGCATCTCACGAGAAGAGGATCAACCACTGCGCGAGTCGTTCCGCGTGGCGCCGGCCAACCCGTACTCCTCGAGCAAGGTCGAGGCCGAGCGCGTGGCGCGTGACGCGGTGCGCTTTCGCGGCCAGCGCGTCATCGTGGCGCGGCCCTTCAATCACCTCGGTCCCGGCCAGTCACCCACCTTCGTCGTGCCGGCTCTGGTGAGTCGACTCTTAGACGCGCGCGATCGCGGTGACCCCAGCATTCTGGTAGGGGATCTCTCGACGCGCCGTGACTTCAGCGACGTGCGCGACGTGGTGCGCGCGTATCGCCTGCTGGCCACGCTCGGCGTCTCGGGCGAGGTCTACAACGTGGCGTCCGGTCACGACGTCGCTCTCCTCGACATCGCCCATGAACTGGTCGCGCGACTCGCGCCCACCGTTGAACTCGTGCTCGACCCAGCGCTGCTGCGCCCGGTCGACCTGCCGGTGTCGCGCGGCAGTTACGACAAACTGCATCACGCCACGGGGTGGGCTCCGCGGATTCCGTTGCACCAATCTCTCGACGATATTGTCGACGACCTCGAGAAAGCACGTCGCGAACTCTAAAGAATTCCCGTATCACGCACCATTGTCGACGAGCGCCAAACGAGCGAGGCGCTTGGAACTAGCCTTGAAGAACTGATGGACTCTCGTGCTCCGGCCGTTGTTGCCGTCATTGTTACCACCGGTCCAGGGCCCGGTCTCGAAGCGGCAGCCGCTTCTCTTGCGGGCCAGGACTACGAGGAACTCAGCCTCCTCGTTCTCGCCAACGACGACGCCCCCTTGGTCGCCGAACGCATCGCCGGCGTGGCCCCCAACGCGTTCGTGCGACTGCTCGACGAGAACCGCGGTTTCGGTGCGGCCTGCAACGAGGCGTCGCTCATGGTCGAAGGTTCGGCTTTCTTTCTCTTCTGTCACGACGACGTCCGTCTCGAGGCCAACGCCGTGCAACTCATGGTGGAGGCGGCCTATCGCACGAACGCGGGCATCGTGACGCCCAAGGTGGTGGCCTACGAGGACCCCCTCGTTCTCTTACACGTGGGCCAGACCTCGGACCGGTTCGGCGTGGTGCGCGAGCGCATCGAAAAGGGCGAGATTGATCACGGTCAACAAGACTTAGAGCGCGACGTTTTTGTCGCGCCGGGAGGCGTCACGCTGGTGCGCGCCGACCTCTTTAAAGCCCTGCGCGGCTTCGACCCTCTGATCAGCCTGCTCGGAGAAGACCTCGATCTCTGCTGGCGCGCCCAAGTAGCGGGCGCTCGCATCGTGGTGGCGCCACTCGCCAAAGTGGCTCATCGAGAAACCATCGCGACGGGGGAGAGGGCGGCGAGAGCCATCGGCACGCGTCGAGCCACCCGGCGCGATCTCCAACGTCGCCACCAACTCTTGGTGGTGGCCAGTGGCTGGGGGCGGCGCTACAGCGCCACGACTCTCTCAATGCTGTTGATTCTCGACGTGGTGGAGACCGCGGTCTCGCTGATCGGGGGCGACACCGATCGCGCGGGGGCCATCGCGGGTTCGTGGCGGTGGCTCCTCAAACACCGTCGGCGAGTTCGCCAGCGCCGTCGACAGCTGCACGAGGTTCGCGTCCTCTCCGACGGGGAACTACACCAACTCCAAGTGGGCGGGGCCAGCCGACTGAAACACTTCCTCACCACCTTGCTGCGCGAAGGGTTCGACCGAGCCCGCGGGATATTGCCGCCCGACGAGCGCACTGACGATGAGATCGACGAGGCCGGCGTCGGATTCGCCTCGGCGTTCTCAGAACAAGAGGAGTTTGACGAGATCGCTGAGAGCGAACTGCTCGAACTTCGTTCTCGTCCGTCGCGACTGATGACCTCGTTTCGCGCACAGGCCGCCCTCGTGGCCCTGGTGGCGTTGTTGTGGCTCATTGGATCGCGCAACCTGGTGGCGGCCCACTTGCCGCTGATTGGACGTCTCGCGCCGCTCGACAGTTGGTGGTCGACGTGGCGCCATTTCTTCGCGTCGTGGTCGTCTAACGGAGTGGGAACCGGGACCCCGGGCATGCCCGGGTACGGGGTACTGGCCTTCGCGGGCACCTTCGTGATCGGCCGTATGGGCGTCCTGCCGCGCCTGGCCCTCATCTTCGCTGTTCCCATCGGCGCGATCGGGGTCGCTCGACTGTTGAAGGACCGCGCGTCGAATCGGGCCCGACTCATTGGCTCTCTGGCGTACGCCGCGATGCCGCTCGGACTGAACATGATCAACCAGGGGCGCGTCGAGGTGCTGGTGGCGGTGGCTGGCCTGCCCTTTATCGTGCGGCGGATCTTCGAGCTGATGGACGTGCCCGGCTTTCGCCCGACGCCGTACGTCGAGCCGGTGCCCTTCGGTCATCGGGGCTGGCGCAGCACGCAGGCCGGACAGCATCTGTTGCTCATCATGATCACGGCCCTCGTTACCGCGATGGCGCCCGCGACCTTGATCGCGGTCGCGCTCGTGGTGCTGGGCGTGATGATCGCGCGACTCTTCGAGCCCGATGAGCCGAGCGCGCGGACACATTCGTGGCGGTTCCTTGGTTCGCTGGTGATCAACGTGGCGATCTTTCTTCTCCCCATGACGATCGACGTACTGCTGGCCGGGCGCCGGGCGCCGGAGATCTTCGGGCTGCCACGCGGGCCTTGGTCCGTGCCGACTTTCTCTTTCTTGCTACGGGGCGTGGACGGCACGTTCGGGGCCTCGTGGTGGGGTTGGCTCTTGCCCCTGGCCGCGCTCTTTGCCTTCACGCTCTGTCAAGGAGAGCGTCGGGCCGTGGCCTCCAAACTGGCGGTGATCGCGGCGTTGACTCTGGTGCTCGCGGTGCTCGCGTCGCGTCACTGGCTCGGCTCGTTCTCGCCCGACCTCGACGTGCTTCTCGCTCTGTACGCCGTGACGCTGGCGTCACTGATCGGACTGGGTATTGGTGCGCTGGAACACGATCTGCGCGACGTCGGCTTCGGCTGGCGTCAGGGGGCCGCCGGACTCTCGGTGCTCACGCTGGTCGTGGCCCTCGTTCCCTTCCTCGGAAGCTTCGCCAGCGGTCGTTTCGACATGCCCACCACCAGCGTCGCGGAGTCGCTCAGCCAACTGGCGCCGACGACCGCGGGCGGGTATCGAGTCCTGTGGCTGGGCGACCCCGCGGTACTGCCGCTGGCCGGATGGACCGTGGCGCCCGGACTCGAAGCGGCCACCTCCACGGACGGTTTGCCCGGCGGTGCCACGTTGTTCAGTCCCCCCGACTCGGGGACGAGCGACGTCATTATGACGGCGGTCAAGACGGCGCTGGCCGGACGCACGGTGCAACTCGGTCAACTCTTGGCGCCCGCCGGCATTTCTGCAATCATCGTCATGAACTCTGCGGCTCCCGAGATCTCTGGCGTACAAAGCGTGCCGCTGCATCGAGCGCCGGGGATTTTGCTTCGTGCGTTGGAGAACCAGAGTGATCTGGCCGTTGAACTCGATACGCCGTCGGTGGAGGTCTTCTCCAACTCGCTCTTTCACGGCATCGTCGCGGCCACCAATCCCGGTTCGACCACCTTGACGCCGATCTTCTCAGACTCGTCAAATCGCGGTACGCTCACCGCCGGCTCCACGGTGGTCGCGGGTCTAGCCCCGGCCGGCGCCTTCGCCCTCGACGTCAATGGTCGTCCCGCGCCGCGCACCACCTACGGCAGCTGGACGCCCTACTACAGCGTCGCGACCTCGCCGGCCCACCCGACGGGCACCATCACCTTGCACCAGTTCCCCTTGAACGGCCTGATCGCGCTGTTCACGTTGGGAATGTGGACGATCGTCTGGCTGGGCTTTGGCTGGGTGCAGCGTCTGGAGTGGCTCTTTACTGGGCGGCGTCGACGAGCCGTGGCGCCCCGTGAGTCGACGGACGACGATGTCTAGGTCTCGTCGTCGACCTCTGGTGCTGGCCGTGGTGGGACTCGTGTTGGCGGCCGGACTGGCCACCACCTTCACTCATCCGCGCAACCCTTCTTCGTTGCCGAACGGCCTCGCCGTCTCGATTGACGCCGAGTCGACGGCGCTCTACTGCACCGGGCTCTCGAGCGGCGGACCACGACCCGGGCGGATCACTTTCTACAACACGTCGAGTGGACCCCGACACTTGGGTATCAGCGTCTACTCCGACACGGGAGCGCAGTGGAGTGGATCGATTGAACTGGCCGCCCACGGCGTGCAGTCCATTGAGCCGAGCGTGCTCGACAAAAGTACGACCACGAGCCTGACCTCGAGCTACGGCGTGGCGGTCCAGATCAGTGGCGGTGGGGTGGTGGCCGACGAGATCGCCTACAACGACCGGGCGCAAGTGCCGTGTATCTCTCAGGGCCTGACGAGATGGTTCGCCACGGGCTTTAACACGTTGGTCGGCTCGAGCGCCTACCTCAGCGTCTTTAACCCGAGCGCCACGTCGGCCGTTGTCAACGCGTCGATCTACGCCGCTTCGGGCATCACCGAGCCCCAGTCCTTTCAGGGACTCTCCGTGCCGGCGCACGCTCAGCGCGAAATCGACCTGGGCACCGAAGTGGTGAACACGCCCAACGTCGGCGTGCGTCTCACGGTGCTGCGCGGCTCGCTCGACGTGGTCGGCGTACAGGATTCCAACGGCACGCTCTCCTACGAAGAGGGTCTCACCGGCGCCGCTCGCCACGACTGGTACCCCAACGTGACCACGGTCAACAAGGCCACGGCGCAGCTCAGCATCATGAATCCGAGCGCCGAGACCGCCAACGTGAGCGCCATTATCAAACTCGGTTCGTTTAAGATCGCGCCTCAGACTGTGACGATTGCGCCCTACAGCACCGGTGTCCTCACCGTCACCCCGAACTCCGCCGTTCCCGTGGACGGCTACGCGAACGTGACGCTCAGATCCTCTCAGCCGGTCGTGAGTGCTCTGGTGACGGGAGCGTCGTCCTGGGTGGCCCTCTCGTCACCCCCGTCGCCGGGCAACGCCGATTTACTGCACGACTTCACCGGTCTCGGCTTCGACGCCGTCAGCGTGACCAACGTCTCGTCGCGCACCATCACCATCGACATCGTCTCGTACCGGGCGGCCTCGCCGGCGCTCGTCACCGGCGCCGGCGGAATCAAGTTGGCGCCGGGATCAACGAAGAGCCTCACGTCACTGTTGTTTTCTTCGTCGAGCTCGAGCAACACCTACTTGGTGACGGCGAACAAACCAACTCTGGTGGTGTCCCTGACCTTGCCGAGCACGCCTCGCGGCGTGAACGTGACATCGCCCCTAGACGGCAGGTAGCGTCGGCGGCTGCCAGTTGGGAGTCGCCGGGGCCGGCGGGGTGGCGGGCGACGTCGCCGCCGCACCCACGGGAGTCGCTTCCTTGGCCGGCGTCGATTTCCCAATACCGCTCAGGGCGCTCACCGTCTTGGTTCCGGCGGGGTGCACCGGCTCGCCGTTCGCTTCGTCAATCAGACGAGCCGCGTCGGCGCCGTCTATGGTCTCACGCTCCAGGAGCGCCCGAGTCAAGGCCTCGAGCCCGCGGCGGTGCAAGGTCAAGACCTCAATCGCCCGAGACTCTTGCTCTCGCAGGATTCGCTCAATCTCGTCGTCGATCACCTTGGAGGTGTGATCGGAGTAGTCGCGAGTGTGCATGAGGTCTTCGCCTAGGAACACCTGGTTGTTCGATCCCCAGGCCATGGGACCGATCTCCTTGGACATGCCCCACTCGCGCACCATCCGTCGAGCTAACTCCGTGTTGCGCTGCAGGTCGTCGGCGGCGCCCGTGGACAGGTCACCGTACACGAGCAGTTCAGCCACGCGACCGCCCATGCGCATGCACAACGAGTCTTCTAGGTGCTGGCGCGACATAATGTGTCGGTCCTCTTCGGGCAACGTCATCGTCACCCCCAGCGCCATGCCGCGCGGGATGATGGTGATCTTGTGGAGCGGGTCGGTCTTGTCGAGAACGTACGCCAAGAGGGCGTGACCACTTTCGTGGAAGGCAATGCGCTCGCGCTCGTCGTCTTGGAGGACCATCGTGTCGCGCTCTTGACCCATCAAGACGCGGTCACGCGAGGACTCAAAGTCCTCCATGCCGATGGTGGGGGAGTTTCGACGCACCGCGTGCAGCGCCGCCTCGTTGACCAGGTTGGCCAAGTCCGCGCCGCTCATTCCGGGTGTGCCGCGAGCCACGATCGACATATCGACCGAGGGGTCGAGCGGTTTACCCTTTGAGTGAACCACGAGAATCGGCAGGCGCTCTTCTAGGTCGGGGAGGGGAACCACGATCTGACGGTCGAACCGTCCCGGTCGCAACAGGGCCGGGTCCAAGACGTCGGGCCGGTTGGTGGCCGCGATGACCACCACGCCTTCGGTCGGTTCGAATCCGTCCATCTCGCTCAGCATTTGGTTCAGCGTCTGCTCGCGCTCGTCGTGGCCTCCACCGAGCCCGGCGCCGCGCTTACGGCCAATGGAGTCGATCTCGTCGACGAAGACAATGGCGGGCGACTGTTTGCGCGCGGTGGCGAAGAGGTCACGAACACGGCTCGCCCCGACGCCCACGAACATCTCCATGAAGTCCGATCCGGACACTGAGAAGAATGGAACGCCAGCCTCACCGGCGACCGCGCGCGCCAACATAGTCTTGCCGGTGCCGGGTGGCCCGACCAGCAAGAGGCCCTTCGGGATGGTGGCGCCGATATTTTTGTAGCGGCCCGGGTTCTTCAAGAACTCCACGACCTCACTGATCTCTTGTTTCACGCCGAGGTATCCCGCGACGTCGCTGAAGGTGGTCTTCGGTCGATCTTCGTTGAACTGTTTGGCCTTGGAGCGACCGACCGACATCATCCCGTTCATCTGTCCCCGGGCCTGGCGGCTGATGTAGTACATGAAACCGCCGATGAGCAAGATCCAAATGAGGTAGGGGAAGAGTTCTGCGGCGAGGCTGGAGGGATTGGCGAACGTCACGGTGACGTTGTCGGATTTGAGAGTGGTGACTTCCGAGGACAGGGCGGGCACGGGACCGTTGGCGGTGTAGTTGGTGCCGTTATCCAGCGTGCCGGTGATGACGCCGCTGGAGTTGTTGATAGCGGCGGTATTCACGGAGTTGCTGCGCGCTTTGTTGAGAAAGCTCGAGTACGACAGGGTCTTGACGTTTTGGTGCTGAAAGAGGGAGTTAATGACCAATAATCCGATAATGAACGCAATGACCACGAACGTGATCATCCGACGACGGGCTTGTGGCGCCATGGGCTTCTCACCACCTGGTAGAAATTTTTTGAAACCGTTTTGATCGTTTTGTCCTTCAGCCACCCATCCAATCTAGGGGTGACTACCGAGACTTCGGTTTAGCCTGTGCAAAACCTCGAGTTGAAAGTGTTTAGCCTTTGAGTTCTTCCTCCCTGTCGCTCCAGGAGAATCGTCCACGTGTGCTGGCGATCGTGGTGGCCGGGTTTGTTGGATTCTTAGCGGGACAGTTTCTGGGCCTCCTCTTGGAGTCAGTCGGTGTCGCCCTCACGCACTACCCGGGGGGACTGAGTGCACTCGGGCGCGCCCCGAATCCGCCGTGGTGGTCGAGCGCGTTGGGGTTTCTCGGCATCTGGACGGGCTTCGCGGCGGCCATTGTCTACGCCCACCTCGAGGGTCGACTGCGACCGCTGCCCCACCAGTGGGTGCCGCACGCCAGTGACGCTCTGTACGTCGTGGTCGGGGTGGCGATGCAGTTCATCGTCGACCTGCTGTATCGACCGTTTCACTTCAAGAGCCTCAATCACCCGGTCAATCATCTGTTCAAGGCAACGCACGGCCCGGGTTTCGTCGCCATCGCCATCATGACCACGCTGATCGCGCCCGTCTTTGAGGAGTGGCTCTTTCGGGGGGTCATCTTTCGCGCCATCGCCGAAGGGTCAAACGGGGTGAGCAAAAAGACGGCCGTGGTGTTGGGCGTGGTCATCAGCGCCGTTCTTTTCGGGGCCGCGCACGGTGAGCTTGTGCAGTTCGCCGGACTCGTCCTGCTCGGCGTGGTGCTGGCCATTCTCCTGCAACGCACTCAACGTCTCGTGCCCAGCTATCTCGCGCACGCGTCCTTTAACGCCACCGCCCTCGTCGCCGTCATCGCGCAGCGCGCGGGGCACTGATGGGTCGCTTCAAAGAGTTCTGGACCCCCCAGCGCCTCCTGGACGCGGCGCTCGTCGTCTCGGTGATCTTCGTCACCGTCATGTCGCTGCACCCGAATCTGCTCGTTTCTCGGACTCTCATCACGGGAGGGGACACCGGATCGCACCTGGCCGCCCCGGCGTACTTGCGCACCACGGGAAATATTTTCAACTTCACCCCGTGGTATCCCGGATGGTTCGACGGTCTCCCGCTCTACACGTACTACTTCGTGTTGCCCGACGTGTTGATCAGTTTCTTCAGCTACGTGGTGGGTTTTGCCGTGGCCATGAAGCTCGGCACCGTGCTCGGATCGGTGCTGCTTCCTCTTGGCGCCTACGCCATGGGACGCCTGTTTCGAGCACCGCGACCGGTGCCGGTCGCTCTCGCCATGGCGACTTTGCCTTTCCTCTTTGACGCGTCCTTCACCATCGACGGCGGCAATCTCTTTTCGACGATGGCCGGGGAGTACGCTTTCTCCCTCTCACTGGCCTTGGCTCTTCTCACCGTTGGCCTGTTCGCTCGAGGTCTGCGCACGGGCAAGGGCTACTGGCTAGCGGCGCTAAGCCTCACTCTCACTCTCGCGTCGCACGTTTTGCCGTGGCTCTTTTCGCTGGGCGCGATCGCCGTGCTCGTCGTCTTTGAGTTGCTCTTGCGGCGCGGCGTCGGCGAAGCACTTCCCACGCGGCGCACCCGCGAGGACAATCGAGCGAATCGTCTGGGCGTGGGACTCGGACTGCTCCTCCTGGGCTTCCTGCCCTTCTTCTTTGACTCCTCCTTCGCCGTCAACGCCACGGGCACCTTCTCCGTGCGCGAGCCCGTGCTCTCGCTCTTGATCACCCTGGGTTTGGCGCTTCTCACGATCGCCCGCTTTCGACACGGTGTGCCACCACCACGCGACCGTTGGCTCGTGGTGGTGGACGTGGCGGCGACCGCGGCCAGCTTGGTGGTCATTACTCGATACGGTTTCGTGTTGCTGTTCGCCTGCACGGCCTTGGAGCTGTTTCAGCGGCGAGGCCCCGGCGAGTCGAGTGCGCGCGACCACGCCCTCGGGGACTACGCCCGTCCGATTCGCTTCGCGGTGGGGGCCGGTGTGATCTCGGTGGGACTCTCGGCGTGGTGGCTCTTGCCCTTCGCCACCACCCAGTCGTTGACCGACTCGCTCGGCTACGTAAATGAGAACGTCAACTCCTGGCGAGGCATCTTCACGTTGCTCGGGTGGTTCAACGCAACCGGGGGCGCGGCGGGCGATCGGTGGGTGATCGTGGCAGCCGGGGTAGCCACGCTCGCGGCCTTCGTCGTTCGAGATCGCCTCGGCATGGTCCTGGCCTCGCTGACGGTGGGATCGTTCTGGGCCTTCGCCCTGGATCCTCAAAGCGCCATCTGGGACCAACGTCTGATGCCGTTTTGGTACGTGACGATTCACTTGAGCGTCGGGTGGCTGGTGGGGTACTTCGCCTGGCGTTGGGCCCGGCGAGTGCCCGCGCGCCTTAGTTGGGCGGCCTTCTTCGAAGAGGGCCGCGATCACACTGCTCCTGACCAGGATAAACCGGTACTCGTGGCCCCCGAGAGCACGGCGATCCCAGAACCAGCGGAGCCGCCGAACGATCCGCAGCGACTATCGCGTCGACTCTTTCGCGCCACCTGCGCCGTGGGGCTACTCGGTCTGCTCTCGACGGTCCCGGGACAGATAACGCCGGTGGCCAACGACCTGCACCTGGCCACCGGCGGCAATCAGGTGAGTGCCTGGGCGCAGTACAACTACTCGGGCTACCAGACCAAACCGGGTTGGGCCGAGTATCACGACATCATCACCACTATGACGCGCGTGGCCGCGAAGTACGGCTGTGGACGCGCGATGTGGGAGTACAGCTTCAACCAGGAGAACCCCATGGGCACGCCCGAAGCGCTGATGTTGTTGCCGTACTGGACGAATAACTGCGTCGACACGATGGAGGGGCTGCTGATGGAGTCCTCGCCGACCACGCCCTATCACTACCTCGATCAAAGCGAGTTGAGCGTCGCGCCGAGTAACCCCCAAGTCGGCCTCGACTACGGTCCGCTCGACGTGGCCCTCGGGGTGCGCCACCTTCAGATGTTGGGGGTGAAGTACTTCATGGCCTTCTCTCCCCAAGTCATCGCCCAGGCGGGCCATGATCGGGATCTGAAGTTGGTGGCGACGACGCGAACCTTCCCCGCCCCGGGTGCCCAGTGGCGGATCTATCTGATCAAGAACAGTCCCATGGTCCAAGCGCTTCGCCACGACCCCAACGTCGTGGCCAACGTCGCCAGCCAAGCCCAGTGGCTCAACGCCAACCAAACCTGGTGGCTCACGCCCTCCTTACAGCGGGTCTACCTGGCCATGAGCGGACCGGCGTCGTGGCCCCGCGCCGCCCACGTCACCTCTATGACGGCCCCGGCCACCTTGCCGCCGGTCACGATCACCCACGTCACGCTTGGCCTGCAGTCGCTCTCCTTTCACGTCAGCCGTATCGGCGTGCCGGTGCTGGTCAAGATGTCGTACTATCCGCGTTGGCACGTCACGGGAGCGACCGGCCCCTACCGTGTGAGCCCGAATCTCATGGTCGTGGTGCCCACGGCACGAACCGTGACCCTCAACTACACCTCTACGCCGGCCCTCTCGATTGGCAATCTGGTCAGTGATCTCACCGTCCTCGCCGGGTGCGTCAGCGTATTCTTGGTACTCAGACGGCGCCGAATGGCTCGCCGGTAGGCTTCTCATTCGTGGACACCGCGGCGATCTTTAAGGCCTACGACGTACGAGGGACGTACCCCGATCAGATCGACGAGCGCGTGGCGATGGCCATTGGTTCGGCCTTCGCCACGTTTGCCGACTCGCCCAGCCTCGTCATGGCCCGCGACATGCGATCCTCCGGCGTGACCCTCAGTGAGGCCTTCGCCCAGGGGGCGCGCGCGGTGGGAGTCGAGGTCATCGATCTGGGCCTCGCCTCGACCGACTTTTTGTACTTCGCCTCCGGGCACCTCAACCTGCCCGGCACCATGTTCACGGCCTCGCACAACCCGGCTCAGTACAACGGGATCAAGCTCTGCTTAGCCGGAGCGAAGCCCATCGGCGTGGAGTCTGGTCTGGTGGAGATCGAAGAGCGGACCGCTCAGTTCTACGACCATCCGGCGACGGGTGAGTTGGCGCCGTATCGCGAGCTCGACGTGAGTCCAGAGTGGGTGGCTCACGTCCACTCTTTCGTTGACGTGTCGACCTTTCGACCGCTCAGCATCGTGGCCGACACCGCCAACGGCATGGGCGGTTTCGTGGCGCCGCTGGTCTTCGCCGGACTGCCCTTTGACGTAGAGATTCTCTTTGGCGAACTGGACGGGAGCTTTCCGAATCATCCGGCCGATCCCTTGAACCCGGAGAACATCAAAGACTTGCAACGCCGCGTCTTAGAAACGCACGCCGATATCGGCCTGGCCTTCGACGGCGACGCGGACCGCGTCTTTGTCATCGACGAAAAGGCCCAACCACTGAGCGGTTCCACCACGACGGCCATGGTGGCCAAAGTGATGCTGGGGCGCCACCCCGGCGCCACGGTGCTCCACAATCTCATCTGCTCTAAGTCCGTGCCCGACGTCATCGCCGAAGAGGGCGGCGTGGCGCTACGCACCCGAGTGGGACACAGCTACATCAAGCAGGTCATGGCCGAGTCGGGAGCGATCTTCGGCGGGGAACACTCGGGGCACTACTACTACCGCGATAACTTCCGCGCCGACTCGGGCATCATCACGGCCTTTCTCGTGTTGGAGCTCATGAGTACCTCCGAGGAGCCTCTGTCGGAGTTAGCGAAGCCGTTCATTCGCTACGCGTCGTCGGGGGAAATCAATACGGAAGTCGAGAACCCCGCGGCGACGGTCGCTCGTGTCCACGAACGACTGGAGGCTGACGGGGTGAACGTTGATCTCCTGGACGGCCTCACCGGCGACTACGGGGAGTGGTGGTTCAATCTTCGAGCCTCGAACACCGAGCCGCTGCTACGGCTCAACGTGGAGGCCCGAGACGACCAGGAGCTGGCGGTTCACGTGGAAGAGATACTGGCCCTGCTAAAGGAGTCTTCGTAATGGCGCTCACTAGTTTTTTGCTTGACCTCTTAGAGGATCCGGTTGATCACGGCGCGTTGCTCTACGTACCGTCGAAAGACGTGCTGTACAACCCGCGTCTGCGCGTCGCCTACCAAGTGCGCGACTCCATTCCCGTTCTGTTGCCCGACGAATCTCGCTCGGTGAGCGCTGAGGAGGAACGTTCGTTTCACGACGACGCGCAGGCCCGTTACACGGGACCGGCCGACTAGTTTCCTCGCCGCTGGCGGCTGTTACGAGCGGGGCTGATGCTGCGCGCGAGTTCTTCGCTAGGCCTAAGCCAGTCGCTCGACGATCATGGCCATGCCTTGGCCGCCGCCCACGCACATCGTTTCCAAGCCGAAACGCTTGTCGGCGTCTTCGAGCGAGTTGAGCAGTGTCGTCATGATGCGAGCGCCCGTCATGCCGAAGGGGTGACCGAGGGCGATGGCCCCCCCGCGAATGTTCAACTTGTTCATAGGAACTTCCAGGTGCTTGGCGCTGGGCAGGACCTGCGCCGCGAAGGCCTCATTGATCTCCACGAGGTCAATCTCGTCCATGGTCATCTTCGCTCGCCGGAGGGCTTGACGCGACGCCTCGATCGGGCCGAGTCCCATGATCTCGGGGTTCAGCCCGCTGACCCCGCTCGCCACGATGCGGGCCAAGGGCTTGATTCCTAGTTCCTTGGCCCTGGTGTCGCTCATGACGATCACCCCAGCCGCCCCGTCATTCAAAGGACAGGCGTTACCGGCCGTCACGGTGCCACCTTGGCGAAACACGGGCTGGAGACTAGAGAGCTTCTCCAAAGTGGTTCCCGCGCGCGGACCGTCGTCTTTGACCATGACCGTTCCGTCGGGCAGGGTGACGGGCGTGATTTCGCGCTCGAAGAAGCCGTTCTCCTGGTGGGCCACGGCCAACTCCTGTGAGCGCAGGGCGAACTCGTCCATCTCGAGTCGCGTGACGTGCTCGAACTCGGCCACGTTCTCGGCCGTCTGTCCCATAGCGATGTAGACGTCGGGCAGTCCGGGCTGGGGGGACCAGGGATCGGTCACCTTCTCCGAGCGCTCTTTCGTACGCTCCACGGCGGCGCCAAAGCGCGCGTTTTCCGCCGTGCCCATGTCGGCGGCGCCGTGGGCGAAGCGCGACACCGTCTCTACGCCGGCGGAGATAAATATGTCTCCCTCGCCGGCACGAATCGCGTGGGCGGCCATGCGAATGGTCATAAGGGAAGAGGAGCAGTACCGGTTCACGGTGACGCCGGGGACGTCGTCCAGGCCGGCCAAGACCGCCACCACGCGCGCGATGTTAAAGCCCGACTCGCCGGCCGGCTGTCCGCAACCGACGATGAGGTCTTCCACGCTGTGGCGATCGAGCTCGGGCACCTTGTCGAGCAAAGCGGTGACGATGAGCGCGGTCAGGTCGTCGGGGCGCATGTCGACCAGGGACCCCTTGAAGGCTCGCCCGATGGGGGTGCGTGCGGTAGCGACGATGACGGCTTCGGGCATGGATTCCTCCTTGAGTTACTTCAATGTAACGGAGGCGATCATAGTGACTCCTAAATCCCTCCCGGACTAGGCGTCTTCGATCGGTCCCGCGTGGGGGAAGCCCTGACGCACTCCCTGGCCCGCGCGATTGGCGAGTTGGTTCGGTTCAAAGATCATCCAATAGGCGTTACGAGCGTGGCTGCGTGAACGGTTCAAGAAGACCGACGCCAGGATCATGGGGTCCTCGGACTCGTCTTCGTGAACGAAAACTTCGAGAATCGGCGTCGAGGTCATGAGTTGCGCCTGCATGATGCCCTGGGACGCTTCGTGGGCGCACTGCTTGTCGATCGGCTCGGGTCCGGGCATCCCGAGGGCGATGACGATCGAGGCGCCGTCTTTTTCGATCATGTTCTTGGCCGCGACGGCCAGGTCCTTGAAACCCGGCACCGTCTGGGAGATCACCTCGAACTTCTTGTTAAAGCCGGGGCACTCGGCCAGTTCGGCGCGCGCCGCCGCTCCCATGTCGTAGCGGGCGAACATGGTGTCCACCACCCCGATCTTCACCGGGGTCTTTGAATGTTTTTTCTTATTTGTCACGATCTCCGATCCCCATCCAGTGTACGGAGCCCGAGTTCGCTCCGGCGAAGAGCGATTTCACATGTCGTAGAGTTATCGCAACAGAAAGGTGGGCCATGGCCTGGGATTTTTCAACTGACGACGCCTATGAAGAGCAACTGACGTGGATGCGGGGCTTTGTTCGCGAGGAGATTATGCCCATCGAGACGCTCGGTCTCGAACACGGTCAGATGCTCACCCTCATCAAGCCCCTCCAGGACCAAGTGAAATCCAGGGGCCTCTGGGCGGCCCACCTACCCCCCGAACTCGGTGGCATGGGTTTTGGCCAGGTGAAGCTCGGTCTCATGCACGAGATTCTGGGTCAGAGCGAGTACGGCCCCATCGTCTTTGGCAACAACGCTCCCGACAGCGGGAACGCCGAACTTCTGGCGGCGGGAATGGAGATGACCGGTCGCCAGGACATTCGCGAACGGTGGCTGAATCCTCTGCTGAGTGGCGAGATCCACTCGGCCTTTTCGATGACCGAGCCGGACACGGCCGGCAGCGATCCGCGTCTATTAAAGGCCCGCGCCGTGAAAGACGGCGAGGAGTGGGTGATCAACGGACACAAGTGGTACACGACCAATGGTTCGGTCGCGCAGATTCTGATCGTCATGGCCGTGACTAACCCCGAGGTTCATCCCTACCAGGGCTCGTCAATGTTCGTGGTGCCCGCCGACACCCCCGGCGTGACGATTCTGCGCGACCTCGGCTCTATGGATCACGCCAACGTGACCTACGGGCAGTTCAACAACCACGCGGAGATCCTCTACGAGGACGTCAGGGTTCCGAGTGATCACCTGGTCGGCCCGGAAGGTTCGGGGTTCTTGCTGGCCCAGACCCGACTCGGACCCGGGCGCATCCATCACTGCATGCGCTGGCTTGGGCAGTCCCAGCGGGCCTTTGACATGATGTGCGAGCGCGCCCTCAGTCGCTACGCACACGGATCACTCCTGTCGGAGAAGCAGACGGTGCAGAACTGGATCGCCGACTCCAAGGCCGAGATGCATGCGGCCCGTCTGATGACCATGCACGCGGCGTGGAAGATGGACCAGGTCGGGGCCTCGGCCTCACGCGACGAGATCGCCATGATCAAGTACTACGGCGCCAGCGTTCTTCACAACGTGATCGATCGCGCCCTTCAGACGTACGGTTCGCTCGGCTACTCCACCGACATGCCCCTAGAGTCGATGTACCGCGCCGCGCGGGCGGCGCGAATCTACGACGGGCCCGACGAAGTACACCGCCAGACGGTGGCTCGTCACGCGCTCAAGAACTACGAAGCGCACGAAGTTCCAAGTGATCACATTCCCACCCGCACCGTCGCGGCCCGTAAGAAGTTCGCCGAGGTGCTCGAGTTCTTAGAGGCCGAGGCCGTCTAGCTCGGCGCGAGTCCTTCGACGGCGTCGAGGAGATCGACGCCGGAGGGGACGATGGCAATGGTGGGCGTATCGACGCCGGCGTCGAGGTAGCGCTGAACGTGTTCGCGGCACGCTTGATAGGAGCCGTGGATCACCAACTCGTCGACCACCGAGTCGGGTATCACCTGGTTGGCTCGTTTGCGATCACCCGCGGCCCAAGCGTCCCACATCGGCTGGAGGGCGTCGCCGCGACCGAGCCAGCGGTGAAACTCCGCGTAGGTGGGCACGGTTAGGTAGGACGAGATCATGCGCCGAGCGATGACGCGGGCGGCGTCGACGTCCTCGGTCGGAATAACGAACAGGCGCGCGGCGATGGTCTTGCCCTCGCCGACCTCGGCGCGACACTGGGCCACGTCCTCCGCGGACAGCCAGTTAAGAATCGCGCCGTCCGCTTCTCGTCCGGCCAAACGCAGCATGCCCGGTCGCAGCGCCCCCAAGAGGATGGGCGGCCGTTCAACGACGGGACGCGCCAGTTTGAATCCGTGGACCTCGAAGGTCTCAAAGACCTCGTCGATCTTCTCGCCGTCGAGCGCGCGCTTCACGAAACGCAGCGTGTCGCGCGTTCTGGCGTAGGGGTGGTCGTAGGGGATGCCGTTCCACTGTTCGACGATCGGCTGGCTCGAGGCGCCCAGTCCCATGGTGAAGCGCCCGCCCGCCACTTCGGCCACGGCGGCGATGCTCATGGCCAGTAGTCCCGGACCACGCGTGAACACCGGCGTCACCGCGACGCCGAGGTGAAGACGCGTCTCGCTCAGGGCGGCGACGATCAGCGGGGTGAAGCCGTCGGCCCCGTCGATCTCGGCCGACCAGACGTCGCTGTAGCCAAGGTCGGCCAGGCGGCGGAACCAGTCGCGGTGTTCGAGCAGAGTGACCCCGTCGAAAGGGATGGTGATGCCGTAGCGCGGGCTGGGGCTCACTGGAGGTAGTTGCCCTTGCGCGCGGGCGGCACCTCGTGACCGTGACGCTTGAGGTCGTGCTCCCAGCGCTCGATCAGCGTCTCGAGGACGGCCACCCGGGCGTAGTACTTGCTCTCGGCGGGAATCAGATTCCAGGGGGCGTGCTTCTCGTTGGTGGTGTCGATCATGTACTCGAGCGCCTTCTCGTAGGCCGGCCGTTTTTCGCGATTTCGCCAGTCGTCGGGCGTGAGTTTCCATCGCTTGAGGGGATCGCTTTCACGATCTTTAAAGCGCTTCAGCTGCTCTTTTTCTGAGATGTGGAGCCAGAACTTGACGAGGGTGGTTTGGTCGTCGGTGAGCATACGTTCGAACTCCACGATCTCTTGAGCCGAGAGTTCGACGGTGTCGTGGTCGATGAGTTTCTCGACGCGCTCGACCAGGAGTCGTCCGTACCAGGACCGGTCAAAGACCGTCATCTCGCCGCGACCGGGGATGACGCTTTGGAAGCGCCACAGGAAGAAGTGACGGAGCTCTTCGTCGGTGGGAGCTCCAATGGGCTTCACTCGCACGTGGCGCGGATCGATGCTGGCGGTGAGACGACGAATGGCCCCGCCTTTGCCGGCCGCGTCGAAACCCTCGAAGACCACGATAAGTCCGGGCCCCACCACGTGCGGCTCGAGAAGGCCGGCGGTGAAGAGGCGAAGCTGGGTGAGACGGTGCTGCGCTCGGATGACCCGCTGGTCGGACTCTTCCTTGGTGAGGGACTTCGTCAGGTCGATGTCGTCGAGGGCGCTCACGTGGTGTTAGGCACGCCCGGGCTCTCCGTCGCGCCTGCTCCTTCGTCAGTCAAGGTACTCGACCCCGCGGCGTCTCGCGCCGGAACGTACCGCGTGCGCGGGCGTCGTCGCGAAGGAAAGAAGCGCCATCGTTCGTCGAGGAACGAGCCGATGAGAAAGAGCGCGCCCAGGAGGCCGAAGAGGATGGCGAAGCGCTCGTGAGGAGGAAAGAAGCGGTACTCGACGGTGGACGTGCCCTCGGGCAGGCTGATCTTTTGGTACACGCCATTGACGGTGGTGATCTTGACCGACTTCCCGTTGACGCTCGCCGTCCAGCCCTTCATCGAGAGTTCGGTGCGCAGCAGGGTCGCTCCACCGCTCGGACAGTTCACGGTGGCGACGTTCACGTTGGTGCTGGTGACGCTGCACGACGACGACGATGCGGTGAAGAACGCTCGCGTGTGGGGCATCTGATAGATGCTGGCCAGCGAGTCTTTGAAGACCGGGGTGACGCCGAGCGCGGTCAACTTGGGATTGATAATGACCGAACTGGGAATCAGAAGATACTTCACGGAGGCGTCCTCGTAGGCCTTGAAGTGCTTGACGACTTGCGCCTCGAGGGCTTCGACGCCGACCATGCCCCCCTTGACGACGAACTGGTTACCGGGATTGAGGCCGGGGTAGAGCTGGTCTTCGATGAGGTTCTTCATTTTCTGGGGATAGGGCAGGTCGATGGAGCCGAGGGAGTTGAGGTCGTAGTAGCTGCCCCAGTTGGGATAGAGCACCGCGAAGTCCAAGTAGCGCTCTTGATGCACGTTGCTCTGCGAGAAGTGGATGGGGGCGTAGTCGACGGTGATGCGCTTGGGCGACTCGGCGGTGGGGACGAAGAAGTACAGGAGGCTTTCGCCCACGACGACCAGTGCTATGAGAAACGTCGTCGCGCGGTATTTGGAGAATCGCCCGAGGACGAGCAGCAGTCCGACGGCGATCCAGGGCAGGCACACCAGACCAATCAAGATGATGTCGGCTCGATGAGTGAGGACGACGCCCTTGTTATAGGACCGGGCCTCTTCCACGCACCAGAGCAAGACCAGGCCCATCGCTATCGACGCGGTCGTGAAGAGGCGTTTCGATCGCGTGCTGGTCGTGAAGTCGGCCAGGCCGAACGCGGCCAGGATCACGACGCAGATCTCGCAACTGGGCATGATGTAGCGAGGAAACGAGGACGTGTTCACCAGCGGGATGAGATTCCACACCACCCGCGAGTGCAGAACGTCGAGGGCTCCCGCCAGTCCGGCGAGGGTCCAGGCCGCGAGAAAAATCCGCAACGTTCGCAGGCGAGGACCAACGATACCAACCAGGGCCAGCACGCAGACCCCGGCGCCGAAGTAGCCGCCGACCTCCCCCCAGAACGACTGCACGTTCATATTGGAGAAGATCGTTCCAAAGACGTAGGGGTCGAAGAGTCCCGCGACGGACTCATTCGGCAAGCG
The DNA here is from genome assembly GCA_025463285.1 of Acidimicrobiaceae bacterium. Classification (GTDB taxonomy): domain Bacteria; phylum Actinomycetota; class Acidimicrobiia; order Acidimicrobiales; family RAAP-2; genus RAAP-2. Next base: position 42,062 of record JAOBWI010000003.1, on the reverse strand, counting down.
AATGACCCCGTCCAGGGCCGCGGTGTGACTTCCGATAAAGGCGACCTTCAAAAAGTCCTCAAAAGGAATGAGCACCGGCAAGGACAACACGACGCCGATGACGCCACCCAGGCCCAGCCGCCGCAGGACGCGGGGGCGTTGGGCGCGCGGGAGCGAGAAGAGCCGAACGATGGCCCAGGCGAGGGCGAAGAGTCCGTCAAAGTACGCCACCTCGGGGAAGCCGGCGTACATCGACAGAGCCAGGGCGATGGCCGCGATATACCAACCCCGTTTGGAGGCGCTGGTCCCCGAATCGAGGATCATCTCGATGCCGAGCACGAGCATGGGCAAGAAGGCGACGGGATTTAAGACGGCGTTGCCGAGCCAGGCGTAGGTGCCGTTGAGGGCGAAGAGAATGCCCGCGAACGTGGCAAAAAAGACCGGCAGAGTCAGTCGTCGAGCCAGAAAGTACGTCGAGACGCCGGCGATGAACTCCAGCGAGATGTGAAACCATACGAGACCCGACGGCAGAGCGAACCACAGCGTCAGTGGGAAAAGCGCCGCCGACTGCATCTCGCCCACCAAGGGCTGTCCGAGACCTTCGAACGAGTTCCACCACGGGAGATGGCCGTGCAGCAGGTCCATCGCCGCCAGGTGGCCGAGAGCCTGGGTAATAAAACCGAGATTCGGGTCGATGGCCGGGCGGCCACAGGTAATGCGACAGAGCTTGTGAGAGATCCCCGCCGTCCAGGAGATGGGGTCATTGCTGGCCAGACGCAGGACGTACATGGCGTTGCCCGCCAGTACCGCGAGAAGGATAAGAAGTAGCGGCCCGGTGTAGGGAGGGAGCCGACGATAGAAGGCGAAGACTCGGTCCCTCGTCGAAATCACTTCTTCAGGCTACAAGGGTGGAGTGGCGTCCTTGGGACTACGTCAACGAGGGAAGTAGAACATCTTCTCGCCCAACAGTAGAAGCGACGCGGGAAAATAGGGATCGCGAAAGGAGGCGAAGATGCCCCAACGCCGCAGGAAGCGGTTGCGATCCTCAATGGGGTCGAGCTTGCCTCGCGAGGAACCCACGTGGTGCAATAGTCGCGCGTCGGGCGTGTAGACCACGTAGCGGTCCTCCATTTGGCTTCGAAAACAGATGTCCACGTCGTTCATCACGACCTTCAGTTGCTCGTCCATCCCGCCGAGCGACTCCCAGAACGAACGCTCGACCATCTGCACCGCACCGGTCACCGCCGCGACATCCCGCGTAGCCAGGGAGAAGTGATCCACGTGCGGGTAGTTCGTGTCGGTGCGTAGATGTTGGGGGTACGGCGCGACGACGATACCCTCGTGTTCGTGATGGCCGTCGGGGTCATGGATACACGCGCCGACGATGCCCACGTCGGGCAGGGCGGCGAGTGCGAGCATCTGCTCGAGCCAGTCTGGCGTGACGACGACCGTGTCGTTGTTGAGCGTGACCACGTAGTCCGCGCGGGAGTGCTCAACGCCTCGGTTCACTATCTTGGCGTAGTTAAAAGGTCCCGGGCAGGGGACCACCGTGTACGCGGTGGTCGCGAAGTAGGCGAGAGACTCCTCCTGCACGGAGTCGTTGTCAAGAATGATGACGTTGTAGTTGGGATACGTTGTCTTCTCTTCAATGGACGTGATGCACTGGCGGACTAGATCAATGCGATCTCGCGTGGGAATGATGATGTCGATCGAGGGCGCCGGGGTCGGAATCTCCGGGCGCCAGCGCACCAGGCCACCCAGCGGCCCGGGCGTCGCCACGCCCGCCCATCCTCGACGCTCTAGGGCGCGCTGGACGACACGACACGTGTCGTCGTTGAGACGCGCCGCCTCGAAGCCAGCGGGGGGCCGACCACCCGGCAAGACTTTCGCGACGTGACGAAAGTGTGCACCGCGCTCATTCATTCGTAAGTACGCGTCGTGCTCATAGGCCCATCCCGCCTCCGCGGAAAATCCGCCCGCGCCGAAGAGAGTCTCGACGCGCAGTAGTGCCGGGCGACCCACCACGTTGTAGCTGAGCAGGGTGTGAGGACCGACCGCGGGACTTTTGAGGATGGGCGAGTACTCGTTCGGCCCGTCCTCATCGCCGAAGACGACGTCGTCACGGGGGCTGGCCTGGGTTAGCAGTGTCGCCACCGCGAAGCGGATCATGTCGGTGGAGAACGATGAGTCGGCCAGAAAGAGCCACTCGGCGCTCGTCTCATTCAGCTCGGTGTTGATCATCGACACAATGTCAGCGGGCTGGGCGTCGGTTTCATCGATGACCACCACGTGAACATCGTCCGCGTCGTAGGGCATGTCCAAAAGCGCGAGCGCGAAGTCAACTCTCAGTGGGCGATAGTTGACGGGAAAGATCTCGGCCGTCTTCGAGGCTGCGGCTTTGGTCACCACCGTGGGTTTCACACTCTTTCGCACGCGACGAAGTAACTGGATCGCCGGACGGAAAATAAATCTCGCGGTGGCGTAGCGCCAAGTGTCCTCACCCAAAATCCGCCCCGCCGTTCGTTGGAGGCGCGTGCCCGACATGAGACGCACTTGACGATGAAAGTTCACCCAGCGCTCCTTGATCTCCTTGGGGGTGACGGGGGGCGCGTTCTCGTCATCGAATCTCTCTAGGAGTGGCACGTCGTGGTCTCTCTCTGCGATACTGCCGTGGCGTACCAGGCGTCCTCGTCTGACAACGTTACCGGGCATCAATTGCCGGCCGTGGGAACCGGTCGACTTGCCGCCCCAGATGCCCGCGTCTGTACCGCGCGGGTCCATCAATCGATAGCCCCCCGGGCTCTCGGGAGTTCGGTGCCGCGGTTCACGCACCGTGTTACCTTGTCTCACTCTCTTTATTCCTGAAGGTGATACCCGACAAAGGAGATCGTCAAGCGTGGCCGACACCCTAGAAGTTTTCGACTCGGCTTCACCGACACACGCCCTGAAGGCCGGGGTGCTCGGGCTGTTTGACTCGGTCATTATGGGCGTCGCGGGTGTCGCCCCGGCGTACTCCATCGCCGCGTCCACCGGGGCGCTCATCGCCGCCGTGGCCCTAGGGGGCGCCGGCGCATTGCTCTACTGCGGGATTGCCATGTTCGGCATCGTTTTCGCTTTTAGTTATCTGGGTCGGGTGGAAACCAACTCGGGCGCGGCCTATTCGTGGGTCCGCCGGGCGTTGCACCCTTTACTGGGATTTCTCTCGGGCTGGGCCCTGATCGTGTCAGCCCTGATCTTCATGGTGATCGCGACGGTTCCCGCCGGGGCCAATGTCTTGAATCTCTTCTCGGCCGCCGCCGCGAATAACACGACCGACGTGACGTTGGTCGGGGCGGTCTTCTTTCTCGCGATGGTCTGCGCGGTCGCCGCGGGCGTGACCATCACGGTCACCGTGCAGATCGTGATGTCCTGCATCGAACTGTTCCTCTTGGTGCTCTTTGCGGTGTTGGCTATTTTCCACGCGAACCACATCCACGCCTTCTCCTGGCACTGGTTTTCGCCGAGCATCTTTCACGGCCAGGCCGGCTTTGTCTCTGGAGCGCTTATCGCCGCCTTCTACTACTGGGGCTGGGACGTCACCGCGAATCTCAACGAGGAGACCAAGGGAGCGAAAAAGACGCCCGGGCTCGGGGCAATCATTGGCGTGATCGTCGTATTTGTTCTCTTTGAAGTGTTCACCATCGCGACCAACATGGTGTTGACGATGAACCAGATCAATCACAACGAGGCCGACGTCCTCAGCGCCTTGGGCCAAGAAGCCTGGCGCGGAACGGGAGGGAAGTTCATCGTGTTGGCGGTAGTTCTCTCGACCGTTGCGACGTTAGAGACCACCTTGATTCAGGTCACCCGAACGATGTTCTCCATGGGTCGCGACAACACGTTGCCCAAGCGCTTCGGCACCGTGAACCAGAAGCGCAAAACGCCCATTTTTGCCACGGCCGTGGTGACCGTCATTTCGCTCCTGCTCTTTGTCTTCGGGCAGTTCATTGGCTCGGTCAGCAAGATCTTGACTGACGGCATCGCCGCGATCGGTCTGCAGATCTGCGTTTACTATTGCTTAGCCGGGTTCGCCGTCGTCGTGCTCTTCCGTCGCGAACTCCTGAAGTCGCTCAACAATTTCGTATTCATGGGACTGTGGCCCCTCGTTGGCGCAAGTTTCATGGGCTACATGTTCTACGAATCGATTCCCGGTCTCTGGGACTCGAATCCGGCCACGGTCTACATCGGCCTGGGCGCCATGGCCCTCGGCTTGATCCCGATGTTCTACTACTGGGCTAAGCACGTGCCGTACTACACAATGCCGGCGAAGGAAGACCGGGTGGCCGTCGTTGCGGAGCTCGAACAGAATCTCTAAACGTCGCGCCGTCGCGGCCGCGCTAAAAGCGATGTGACGTGAGAATCGTGAGCCTGGTGCCCTCGGTCACCGAGACCCTGTCGGCGTGGGACCGCACGCCCGTCGCCTGCACCCGATTCTGTGAACGCGACGATCTCGAGCACGTGGGGGGAACCAAGGATCCGACGCTCGATCGAATCGTGGAGCTCCGCCCGGACTTAGTCGTCATGGACGTTGAGGAGAACCGGCTGGAGGACCACGCGGCTCTCGTGCAGCGCGGGCTCTTCGTCCACGTACTGAAGGTGCGATCGCTCGATGACGTCAATCCCTCTTTGCGCGAACTCGCTCGACGGGTTGACTCGACGTATGAGCCCTGGCAGATCGGCTCGCCGCGAGAGGTGTCGCTGAGCACCTTCGTCCCCATATGGCGTCGACCCTGGATGGCCTTGGGCGTACCCACGTACGGTTCGTCGGTGCTGACGCACCTGGGCGTGCGGAACGTTTTTAGCCACGACGGGCCATACCCGCACATCGAACTGGGCGACGCGCTGGAACGCCACCCCGACGTGGTGTTGGCGCCGAGTGAGCCCTATCCCTTTACCAAGCGCCAACTCCCGGAACTTGAATCGGTGGCCCCGACGATCTTGGTCGACGGCAAAGATCTTTTCTGGTGGGGCGTGCGGACCCGCGATGCGTTGGAGCGACTCGGCGCCCTGATCGCCACTGTTTCGCTCGAGAATCGGGGCTGACCGGTGGGACAAAGGCCCGACCCGTAGGATTCGTGCATCAACGTTGGATGCGCGCAGCATCGCCCGTAGTTCTAGTCACTGGCTCTGGCTTGGCGTTTCGGAGAAGGGATCACCATGAGAAGAGGAACTCGCGGAGGCGTCGTGACGCTCAGCGCCGTGGGAACGGCGTTACTGATGGCGGCGGGGCTGGCGGGGGCGTCCCCGTCCTCGATTGGCACGTTCACCCTGTCGGGTCAAGCGAAAGGCACACTGATCATCGCCAAAGGCGCGACGTGTAAGCCGGACAATATTTCCATCTCTCGCGGCGTGGCCACCGTGAGGCTGTACTTCACCGACACGAAGATCAATCCGACGAACGATCAGTGGTACGTGTTGATCAGTTCGAAGGGAATCGAGGCCCGCTTTCCCTCGACGACCTCCGCCTTTACTCTGGGCGTCAAGGCCGGAGCGACCATCGACGAGGAGTGGAACGCCGGAGCGAAGCTCGGCTCGGGCAGCGTTACCTTCACTGATCATTACAAGTCGGGAACCTTAAACGTGTCGCTGGCGCCGGTGGCGGGACAGAAGGGTCGGGGAGAAAAGATCGCCGGCACCTGGGTGTGCACGAAGTAGAAACGCGCCCGAATCGAGCTAGTCAGAGGGGGTAGCCCCGCGTCCTCCCTCTAACCCAATGTTGAGGAACCTCACTGCTATAGCATTTGTCGAATTCTCCCAGGGTACGACCGCACGTACTTGTGCACGTGAAAAAGGGGCGGCGTGACTGTAACGGTAGAACCGGCGAATTCGGCGCAGCAGAAGGGCCTCAAGAGGGGGGCGCTGGGTCTCATCTCCAGCACCGTGATCGGCATTGCGTCGACCGCGCCGGCGTACAGCCTGGCGTCGACACTTGGCTTCGTTGTCGTGGCGATCGGTTTACAGGCGCCCATCATCACGATCCTCGCGTTCGTACCGATGTTCTGTGTCTCGCTGGCCTTCCAGCAGATGAATAAGGCGGACCCTGACTGCGGGGCCAGTTTCACGTGGGCCACGCGGGCCTTTCATCCGCGCGTCGGTTGGATGGGCGGCTGGGGGGTTCTGGCGGCCGACGTCATCGTGATGGCCAGCCTCGCGCAGATCGCCGGCCAGTACGTCTTCGATCTTTTTAACGCGAATGGCATTGGCCACCACGCGTCGAGCGTGTGGGTGCTTCTCGTGGGCGTGGCCTGGATCGTCGCCATGACGTGGATCTGTTACATCGGCATCGAGGTCTCGGCCAACTTCCAAAAGGCCCTGCTCGGGATCGAACTGACCATGCTGACGGTGCTCTCGGTATGGGCGCTCGTGCGAGTAGGCAACGGCAGCGCCCCAGTAGGACACCTGACACCTTCGCTCACCTGGTTCAATCCCTTCAAGGTCAAGCACTTCAGCGATCTGGTCGTTGGTCTCGCGGACATGCTCTTCATCTACTGGGGCTGGGACACCGCTTTGAATCTGAATGAAGAAAGTAAGGATGCGCAGAACATTCCCGGCAAGGCCGGGATCTACTCGACCTTCGTTCTTCTGGGCACCTACGCACTGGTAATCCTGGCGGTGCAGTCCTTCGCCGGCATTGGCTCGTCCGGTATCGGCCTCGGAAACGGCAACAACGTCAACGACGTGCTGTCCATCCTCGGACCCGCCGTCTTTGGACACTCGACGTTCGCCTCGATCCTCTCGCACCTCTTGTTGTTGATGGTGCTCTCGTCCGCGGCGGCGTCCACCCAGACGACGATTCTGCCAACCGCGCGAACGGTCTTGTCGATGTCGGTGCACAAGGCGTTGCCCAACGTGTTCGCTCACACGAGCAAGCGCTTCCTTACTCCAACCGTCGCCACGGTCTCTTTCGGCGTCGTCTCCATTGGCCTGTACGTGGCGATGAACTTCATCTCCGCCGGCCACGTGATTGCGGACTCCATTGACGCGCTGGGTGCCATGATCGCCTTCTACTACGGATTGACCGGCTTCTCCTGTTTCTGGTACTACCGCAAGCAGTTGACGAAGAGCGTCCATAACTTCTTCGTGCAGGGCGTCGCGCCCCTCTTTGGGGGCGTCGTGCTATGGCTCATTCTCGGATGGGCGTTCTGGTACTACTGGAACCCCGAGAACAACTACACGCACGTAAAGGTGTTCGGGCGTGAAATCGGTGGCACGTTCACCCTCGACGTCGGAACCCTATTAATCGGGGTGATGTTGATGATCACGATGAACGTTGCTCGCCCCGCGTTCTTCCGCGGCCAAACTCTGACGCGTGACTCGCCGACCCTGGTGACCGCGGACTTCGGCATTGAACCACAGGCGACGTCGTGACGCGCCGTCGAGACGGTTCGCCCAGCACTGGAGGCAGCGCACGATGAGCTACACCAGACCCACCCCCCGCATCGTGGTCGGCATCGACGGCTCACCGGCCGCTGCCAACGCACTCGAGTTCGCGATCGAGGAGGCCGCGTTGCGCCACGCCGAACTCCACGTGACCTACGCCTACACCGTCATGGCCTCACCGGTCACCGGTTCGACCGGACACGACTACTACGAACAGGTCGAGACCGGTGCCCGGGCGTTTCTCGAGAACGCCAAGGCGGCGGCGCCACCGACTGAGGGGCTGAGTGTCGAGTGGCTCGGCGTGCCCGGCAATCCCGCCGAAGTGCTGATCGAGGCGAGCAAGAACGCCACCATTTTGGTCGTGGGATCACGAGGCGTCGGAGGTTTCCTCGGACTCCTGATGGGTTCGGTGTCCACGCAGTGCGTGCACCACTCCCACTGTCCCGTTCTCGTCGTGCGGGAAGTTCACTGACGCTTACGCGGTGGCCGCGTTTCGCCAGAGGTCGATGCCGCTCTCGACGGCGTAGCGGTCGATCGTTGCTAGCTCGTCCGCGGAGAACGCCAGATTATTGAGAGCACCCAGGTTGTCTTCCAGTTGAGCCACGCTGCTCGCACCGCAGAGGACCGAGGTAACCCGGGGGTCTCGCAGCGCCCAGGCCAGGGCCATCTGCGCGAGCGACTGTCCCCGGCCGTGGGCGACGGCGTTCAGTGCTCGCACGTGATCGAGGTTCTTCTCACTTAGCATGTCGGCGGAAAAGGACGATCCCTGGGCGGCGCGAGATTCCTGGGGAACCCCGTTGAGATAGCGGTCGGTTAAGAGGCCTTGGGCCAACGGAGAAAAGGCGATGCAACCCACACCCGCATTTCCCAGAACGTCGAGAAGCCCTTCTTCGATCCACCGATTGAGTAGGGAGTAGGAGGGCTGATGAATGAGAAGCGGTGTTCCGAGTTGAGACAGAATCTTGATCGCTTCAGCGGTGCGCTTATCGGAGTATGAGGAGACACCGACGTAGAGAGCCTTACCCCGTCGCACGGCGGTGTCGAGGGCGCCGAGGGTCTCCTCGAGGGGGGTCGTGGGGTCGAAGTGGTGATGATAGAAGATGTCAACGTACTCCACGCCCATGCGTTGGAGACTCTGGTCGAGGCTAGCGAGAAGATACTTTCGCGACCCCAAGTCGCCGTAGGGCCCCGGCCACATATCCCAGCCGGCTTTGGTCGAGATAACGAGTTCATCACGCAAGGAGCGAAAGTCCTCGCGCAGAACTTTTCCGAAGTTGATCTCGGCGCTGCCGTAGGGCGGTCCGTAATTATTGGCCAGGTCGAAGTGAGTGACCCCGAGGTCGAAGGCGCGCCGCAAGATGGCGCGTTGGGTATCGATGGCTCGACCGTCGCCGAAGTTGTGCCATAGTCCAAGGGAGATCGGCGGCAACTTGAGACCGCTACGACCGCAGCGTCGAAAACTGGCGGTGTCGTAGCGAGCGGGCGAGGGAACGTACGTCTGGAAGTCATCCACGCGCCGAGCGTACTGGCGAGCGCGCTCGCGCTGAAGTGCCGGACAGTCGCGCCCCTCGAAAAACTTAAGTAATTCAATAGGATTAGTGGATAAAGTGATCGAGAAACGAAGTCGTGATAGCGCGTCACGAGGTGAGGAGACAGAGATGACCGAGTTGGGCTTTGAGACTCGTCAGATTCACGCCGGGACCCAACCCGACCCCGCGACGAACGCTCGGGCGATTCCTATCTACCAAACGACGAGCTACGTCTTTCGCGATACGGAGCACGCGGCGAATCTCTTTGGCCTCGCGGAGTTGGGCAACATCTACACACGAATCATGAACCCTACGCAGGCCGCCTTCGAAGAGCGCGTCGCCTCCCTCGAAGGCGGGGTCGCGGCGCTGGCGCTCGCGTCGGGCTCGGCCGCCGAAACCGTAGCCCTGCTCAACTTGGCCGAGAACGGTGGCCACATCGTGTCGTCCGCCTCGCTCTACGGCGGCACCTACAACCTCTTTCATTACACCTTGCCCAAACTCGGTATCGAGACCACCTTCGTCGAGAATCCCGATGATCTCACTGAGTGGGCGGCCGCGATTCGACCCAACACCAAGGCCCTCTACGCCGAAACGCTGGGCAATCCCAAGGGTGACGTGTTGAACTTCGAAGGGGTGTCGAAAGTAGCGCACGACCACCAGATTCCACTCGTGGTGGATAACACCTTGGCGACGCCGTATCTCTGTCGGCCCTTGGAGCACGGCGCCGACATCGTGGTGCACTCCGCGACCAAGTTCATCGGGGGACACGGCACCTCGATTGGCGGCGTCATTGTCGACGGCGGAAAGTTTGACTACGAGGGCAGCGGACGTTTTCCCTCCTTCACCGAGCCGGACCCGAGCTATCACAGGTTGATCTTCGGACAACTGCCCGATTTTCTCTTTCCCGCCCGCTTTGTGTTGAAGGCCCGTCTGCAGTATTTGCGCGACTTCGGGGCGTCAATTGCGCCACTCAACTCGTTCCTCTTTCTCCAGGGACTAGAGACATTGAGCTTGCGCATGGAACGCCACGTGGCTAACGCGTTGAGGGTCGCCCAATGGCTCGAAGCTCGCAAGGATGTCAAGTGGGTGGCCTTCCCTGGTCTCGAGTCGAGCCCTTGGCACGACCTTCAGGTGCGCTACTTGCCCAAAGGCGCCGGCGCGGTGCTGGCCTTCGGGATCGAAGGCGGAGCGGAGGCCGGTAAAAAATTTATAGAAGGACTGGAGCTCTTCAGCCACTTGGCCAACGTCGGTGACGCCAAGAGTTTGGCGATCCACCCGGCGTCGACGACGCACTCCCAGCTCAGCGAGGAGGAGCAACTCTCGACCGGCGTGAGTCCCGACCTCGTGCGACTGTCGGTCGGCATCGAGTCGATCGAGGACATCCTGGCCGACCTTGACAAGGGCTTCGTCGCTGTAAAGGGTTCGTGACCACGGCGGCCTTGGGGTACTGGCGCGAAGGGGACGATCCGGGCGAGCGGCAGTTCGTCGCACTTGAAGGCGAGGGTCAGGGCTTCAGCTTCGAAGGTGGGGGCCACCTCGAGCGCGTAGTCGTGGCCTACGAAACGTGGGGCACGCTGAACAAGGATGGCTCCAACGCCGTCCTGGTGTCGCACGCCCTGACTGGCGACTCGCACGCCGCGGGAGAGGTGGGTCCTGGTCACCGCACGCCGGGCTGGTGGGGTGGTCTCATTGGTCCGGGACTCGCGATCGATACTGGTGAGTTCTTCGTGGTCTGTCCCAACGTGCTGGGTGGCGCTCAAGGAACGACCGGTCCGTCCTCGTTGGATGCCAGCGGTAACGTGTACGGCTCTCGGTTCCCGACCATCACGGTACGCGACCAAGTGGCGGTCGAAAGGGCTTTCGCCGACGTCCTGCACATCGACGAGTGGTCCGCCGTCATCGGGGGATCGATGGGAGGAATGCGCGTGCTGGAGTGGGCCGTCGGTTCACCCAGCCGTGTTCGTCGCGCCATCGTGCTCGCGGTAGGCGCGGCGTCGACGGCCGACGAGATTGCGCTGAGTTCCTTGCAGATTCGCGCCATCAAGGCCGATCCCAATTACTTCGGCGGTGACTACTACGAGCGAGGTGACGGACCTCGCGAAGGACTGGCCATCGCGCGGGGCATCGGACAGATTACCTATCGAACGTCGGGTGAGTTCGAGACGCGCTTTGCTCGGACCGTCCAAGACGACGGTGACGCGTTGGCGGGTGGGCGCTACGCGATCGAGTCCTACCTCGATTACCACGGCGAGAAACTCGCCGCCCGATTCGACGCCAATAGTTACGTCGTCCTCAGCGAGGCCATGAATCATCACGACGTGGGACGGGACAGAGGCGGGGTTGCCGACGCCTTGGCCCGAGTCTCGGCGCGCGCGACGGTGATCGGCATCGACTCCGACCGGCTCTATCCTCTACGTCTCCAAGAGGAGCTGGTTCGCCTTACGCCGAAGGCGGAACCGCTCCACGTGATCTCCTCGGACGTGGGACACGACGGCTTTCTCCTCGAAATCGATCAAATCTCCAAGATCGTGGGTGAGTCTCTGCGCGAGTAGTGAGTCAGCCCTCGTAGAGATCGTTGAGTTCGTCCGCGTGATCTTCTTCGTCCTTCAGCAGTGACTCCATCATTCGACGCGAGGTGATATCGCCGTCGCCCAGCCAGTGAACGATCTCGGTGTAAACCTCGATGACCACGCGTTCTCCGAGAAGATTCTCGCGAATCATGCCCTGAAGGTCGCTCGGGTCCTCGGGCTCCAGGTACTCGGTGATGGCGCGCTCTTTCAAGGTGGCCGGGTTCATGTCTGGCGTTCCACCTAGTTGGTTGATGCGGTCGGAAACTCGTTGGAAGTGTCCGAGTTCTTCGTCGGCGTGATCGACAAACATCGCGGACACCTGTTCGCGGTGAATACCCTGGGCCACGATCGCGTTCTGCGTGTAGCGCAAGTAGCACACCATCTCGCTAGCGATCACTTTGTTGAGTACTGCAACAACTCGGTCGACGTCGGTGGTGTCGGCCGAGGTGAGCGCCCCTTGCTCGAGATGTTTACGGGCGTCGTCTCGGATACGGGTGATGTCAATAGCGAACTCGTTAGGCATGGTGACCTTCCTAGCTTGTGGTTGAACTCCCTAGAGTAATGAAAGTACCTCCGCTCGCGCACGGCCAGTAGGTCTGGGCCGACGGGGATCGCCGGACCCTCGTAGCATCCGCGTGATCCTCAACGGGACTAAGCAACGCCAAGACGGTGCGCGCGTGACTAGATTCTCGCCCGGCTCGAAGTTCTCGCTTTCGGACGGCAGGCGGTTGGAATCAGAGCTCGGCCTGGGCGATTTCGTAGGCCCCGACGTCGCCGCCGTCGGAGGTTTCCGCGTTTCGGGCGTCGACCACTTCCTTGGCCGGTGCACGCAGGACCACCACCGCCACCACCAGACCCGCCAGTGCCATGAGGGCGCCGATCAAGAACGTCTCGTGGTACCCAGAGACGAGCGCGTCCGAGATTCCCTGGTGTGCGCTCAGTGAGCGCGTACGACTAGCGGCGAGTGTGCCCAAGACCGCCAACGTGGCCGAGGAGGCGAGCCACATCGACACGTTCACGATGCCCGAGGCGAGCCCGGAATCGGACTGTGGCACGTCAGCCATGGCGACCGTCAGGAGCGGCACCGAAGAGATGCTTATACCCCCACCCAGGAGAAGCAGGGCGGGCAAGATCGAGGTCGCGTACTGCGCGTGTACCCCGGTGCGCGACAGAAGAGCTAGCCCGACGATCACCAAGCACAGGCCGGGAATGAGGAGTCGCATGGGACCAAAGCGAACGAGCAGCCGACCAGTCCCGCTGATGGCCGTGACGGCCGCCACGAGAGTCAAGGGCAAGAAGGCCACGCCGGTCTTCAAGGGACCGTATCCGAGCACCTTCTCCATGTATAGGGCGCCAAAGAAGAACACGGCGAACATGGCCGAGAACGCGAATGCCCGCACCACGCTGGAGGCCATGAGGCTTCGCAACCGAAGAATACGCGTGGGAATGATGGGCTTCGCCACTCGTGACTCGACCACGGCAAAGACACCGCCCAAGACCAGCGCCGCGGCGCCAAAGCCGAGCGTGTGCGACGAAAGCCAGCCGTAGGTGGAGGAGGTCACGATGGCGTAGATGCCCACGATAAGTGACAAGGTCATGAGGAGCGATCCGGCGATGTCGATTCCTTCTCGTACGCCGAGTCCTTCGTTCTCTCGGATCAACAGAGAACCCAGCACGAGCGTGATGATGCCGATCGGCACGTTGATCAGGAAGATCCAGTGCCAACTGACCGCTTGAGTCAACGCACCCCCGACCAGTAGGCCGATCGAACCTCCACCGACGGCCACGAACATGTACGAGCTCATGGCCTTAGCGCGCTCCTGCGGGCCGGTGAACTCCGTCACGATAATGGCGACGATGACTGAGGTCGAGACAGCGCCCCCGAGACCTTGAAAGAATCGCGCGGTAATGAGCGTGGCTTGGTTCTGTGCCAGCGAACAGACCAACGATGATGCCGTGAAGAGCGCGACGCCACTGAGGAACACCTTCTTACGTCCGAGGAGGTCACCGAGGCGCCCGGCGAGCAGTAAGAAACTGCCAAAGGCGATGAGATAGCTATCAACAACCCAGGTCAGGCTGGACTGGGAGAAGTGCAGACTTCGTTGAATCGAGGGGAGAGCCACGTTGACGATCGACGAATCCAGGGAGGCCATGAGCATGGCCAGGCAGACGACGACGAGAGCAATCCAGCGGCGAGATTCAGTTTCGCCTGTTGAACGCCGAGAAAAAAGGGCCATGACGGACCTCCGTGAGTAGGTGGAAGAACTTCTCAACGAATCATTATGATCGTGGAAGTAATATAATCACGATAGCATGAATATCGACGCCTCACTACCATTACGTTTGATGGATGAAAATCTGTCCACCGGACCGATCCTGTTGCTCACGCAACTCTCCCGGCTGATCAATCGACGGAGCACGCCCGAGCTGCTTGGCCAGACCCTCAAGGAGTTGGGCGCGCTGTCGTACCTGCGCGACTATGACGAGGTCCCCCAGCAGGCTCTCGTTGATGGACTGTGCATCGACGCGAACTACTGCGTGCTGTTACTGAACGACCTAGAGTCGTCCGATCTGGTGGAGCGGCGTCGCGATCCCACGGACCGTCGTCGCCACCTCGTCTCGATGACCGACGAAGGAAGAAAAGCTCTTCATCGCGCAGAAGCGGCACAGCAGACTTTGGAAGATGAAATTCTCGGCGCGCTGAATGAAGATGAACGAGCCACGCTCACGCACTTGCTTCGCAAGGCCATTGACGGCCAGAACGTCGCTGCGGCGGCGAACAAGTCCTCCGTTCACTCGCCAACGAGCCACTGATCTAATTCAGAGTGAAGTCGCGGCGGACAGCGCGCGTTCGCACCAGTGCCCACCACAGCGAGGTGACCGCGACCACCTCCAAAAGAATGGCGATGAGTCCAATGACGATGGCTCGGCTCAGGGCCAGTGCGATGATCACGGCCAGTTCGACAGCCACGGCCACGAGGCAGATGACGGCGTACGGGCCATACTGAACAGCAGCCAGGTGAATGCGATCTGACGATTTCACATGGGATCGCCAAAAGGCCTCCAGCACCTGGACCTTTTCTTGGCGCGAGCAACTGCGATACACGTCGAGTCTCATCCTGGCCAGGCTAGGTCGGGGACCGCGAAAATAGTGATATCAACCGAAAGTTGATGGAGCATTGTTCCCGGGCGGCCACGAGAAGCGACTTCTACTATGTGGCGATGGCTAACTGGGTCGTAATTTCTTCGCTCGCCACGGCGGGAGGAACCTTGGTGCTGGCGGGCGCGACCTTTGCCTCGGTTCGTTCGGGAAATCGCTCCGCTCGCATTGCCGAAGAGTCGCTCCTCGCGGGGATGCGTCCACTCTTGATGCCCTCTCGTCCCGAAGACGCACCGGTCAAGGTCACGTTTGTCGACAGCCACTACGTGGTAACGCCCGGAGGAGGTGCCACCGCGGAGGTCACCGACAGCGTTCTCTTCTTCACCATGTCCCTTCGCAACGTGGGAAGCGGCATAGCTGTTCTCGACGGCTGGCACTTTGAGACTGTTGACGAACCCAGCCACTTCACGCGCCCGCCGGTGGACAAGTTTCGACGTCTCAGCAGGGATCTCTACGTGGCCTCCGGGGATGTTTCGTTCTGGCAGTGCGCCTACCGTGACCCCGCCGATCCTGAGTTCGGCCAACTACGAGAGTTGGTTCTCGCGCGCCAGCGTTTGGTGGTCGACCTCCTCTACGGCGACCACTTGGGGGGACAGAGAATGATCTCGCGGTTTCTG
The DNA here is from genome assembly GCA_025463285.1 of Acidimicrobiaceae bacterium. Taxonomy (GTDB): domain Bacteria; phylum Actinomycetota; class Acidimicrobiia; order Acidimicrobiales; family RAAP-2; genus RAAP-2. The sequence goes on along the minus strand of JAOBWI010000003.1, from coordinate 26,788 downwards.
CTGATTCCCCGGGGCGACGGAGGTTGGATGGCCACCGTAGGACGACACTGGAACGTTGGTCGACCTGATCCCCGTGAGGCGAAACCAAGCCCGGCGTGAAGCCTCGCTAGCCCCGTCGGTGAGTACGCGCCTTCATCGACGACTTCACGAGGAATCGAAAGACGCCGAGACCGACGAGGGCGAGCAGCGTTACGTTGATCGCGGGCACCCACCGTACGTCGTCATCTTTCACGACGTAGGCGCCCACGGGAAAGACGACGCCGCCGAATCCCGCGCCCGAACCGTGCGGGGACTCTTCGACGGTGTCGTCATCGTCGGTGTCGCTCGACGAGGTCCCAGTGGGACCTTCGCCACCTCCGCAGCCCCCGGCGACGAAGGCCACGGGAATCACGTATAGACCATCCTTCTCGTAGGCGGAGCCAAAGGAGCGTCCGACCGAGAGATTGTCGCTGACCCTGCTGAGTAGATCTTTCGCTTTCATCCGTGCCTTCTTCTACTTGATCGCGTCGAATCGTGAAGCGATGCGATGCGGTCCCTGCTTGTGAGACTAAGTGATGTCGTACCCGAAAGACCCGGCGCCTACGGCTCTAGGAACCGCACTTTCGTTCCCGCCTAATCAGGATAAGGCCCGAGTCGGGAGTTCTCCGAGCGACGGGAGTTGATGAAACCCGGACGACGTGTGCCCTTTGCTAGGGCCGAGATCTTGACGGTGCCGACGAAGTGGCCGAGACCGCGACGACCAGCGGTCTCTAATGGCTCTTGCCTCCTGAGCCTGACTCTCACCGCGGCGAGGCCGCGAAGGTTGGCGGCCTTGCCCGAATCACGGGCCGCCCGACTCGTCACTCCCGCGAGGAGCCTGTCGCGTCATTTGCGATACACCGTCGAGACGTCCTCGTCGCCTCGTCCGGCGTCAACGGCGCGCTGCCACGACCCCACGAGGCTGTCCGTGAGCCGTAGATCGATGTTCGCCGACTTCGCCGCCTCGAGCGAAAGTTTTGCGTCCTTCAACGCGAGTCTGAGAGCGAAATTAGCGGTGAAGTCGCCAGCGAGCATGCTTCGCGCCTTCGCCACGGCGTAAGGCGAGCCGATCGGAGCGTCGTTGAGGAGCCTGACGATGACGTTCGGATCGAGCCCGAGACCTTGAGCGAAGTGGAGCGTTTCGGCGGTCGACTCGACCAGGTCGACGAGCCAGTTGTTGAGCACCAATTTTGCGCGAGAACCAGCACCCGCGGGCCCCAGCCAGACCGTCTCACTCCCCAGGGCCTCGAAGACGGGAGCGACGCGCTCGTGCGCGTCGTCAGGCCCGCTAGCCAGCACGATCAAGGTTCCATCTTTCGCGGGCCCGATGCTGCCGGATACGGGAGCGTCGACGTAGGTAACACCGTGTGCGTCGGCCAACACTTTGAGCATCTCGGCCCACTCCACGCCGACCGAGCTCATTTGGAGCCAGACGGCGCCAGGGCCCATGGTGGCGAGCGCGCCGTGGGTCCCCTCCATGACGTTGCGCACGACGGCGCCGTCCGGCAACATGGTCAACACCACGTCCGCGCCGTGCGCCGCGTCCGAAGGCGACTCTGCCGCGTGAGCTCCTCGTTCGATGAGGGGAGCGAGCGACTCGAAAGACCGATTCCAGAGCCGCACTTTGAAGCCCGCTCCGATCAGTCGGGTGGCCATTGGCGAACCCATCCGCCCGACGCCAAGCACGGCGATCGTTGTTTTCATGCTGACAGTGGTGGTCATAGGTCCCCCTATTGAGGCGAAACGTCGCTCCCGCTGCGAACGATAACCGAGGGGTGAAGGCGTCGTGCGCGCCGGATTCACCAATCCCTCTCGACGTTGACGGCTGACCTCACGGGCCGTCGTGGGGCGTCGCGGCCAACAGCGCTACGTTTGAAAAGCTGCAGCCAGACGTTGGCCGTCTCGAACGGACGAGAGCGTCGTGTTCGCGTACATTCGTACCGGGATCAGCACCGCCGGTGAAAGGAGTACCGATATGTCAGCGTCAATCTCGCAAGGGCCAAGGGTGGCCATCGTGACCGGTGGATCGGGCGGGATCGGGCGAGCCGTGGCCGAACGACTGGGCCGCGACGGATTGAGCGTGGTGGTGCATTACTCCAGTAATCGCGCAAAGGCCGACGAGGTCGTGGAACGGATCACGGGCGCCGGAGGCGTGGCCGTGGCCATCGGCGGCGACGTCGCCGATGAAGCTGACATGTCCTCTCTTTTCCACGAGGCGGCCCAGCACTTCGGCGGCGTTGACGTGGTGGCCCACACTGCGGGAATCATGTCACTCTCAACGCTGGCCGACCTCGACCTAGACGAACTCGACCGGATCATTCGCACCAACGTGCGCGGAACCTTCGTGGTTGACCAACAGGCCGTGCGTAAGGTACGCGACGGTGGCGCGATCATCAACTTCTCAACCTCGGTGACCCAACGCGCCGTGCCGACGTACAGCGCCTACTCGGCGTCAAAGGGCGCGGTCGACGTGATCACTATGATCCTGGCCAAGGAGTTGAGCGGTCGCGACATCACCGTCAACACCGTCGCCCCCGGCCCCACCGCGACTTCTCTCTTTCTGGCCAGTAACGATCAAACGTCCGTCGAGAGACTGGCCCACATGACCGCGCTCGGTCGACTCGGCCGGCCCGAGGACATCGCGGACGTCGTATCGTTTCTCGCGGGGCCCGCGCGCTGGATCAATGGACAGGTCCTCTACGCCAACGGCGGATTGATCTAGGGCAACTCGCCCGCAGGGTACGCACCGGGTGAGTCATTAAGCCAACGCCCACACGACGATAATTTCCGACTCTGTCACGACATCGTGGTGCACGAAGTGACCGAAACCGCCGGAACTAAGGTGGCCTCCAGTGACCTTCATGGACGATTCCTACGATCTCAACATGGCGGCCGCGGCGCTGCGTTCGAACAGTTCAGATCTACGGCTGCTTCTTAGGACACTCAGTGAGGAACTGTCTGACACTTTGGGTGATCGGCTCAAAAGTCAACACGGCGGTGGCCGATTTCGAAAATCGGAGGAGATCTCTTCGCTTCAGATCGCCCTGGCCAACAACCTCTTCGAGGCCAGCCTGGAAGGCGCCACTCTACGCTGCACGCTCGGGCATGTCTCGGGCGGAATTCGTATTCGCAGCGAGACTCTCGACGTCAACGTCTGGCTACTCAAACTTCTCGAAGCGCTGCGCGACGAGGCCGCCCACAGTGACGCGGCGCGGCTGGCCCTTGAAAATATTGTCATTGGAGGCACTACGTGAGCGATGTAACGAGCGACTTACCCCAGGCGACGGGACACCGACTAGAAGAGTTGGAGAAAGGTCTTTTCACCTCGGATCTGTCCGTGAATGAGTTTCTGCTTATTAAGGAGGTCGGTTTTCATCCCGTCGGCTTCGTCATGGGTTCGTCGATCTACCACACGGGTATTCAGACTCGAAAGTGGGGTCAGAGTCTTGAGCTGACCAAACTGACTGAGGCGATGTACAACGCGCGCGAACTGGCCATGACCCGCATGGAAGAAGAGGCCGCGGAACTAGGCGCCGACGGCGTGGTGGGTGTTCGCCTCACCGTCAACTACTACGACTGGGGCAAGGACGCGGCGGAGTTCATCGCGGTAGGTACTGCTGTCACCGCCGAAGACGGAGTCTCGCGACTCAATAAGCTCGGCAAGCCCTTCACGTCGGACCTCTCCGGACAGGACTTTTGGACGTTGCTGCAAACCGGTTACTTCCCCCAGGGGCTCGTCATGGGGACCTGCGTGTACCACATCGCCCACCGCGGCATCGGGCAGACGCTCGGTACAACGGGCCAGAACGTGGAGTTGCCGAACTTCACCCAGGCTCTCTACGAAGCGAGAGAGTTGGCTATGACGAGGATGCAAGACGAGGCGACGCAACTGGGAGCTACCGGCATCGTCGGGGTGCGACTCGAAGAGAAGTCGCACCAGTGGGGCTCGCACACCATTGAGTTCCTCTCCCTCGGCACCGCCGTGCTGAAGACCTCCGGTGACGTGACCCTGGCCAAGCCCGTGACCATCATTACGCTGGATGGCTGATGGCGCCGACGGACCTGCCCGAAGCGGCGCAGCGACGACTCTCCGAGGGGGCGTTCTCCTCGGCGCTTGGCGTCTCTGACTTCGCGGCCTGTTTAGAGATGGGACTGGAGCCGGTTGGTTTGGTGCAAGGATTCTGCGCCATGCAACAGGGCTCCTACATGATGGGCGGACTCTCTCGCTCGCTCTCTCCCTACGGAGGGTCAGCGGGCGGGTACGTGCAGAACTACCAGTGTTCTCACGGGATGATCTCGAACGAACATCGCACGTGGGGCCAAAACTATGAACAAACGTGGGTGGAGACCGCGTGGATGCAAGGATTTACTAGTTCGTTCAGTCGCATGCTCGAAGAGGCGGGCGAACTCGGAGCGCACGGCGTAGTCGGAGTGGTGGATACGGTGACTCGCCTCACTGACGCGAAGGTGCTGGAGTTTCACATGGTCGGTACCGCGGTCAAGGTACTGGACGCGCCCGCGCCCACGACGCCGCCTTGGAGCACGTATTTGGCGGGCCAACGGCTCTCCAAGCTCTTCGAAGCCGGGCTCGTGCCGGTTTCGATTATCGCCTCGATCTCGTCCATTCGCGTGTGGGCTTACTGCACGACGGAGTTTCTGATGGGCGGGGCGGGCACCATGCTGCGCAATAGTTCTGGTCCCCAAGAGATTGACCAAATCGTTTCTGCGAAGTCGCAGGCTCGTTTCATCGCTCGCTCCAACGTTCGCGCCCAGTTGGGGAGCGACTCGCTGCGCGGCGCCAACCTTGAACTCGGTGAATGGGAGTTCGAGAGAGGGGACTACGAGTTTCAGGCGGTCCTTCGTGGCAACCGGGTTCGGCGATTCAAGAACTTCGATCCCTTGCCTGTACCCCGAGCGACCGTGAGGCTCTCGTGAGTGGGCTCGAGGCGACGAGCAGTTCGCTTGATGTCAAGGCGGAGGTCCGTCGAGCGAACGCCTTTCTGGCGGAGAAGCCACCCACGACCGGTGCAGGCACGTCAGATCTCTCGATCGATGAAGAGTTGAATCTTCACTCCATTGGCTGGGAGCCGGTGGAACTGGTGAGTGGCCTCTCAGTCTTTTCGACGCCCGCCGGCTTATGGAACTGGGGCCAAGGCGAGATCGTCATGGCCGGGGAAGCGCACCAACGGGCGTTTGTCAGCGCCAGTCAGCGACTGCATAACGAAGCCGCCAAGGTCGGCGCTCACGGTGTCGTCGGCGTGCACGTGGAGCGCCAGGTGTACTCGACTCACATCGAGATCTCGCTTCTTGGCACCGCCGTTCGTCCCGTCGGGGCGAAACCGGTGGACGCCAGCGGGGTCTTTGTCTCGGATCTCTCCGCGCGCGACTTTACGCTCTTGATGGTGGCCGGCTGGCAACCTCTGGGGCTGGCCTCGGGAGCGAGTTTTGTCTACGCGCCCCGGCGCAACGTGGGGACCGCGTTACAGCAGAAGTCGCAGAACGTAGAGCTGACGAACTACACCGAGGCGATGTACTCGGCTCGAGAGACGGCAATGGAACGCATGCAGAGGGACGCCATTGCCTTAAAGGGTGACGGCGTGGTTGAAGTGAAATTGGTCGAAGGCCCCATGCGCTTCGCCGGGCACGCCGTGGGGTTCGCCGTCTGGGGCACCGTCGTACGTCTGACGAAAGAGTCGCACCACTCGGTGGCGCCCCTCAAGGTGGTGTCGCTCAACGACACGGATGTGGCGTTCGATACCGCGGCGCTGGCCTAAGGACGTCGTAGAGAGGGGTCGCGTCGTCTCTCCATCATGCGTCGAAACAGACCCTGAGCACAATGCCTATCGTGCACACTGTGAGCGTGTGCGAATCCGAGGCTGAACGTGAATGACTTTGATCACGACGTGGCGAACGTCATAGAGCGCTTCGCGCACGACGCGGCCGACGTCGATCGAGCAGGGACCCTGCCTCCCGATCACCTCGACCTTTTGGCCGACCTCGGACTGTATGGTGCGTTCGCACCCGTGTCAGAGGGTGGCCTGGGCTGCGATCCGGGCGAACTGTGCGACATCGTCGAAGAGTTAGCGGGGGCCTGTCTCGCCTCGACCTTCGTCTGGATCCAGCACCTGCGACTTCTGGCGGCGGTTTTGGACCCTAGCGCCAGCGAGTTGCTGGCAACCCTGAAGGACCGCGTGATTCGAGGAGAGATTAAGGGCGGTGTTGCCTTGGCTGGCCTACTGCCCGGCCCGCCTCGACTGAGGGCGACGCCGACGCCCGAGGGGTGGTCGCTCGACGGCACGGCGCCGTGGGTGAGTGGTTGGGGGATGGTGGATCAACTGTTCGTGGCCGCGCGAGGTCCCGGCGGCACGGTGGTCAACGTGCTGGTACAGCCACGCGAGCAGCCCGGACTGAGCGCCACGCGTCACGATATGGCGGCGATCAACGCCACGTCGACGGTAGCGCTCTCTTTCGACTCCCTCGCGGTCGATACCGATCACGTGGTGTCCCAGGTCGCGTACGACCCGGCTCGCGAAACAGGCCCTGGACTCCGTCTCAATGGCTCATTGGCTCTCGGGGTCACGCGCCGGTGTTGCGCGCTGATGGGTGAGTCAAAGCTCGACGTCGAACTTAGTGAGGCGCGCGACTTTTTGAACCACGCGGGAGCGCGGTCGATGCCTCAAGCGCGCGCTCGAGCCTCGGAGCTCGCCGCGCGAGCGGCTAGCACGCTATGCACCTATCGCGGGAGTTCGTCCGTGCTGCACGGTGACGTCGCGGAACGAACGGCTCGCGAGGCGACGTTGCTCTTGACGTTCGGAAGTCGGCCAGCGATTCGCGCGGCGCTGCTCGACTATTTGGTGGACTAATCCTTCGTCCTGTATTTAGGTCCCGGGTTTGTGGCTCTTCATGGTCGTTGCGAATCGCGTAACGCATTCTCCGACGCCGGGTCCGCGCTGAAGGGCTGCTACATCGGGCCGGTGACGTTGGCTCGAGAAGTCTGGGATCATGGTCGTAGGGAGAGTTCATGGCGAGTAGCACGGTGCGGGTGGCCGCGGTTCAATTGGCGTCAAGTTCGGATACGGAAGCGAACATTCGGCACGCCATTGAGGGCACCTTGTCGGCCGTCGCCTCCGGGGCCACCTACGTGCAGTTGCCGGAGTACTTCAACTATCGCGGACCGACCTCGCGCTACCTAGAAGTCGCAGAGAGCATTCCCGGTCCGACGACGGCGCGATTGGCTGAAGTCGCCGCCAGCAACAACATCACACTTCACGTGGGCAGCATGCTGGAGCGTTCTCCCGATCCTTCGAGAAGCTACAACACGAGTGTGGTCATTGCGCCGAGTGGCGAGATCGTGGCTACGTATCGAAAAGGACACTTGTTTGATATCAACGTCCCGGGTGAGGTGGAGCAGCACGAGTCGCGCAATATCGCACCCGGCGATCGCCTCGTCATCACCGACGCGCCGGGCTTCGCCTTGGGTCTCTCCGTCTGCTTCGACCTGCGCTTTACCGAGATGTATCGACGCTTGGCCTCTCACGGGGCCGCCGTATTGGCCGTGCCGTCGTCGTTCGCGGTGGCCACCGGCCGCGTTCACTGGGAGGTGCTGCTGCGGGCTCGGGCCATCGAGAATCACGCCTACGTCATCGCCGCGGCCCAAGCGGGAACTACGGCGGAGGGCATCGCCTCCTTCGGACACTCCATGATCATCGGACCCTGGGGAGAAGTGCTCGCCGAATCCGACGTCGACGGCGAGGACGTGCTGATTGCCACGATTGATACGCGCGAGGTCGATCGACGTCGCTCACAGATCGCGGTCCTGGCCCTCCAGCGACCGGACCTGTATCGTTCGCTTCCCGAACCGGGTGGAGACGAGTGAGTCGGACGCTTCGCGGCGCGGACGTCTTTGGTCGCGCTCTCCTCGATTGGTCGAACGGTGGTGTTACGCCCGAAGTCGTCGAGCGCGACGACGGGCTCTTTGACGTCGGCGCGGGGCCCGAGGTCTATCTCTCGGGTGTTAGAGGGTGGCCGCTAGCGGAACGCCAGGCGATGGGACTGGTAGAGGGCCGCGTGCTCGACGTGGGTTGCGGGGCCGGCCGCGTGGCGCTGCACCTCCAGAAACGAGGCTTCGACGTCGTCGGTCTGGACGCGTCGCCGCTCGCGTGTCAAGCGGCCATCAATCGAGGTGTGAGCGACGTCTGGTGTCGTCCCCTGGAGCGACTGGGCTCAGCGCTGGAGTCCTTCGACACCCTCGTCATGTTGGGCAATAACTTCGGACTTTTTGGAACTCCACAGGGCGCCCAGCGTCGCCTCGCGGCGTGGGCCAAGCACACCCAACCGTCGGCCCGCATTCTCGTAGAGAGTACCAACGCCTACTTCGGTGGAGCGCCCTCAATGGATCGCCAGTACTACCGACGCAACGTGGAGCGGGGGCTGCTCCCGGGACACGCTCGATTTCGATATCACTACGGCGGAGAGGTGGGCTCGTGGTTCGACTGGCTCTTCGTGTCTCGCGCCGAGTTGCGAACAGTAATTCGCGGTACCGGGTGGCGGGTGGGCGAGGTCGTGGGAGACAGTCTCAGCGAACCCTATGTCGCCGTCCTTGAAAAGGTGTGAACTCGTCAACCTAAGACGTCTACGTCGTCTTAGTCGGCCACGTCGCGCAGAACCTGGTCGGCGATGAGGGCCACGTGGTCGAGGTCGCCAATGTCGAGCACCTGGAGGTAGATGCGCGACACGCCCATCAGACGGTAGGTGGCGATCTTTTCCACCAGTTGCGCGGGAGTTCCGGCGAGACCGTTCTCGGCGAGTTCTCCAACCTCGCGCCCAATGTTGGCCGCGCGACGCGCTACTTCGGCCTCATTGTGGCCACAGCACACAACGAGGGCCACCGAGTGACGGAGCGAGGCGGGGTCACGACCGATCGCGGCGCAGGCCTGATCGACCAGTGAAAACTGTGAACTGGACGCGCCGTACGGGGCGAAGGGAACGTTGAACTCATCGGCGAAACGCGCGGCGAGACGAGGGGTCCGCGTAGGGCCGTGACCCCCGACGATCAACGGCGGTCGTGGTGACTGAACCGGTTTGGGCAGGGCCGGGCTGTTCGTGAGTTGGTAGTGCTGTCCGGAAAAGTTGAATGTCGAGCCCACCTCGGTGTCCCAGAGGCCCGTGATGATGGCGAACTGCTCTTCTAACTTCTCAAAGCGTTCGCCCACGGAAGGAAAGGGGATGCCGTAGGCCGAGTGCTCCTCTTCGAACCAGCCCGCGCCGAGTCCGAGTTCAACCCGACCCCCGCTCATGGCGTCAACTTCCGCCACGCTGATCGCAAGTGGTCCTGGAAGACGAAACGTCGCCGCGGAGAGCAGCGTCCCGAGACGAATTCGCGTCGTGTCGCGAGCGAGTCCGGCCAGCGTTACCCAGGCGTCACTCGGACCAGGAAGACCGTTGACCGAACCCATTTTGAGATAGTGATCAGAGCGAAAGAACGCACCAAACCCGCTCTCGTCGGCGACGAGCGCCAGGGCGAGCAACTGGTCGTACGACGCGCCTTGTTGAGGTTCGCAGAATATTCGAAGTTCCATAGAGGCCTCTCCATCCGTGGCCCGAGAGCCACCAAAGCGTTCGTATCGAGACGCGCTGATTCGTTTGTAGTTGACCACGAATTGATGAAGGTGTCAGCGAGCTGACGATGGTGCGCGATTGACGGGCCGCCTTGCCCGCGGACTAAGGGGTCGGTGGGGGGGACACTTCTCTCCGATGTCCCGAGCAAGACGGCCTTCAGAGACAAATATAACAAATACGATGGAAATTATCAACTATGGCCGTCAACCCTTGGCGGACCGGGGCTTCGGTCGCACTAGGGGCGCGAACAAGTCGCCGAACTTATCAACGCGACGAAGAACCTCGCCCGCCTCGAAGACCAGCGGTGCGGGGTCGCCGCCCTTCGCGCACTTATCAATCTCTTGCCACGTGACGGGTGTCGACACGGTGGGCTCGGGACGTGCCCGCAGTGAGTAGGCCGCGACCGTGGTTTTGGAAGAGTTGTTCTGGCTCCAGTCGATGAGCACTCTGTCGTTGCGAAGCGTTTTTCGCATGGTCGACACGACGTCGCTCGCGTGCTCACGTTCCATCGCCTGAGCGATCTCGTGCGCTTTCTCACTCTGGCGCTCCCAGTCGGTTCGACTCACCGAGGAATAGAGCTGAAGGCCTTTGGATCCGCTGGTCTTGGCGTACAGCGTCTCGCGGTCTAGAAACTCACCCAGCCACTGAGCCACGCGGCAACACTCGACGATCGTGGTGCCCGGGCCGGGATCGAGGTCGAACACCATGAAGTCCGGGGGCGTCGGAAGAGTTTTGCCTTTGGCCACGTGCCACAGCGGCACGTGGAGTTCGAGAGCGGCGAGGTTGGCCGCCCACAGTAAAGTCGGGCGATCCTTCACGTCGATGTACTCGATGGGCTCGTGCTCGCCACTCTTAGAAGGAACCTCGATGGTGGAGATCCACGAAGGGAGTTTGTTGGGGGCGTGCTTTTCGAAAAACGACATTCCCTCGACGCCGTGAGGGTAGCGGCGAAGAGTGGTCGGCCGCTGGCGCAGGTGGGGCACCATGACGTCGGCGATGCGCGCGTAGTAATCGAGCACTTGACCTTTGGTAAAGCCCACCGCGGGATAGAGGACCTTGTCGAGGTTAGAAAGTGACAACTCCCGGCCATCGACGTCGGTGAGAACTCGTTCAGGGCTCACGCACCACCTCCTTCGCGCTCTTATCGGTTCGCAGACCCCTCCAGGAAGGTTGGCGCAAGTGGTTGTCGTGGGTCCACTCGGCGAAGCGAACCTCACCGACGATCTGAGGACGCACGAAGTGGGCCAGCGTCGTTTCGGCTCGGGTGAGCGGCGTCGCAAAGGGGGATGTCTTTCGCGCCAGCGGTGCCAGGAGGGCGAGGAGTTCTTTGCGGGTTGCGGCCGAAAAGCCCGTTCCTACCTTCCCGACGTAGACGAGCCCGTCGTCGGCCTGGACACCCAGCAAGAGCGCGCCGAGGCTACCTTCGCGCTCGCCGTTGCCTTCCGTCCACCCTCCGATCACCACCTCTTGAGTGCGGAAGTTCTTTACTTTGATCCAGTCGCCGTTGCGCTGTCCGGGCGAGTACGGAGCGTTGCGTCGTTTAATGACGACACCCTCCAGTCCGCGCTCTTGGGCGATTCGTAACACCTTCGAACCGGCCGTGTTGGTGATGGACGGGGGAGTGGCGAAGGTTTCGCCATTGAGTGTGAGCGATTCGAGAAGGCGGCGGCGCTCGTCGTAGGGTAGGCGCAAGAGGGAGCGACCTTCGAGGTAGAGCAGATCGAAGGCGAAGAAGCTAGCCGGCGTGGAGCGAGTCAACTGCTCGATGACCGTCTTAGAGGTGACGTGCAGTCGTTTCGACAAGGTCCCGAAGTTGGGGCGGCCGTCTTTGTCCAGGGCTACGATCTCCCCATCGAGGATCGCGCTACGCGACCCCAGGTGAAGGCCAATATCGCGAAGTTCGGGGAACGTCGTGGTGAGACTTAACTCGTTGCGGGTCAGGGCCCGCACTCGTCCGCCGTCCACGTACACCATGGCCCGTACCCCGTCCCACTTGAACTCGTACGCCCAACCACGCTCACTCGCCGGTAGCGCGCCCGCCTCGGCCAGCATTGGCTTGATCGTGTCCGGCATGGCCTCAAAGTTTTTCGGCGCCGGGTCCATGCGGTGAATCATCCACTTACTGTCATCGGTTTGAAAGAGGACGTATCGTCCTTGGGCGCGCTGTCCGTGCAGCACGACGATGATCTCGCCACTACGCCATTTTTCGGTGTCGTAGGTTCCTTGATCCCAGATGGAGACGCTCCCCGCGCCGTACTCTCCCTTGGGAATGTCTCCTTCGAATGTGCCGTACTCGAGAGGATGGTCCTCTACGTGTACGGCCAGGTGATTGGTGCTGGGGTCCATGGGGAGGCCCTTGGGCAGGGCCCAGGAGACGAGAACGCCGTCGTGCTCTAGACGAAAGTCCCAGTGCAAGGCACGAGCGTGGTGCTCTTGGATGACGAAAGATGGAAGAGCTCCCTCTTTGGCCGTAGATCCGCCCATGGGTTCGGGGGTTTTCGCAGGGTCGCGTTTTGCTTTGTAGGCCTGCAACTTTGGTGACGCGGAGGGCGAGCGTGTCGCCCGAGGACTCGGGGCGCGAGTCATGAACCTCGACGGGCAGATTTCTTCGCGGGCGCCTTGGCGTTGTTCACGGCGCGAACGAGCTCGTCCTTGGTCATCTTGGCGCTGACGTCGAGTTTGAGCTGAGCCGCACGCTCCAAGAGGTCAGCCTTGGTCATGGCGTCGGTTCCTTTTTTCTCGCGGTGCTCCGAGACCTTCAGGCTGGTTCCCTTGGTGGCCGTGGACCGGGCCGCCGAACGTGTGGGCCGTTTCGCGGTCGTACGATCAATGGAGGCCTGGAGCGCCGACATCAAGTCAATGACGTTGGACTTCGGACGATCCTCGGCCCCGTGCACCACCGCGTGACCGGCCCGCTTTTCTTCGATGAGCTCTTCGACCCGTTGTCGATACGTGTTCTTGTAGCGATGGGGACTCCACTCGTCGGTGAGCGAGTCGATGAGTTTCTTGGCGATGGACAGCTCGCGCTCGTTGGCGTGTCCGAGGGGGGGCAAGGTGTCGAGCTCTTCTTCGGGATTACGTATCTCGTCTTCGAAGTACATGGTCTCGAGCATGAGGACCTTCTCGGCCGGTCGCACGGCAACGAGGTGCTCCTTATCGCGCAGGACCAGCGTGGCGATGCCGACCTTCTTCGTTTCGCGCATCGCCTCTAAGAGCAGCGCGTAGGCGCGGTCGGCTCCCTTTCCCTTGGGGGCTAAGTAGTACGACTGGCGAAAGAAAATGGGATCGATCTCTTCGAGGTCGACGAAGTCCTGGATCTCGATCAACTCGGACTTTCCTGGAGCAGCCCCGGCCATCTCTTCGCGGGTGACCACGATGTACTCGCCGCCGCCCAGCGGATAGCCATTGACGATGTCGTCGCTCGAGAGTTCCTCGCCCGTCTCTTCGTCCACCTTCTTGTAGCGGATCCGGTTCGAAGTGCCCTTGTGGAGCTGGTTGAAGTGAATGGTCTGGTCCGACGTAGCGGTGTAGAGACCGACCGGAACGCTGACCAGCCCGAAGCTGAGAAAACCCGACCACGTGGCACGAGCCATGATTTACTTCTCCTCGACAACTGAGAGAGACCGACCCCCAAATTTACCACCGATTGAAACCGCCGTTTGAATCGGTGGAGTTTTCGGACTCAACCCATCGGTGCACGAAGAAACGTCTCCTCAGCAATACCTCGCTCTGCCACTCCGTCGCGGTGTCTTAGCTTGCCTCACGCCCGAAGCGTTTCGCCTGTTCGGACTCGCCCCATCCCCGGGACGCGCAGTAGGGATGGGGCGAGTGCGAGTCAAGCGAGCGCTCGTGCCTGGTCGATCAGCGACTGACAGGACTGGGCCAAGCCGTGGGGGTCTTGGATGCCGACGCCCTCGAACTCGTCGGCGTAGAGGTCACCTTTGATCTGAGTGGCCAGTTGATCGCGCTGCACCTCGAGCTGGCGAAGCTTCGCCACGACGCCCAGGTACGTGCTGTCCGCGGTACTCGAACTTTCGACGGCCGCCGTGTCGGCCGCTAGGGTGGCGGTGCCGAACTCCCCGACGCTCGAGTTGAGTTGCTTGTAACAAGCCGCCAGTGACGCGACCTGAGGCGAGTGGAAATCGCCGTGCACCTTGCTCAACAGCTCGGTGACGACCCGTCCGTCGGGCATGTAGTCGTCGCTTAGTCCCGTGAGGTACATGAGCGTCGGCTGGATATCCGTTTCGTCCGTCCACGTTCCCGTGGTGCCGCTGCCGGGAACCGTCCTCTGACCACTGTTGGGGCCCGCCGAATTAGGTCCCGCGCCAGCCGCGGGACCGTCGACGCCGAGATTCGCCACCCCCGGACCGACGAATCCGACGTAGTTCGTGTCGATTTCGGCCGCGTAGTCACCGTGGTCCCACGCGAACCCCGTGTTTTGATCCACGCAATCTTTACTCGACGGTCCGGTTGTGTTGACGCACGTCGAGGATCCGTTCTGGACGAAGTAGTCGGGCTTGGCGAACAACGAGAACGAGGGCGTTCGCGCGGGGTCAGCGTCGGTGATGTGAAGGATCGCTTCCTCGGTGGGATCGGCGAGATAGTTGGCGATTTTCTCGGCACTGTTTCCCGAGTAGGGATTACTCGCCGTCAGGGACGCCACGTCGTGCTCGAGCGAACGCACCGGGGCCGCGTCCGCTCCGGGATTGCCGGTGACGTAGAACTGGGGCGCGGTGTCAGCCTCGATGGAGAACGGGGTGGTGTCGCTGGTCTCGGCGGCGAGGAGTCCGTTGATATTGATGGCGAGCTCACCGAAGGAACCAGCGGGGTACGTGCAGGGGACGGCCGGGGTGACGATCGTGCCACTCACAGTTGCCCCGTTGCAGTTGGCGGGCGTCGGCTGAATCGCGCGACCGACGTTGGCTCCCGCCTGGTGATCACCTTCGTCGGAAGAGAAGATGAACTCGGTGTTGGCGGGGGTGATCCCGTCCGCCGCGAGGCGCTGGAAGAACTCGCCGAAGGCCTGGTTGTAGTACTGGGCCTGGGCCACGTAGCAAGGACTGCCACTCCCCAGAGCCGCCGGCGCGCCGGTGCAGGAGCTCAGGCCGGGGATGTGCTCATTGCCGTGAATGTCCGAGATGTAGCCGTAGGTAACAGGCACGCCGGCCTCTTGCATGTCGGCGACGTAGGCGAGGGACTGCGCGGCGTTGATGCTTCCAAAGCCGGGAAAGCCCGGAGTCGCCGGCGAAAGAAACGCGCCGTTGATCTGATTGCCGTTGAGGTCAACCAGGTTCCCCGCGGCGTTGGTGACCTCGTTGCCATTGATCGAAAGACTCTTGGTACCCGCGCCAAGTTGTGGGGCAATATAGCTGTTGCCAAAGAGGGCGTCGAAGCCGCTGTAACCGCCCGGCTCCGTGGGGAGGATGTCGGGGACGGCGGTGGGGCTGGGCGTTGTCTGTTGGTACTTCACGGCCGAGGCGCCGGTGCAGAAGGCGTTCTTCTGCGCGCAGTGCACGGCGAGACCCACGTAGTCGGCCGTCTCGAGGTCCTTAAACGAGTCGGGGTCAGCGTTCAGCTGGGCCACTTCTGGTGAGTTCGAACCGAACACTTTGGCGAGGTCGACCGCTGTGTTCTCGAGAACCATGTTGGCCGTCGCCACGTCACCGACGTTGCAACCGGCGCGCGTGAAGGGAACCCACGGAGCGGGCGTGACCTGATTCGGCGTGACCGGGGACGACGCCGTCGCGCTCGGGGTGGCCGAATACAGCATCGAGGGGTTGGTGTCGTGTCCGGGGTTGGGCGTCGACGCTGTGTCGTAGACGGGGTCGGTCCAGTAGGCGAATGAGCCCGCGGGGTCCGTCGTGCCGTCGGCGTTGTAGCTCCGGTAGGAGTTGCTCACGCCCATGCCCTGGCGATCGCCGTAGAGGCCGGTGTACGTGGTGAGCGAGTCGTTCGCCGTGTGAGCAATGAGCGGCGTGTGGTCATTTGACATCAGCGTTCCGTTGCTCTCGATGAAGTTGAGCAAGTTCGGCATCATCTCCAGGTCAGAGGGGACGTTGGGATTGTCGCGGAAAAAATGCACGTTGTCGAAGGTGAGCTCGATCACGTGCTTCACCCCGTTGCCCAGAGTGCACGACGCCGACGCTTGGCTCGCGAGCGAGCTAACGGGCGACGCTTTGGCGACCGTAGTGAGCACTCCACTCGAGGTCACTGACGCCGCTCCCGCGATCATCGCGGTTGCTGCGATGATGCGCGTTACCGTTTTGGAAATCCGCATAAAGCCCTCCCTTGTCATCTTGAGTTGCCCGCAACGTAGCGAAGCTTCCTTAGAGTCGGGTGACTGCTCGTTGGTCGCGGAGCAACACTCGCGTGACCATCGCCCACCAATTTTGTGGCCGAGTTCCTCGTCGGGCGACTCACGCTAAATCTCGCCCCTGGCGAGAGTTGGCGCTGGGGGCTGGATAGTCCCTCAAATATTGGGTATCTCAGCGATATCCCTGGCGATGTCACAGCGCCGCTCTAGCTTGACCTCATGTCGATGCCCCTACAACAAGAGCCCAGGACAGCGTGCTCATCGTGCGAGAACGACCTACAGCACTGTCACGGAACCGCTCTCCTACGCGATGGTGCTCATATCTGCTCGGACGATCCGGACTGCTCACTCAGTCGAGACGAGCACTGGTTCGTCGCTCTAGAGGAAAACTGAGAGTCGTCTTAATCAACGACTCACCCACGCCGTCTTTCCTGTCGCGGACTTCCTGATGACCCGTATATTGATCGAAGAGCGTTAGGGGCGCTTTCTGCTCGGCACTCGTGTTTGTACAGGCGAATTTAACGTCATGGGATAGATCGAATGCTCCAAGCAAATCGAAGGACAGCAGGTAAGGGCGCCGGCGATCGAGGGCGCGCACTCTCGGACTGGGCCCGTGCGGCGGTGTACGTCGTTCGCGGGGAGATCGCCTTTCTCTTCTTCACCGCCGTCAGCGTGGCCCTTCATCCCGGATTCGTCTTGAAGCGCAACGAAGGTGGGATGAGCAACTACGGCGTGCACGTCGAGACCGCCCTTCCCTACACCCTCGCTTTGCTGAGTCTCGCTCTCTACAGCCATCGGGCGGCGTTGCTCTATCGCGACGGTGACAAGCGAAGCAAGAAACTAAGAGTGTTGCTCACGTGCTACAGCGCCGTCGTCGTCGCGGTCATGGTGAGCACGTACGTGTATACCCTTAGCCCGACGCTCAAGGACGTTCACTTTGCCCTCGGCACCGCCCTCATTTTGGTGGTGGGAGTCGGATCTTTATGGCTGTATCGACTGTGGGCTCCATCACCGGGAGTGGGGGTGGGGGTGCTTTTGTTCATTCAACTCGTCGGCGACGTACTCTCGCTTTTGACGGTGGTGGGCTGGTTGCACCTTCTTTTTATTTCAGAAATCGCGGCGAACGTCGGATTCGCAGCGCTCCTCATCCTGTCGTGCCGTCGATTGGCCGTTGAGGGAGAGCGCACCACGACCCTGGGCGGGCCGACCTCGTAAGGGGACTGGCCTCTCCCCACTACGTGAGCCTGGAGAAATATGCAGCGAGGATGATGAACGGCCCGATTCGGTGAAGACGCCGATCGAAAGTACCGCTTCCAGGGGAACAACACCAACATCTTGATAACCACGTACTGGGACTGGATTCGCGACCCGACACGGCTCAACCCTGCCTACTCGAAGGAACCCGCCTCGCCCGCGGCCGGTACAACAGCGGAACCGAGAGCACGAGGAGAGGCGGCGCGGGCCGGTCCCACCAGGGTCTCTTCGAGGCGACGAGTGGCACCGAGATAGTCCTTCGTCCAAACGAGTCGAACGGCCGTGGCCCCGGCGTCAGCGCCGGCGACGCGCAGATAGTTGTCCACCTCGTCGAGCAGCGACGGATCGAGCGCGAGACTCTCAACGACCGGGACTGGCAATTCCCCCGCGCCGGTCAACGCCGCACCGAAGTTGTCGTACCAACTCTCGATGAGGCGCACTTCCTTCGAAAGTTGGCTGGCCTCACCAGTGCGCGCCGCCTCGTCGTGCCCGGCGTCGCCCTCCCACAAGTTAACAATGGCGTCGGCAGTCTGTCGCAGACTCACGACGCCTCTCAACAGGGTCGCGGCGTCGGCCAAAGGTATTGGCTTTGAGCCTCGCTCGCCGAGGTAGGTGCGAAAGGCGTCGTCGAGACGGCGAGATGCGGCGGCGGCGTTCGTGCCTTCGGTCAGTGGCGAGGTGGACGGATCAGAGCCGCGATCGAATCGTCCAGCGCCGTGAATGACGGCGGCGCTGAGGAATGCGGCGGATGTTACGTACGCCTCGCGCAACGTGGCGCCGAGAGCCGAGGCCGCACCGCGCGGCCAGAAGAACAGACCGACTCCGACGCTCACGGCGCAGCCGATGGCGACGTCTTCAATCCGATAGAGCCCCACTCTCCAACCGATCGGCCCGAGAATATTCCAGAGAATGACGAGGGTAAAAGTGAAACCGGCTTGTCCGGCGGCGAAAGATATTGCCGCCGGGGCAAAACCCGCAACCAGTATCGCGACCGGCAACAAAAACCATAGGACCGTGACGTTCGTGCCGACCCCAACAAGTAGCACCGCGCCCAGAATGAATCCGATCGCCGTGCCGAGCAGGGCCCGAAGGGCGTTGGCGCCGGTATTGACGGCGCTCGAACGCAGCACCGACAGGGTGCCGAGGATTACCCAGAACGCATGCTGCACGCCCGTCTTCTCAGCGATCAACACGGCGATCGCCAGACCCGCCGCGCCTCGCAGACTGTTGTGAAGCCACACCGAACGCCAGTTCAGATGGGCCGCCGCACTCTCTCGGGCCGCGCCCAGTCGACCGGTTGGGTCTCCCGGAACCGCTCCCACCATCGTGTCGAACCAGCTACGGCGTTCGGCAGCCGATACGAGGTCGATAGTGGCGCCGACGAGCGACGCGACGAATCCGATCTCCTGAGCCCGAAAGCTCGGCTCGAGAGAGTTCACGTACCGAATGGTCTCTTCTTCGCGCCCGCGCTCGGACGGGACTTCACCGTTCGGCGTCAGGGCGTCACCACCCAGAGAGAGGGGAGCGCCGGACGTGGCGTTATGCGTTAAGTCTTTGAGAGCGATCGCCAACTCCTCGCGAGCCTCCCCTAAGCGCGATGTGGAGATCGAAGGACTCTCCAACTCATCGGCGCCGATGTCCAGAATGGCGGCGGACGACGAGCGAATCCGACAGTCGTACTGATGCGAGGCAGAGCGCTCCGTGGGTCGAGCGGCTTGGTCGACCAAGGTGTCCAGCCAGAGAATCTCGTCGACCAGTCGAACGGTCGCCCGCGAGGTCACGCTGAGCCCCGTGGGACGCCACGGCGCGGCGAGAAAGCCGCGGTGCAACGCGTCGGTCGCTTGGTCGGCGGTCTCTATCGCCCCTTCGTAGGCGACGGGGTCCAGCGTGTCGTCGCCGCTCCAGTGCGCGACGTCGGCTCGAAGGCGCCGGGCAAGGGCTCGACACGCGGTGGCGGCGGCGAGGCGAAGAGGGTCGCGGTTGTGCGCCGGCCAGAACAGCCCCACCGCGACGAGAGAGGCCAGTGAGGCAAGGCCCCAACCGGCGAGACGATCGGGAATTATTGCAACCGGCCCCGCCTCGGCCGTCGACAAAATGAAGACTAAAAGGAGCGAGGTGGCCGCGCTCGCGATAACGGAGCTCAGCACACCGGAGAAGAGCACCACGACCGCCACGACCCCCATGGCCAGAACGGAGAGCCAGAGCGTCTGAGAGGTAAGAGTGCCGAGACCTATGAGTACGGCGCCTGTCACGCACAGCCACGCTTGCGCCTGAAGGCGTGCGCGCAGGGAGCCAGAAAAGTCAACCAACATCAGCAGGGCAATCGAGCCGAACGCCGCGTAGGTGGCCATCGCTGAGTTGTCAGCGACCTCGACGCAGAACGCAAAGAGGGCGGGCATGACAATGGCCGTGCGGGTGGCACGCCGAAGCGCCATGAAGTTGGGGTCGTGTCGCCTGACCCAGCCGGCTACATCTCCACCGATGGCGAACGGGTGCCTTAGCGACATCGCGCTCGCGTTCGAAGCCCTTTGGCTACACCACTGTTCCCACTCACGTGGTGCGTGGGTGAACGGTGAGAATGAAAGGGACGTACTCGCTCGATTATCAGGCAGGCTACTGGAAGAATTGCCCTGAAAGGGCGAACCCGCGTTCTCTAGGAGAGGGGAGTGGCTCCGCACTTCTCGTCGGACCAGTCGGGGTTTGACGTGAACCGTCGCGGTGTTAGTTGGCAACGCTCGGGAAGTGCCGATCGAGCATTTCGCGCACTGAGTGATCCATCCGAACGGTGGCCGAAAGGATGTTTTCAGTCAGATGGCTTCGTGTACGCGTACCGGGAATGAGAAGCACGTTAGGCGCGACGTCGAGTAGCCAGGCCAGCGCGATCTGGGCGGGCGTAGCGTGGAGGCGCTCGCCGAGAGTCGCCAACGCCGGGCTGGTAAGAAGAAGATTCTGCACTCCCCGCGGCCATCCCAGCGGACAGAACGGGACGAAGGCGATGCCGTGCGCCGCGCACTCGCGCAGGAGTCCGAGGGAGCGCTGATCAGCCAGGTTGAAAAGATTCTGAACGCAGACGATCTGGGTTTGGCCGAGCGCTCTTTGAAGATGTTCACGAGAAATGTTGCTGAGGCCAATGCCGCCGATGAGTCCTTCATCTCGCGCTTGTACCAGCGAAGCAAGTTGCGCGTCGAATCGCTCACCCGGACGCGAATCATCCATGAGTCGAAGATTCACGGCGGCTAGTCGGTCGACGCCTAATGTTGCCAGGTTGTCTTCTATTCCTTCACGTAGTTGATCGGGATCGTCGTACGCCACGACGGCGCCGCGGTCGTCTCGCCGTGCGGCTACTTTGCTGACGATCGCTAGATCGCTCGGATAGGGATACAGCGCCTCTCGGATTACTTCGTTGACCGTCCCAGGACCGTAGTACTGAGCCGTGTCAATGTGATTGACGCCGTGGTCAATGGCGGCGCGTAGCACTCGTAGCGCTTCGTCACGGTCGCGGGGTGGGCCGAACACGTTGTCGCCGGCCAGTTGCATGGCGCCGTACCCGATGCGATTGACGCGGTATGCACCGAGCGCGAATGAACCCGCTGACTCCAGCGTGCTTTTGATGTTATCCGAGTCTTTATTTTCTGAGGGCACGCCGACTCACTTGTGGACTTCGCTGGCGTCCCCGCCGGTGCCGGCGACAACTCGGGGACCTTCATTGGTTGCTAGGTTCAGCAAGTTACTCTGGGGGCAGTGCCCGTCGATCCGCTGTCCGCCAACGAAGAAGAGCTCTGGCGGGCGCTCATGCGCATTGTGAAAGTCCTTCCACGGCTTCTGGACAGCGACCTCGTGAGGGGTGCCGGTCTCTCGGCGAGTGAGTACACGATGATCATGCACCTCGCCGAGGCAGTCAATGGCGAGTTGAGAATGGCGGACCTTGCGAGCACCACGGGACTGTCGGCCAGTCGAACGACACGTGTCGTGGACGGCCTGCAATCGCAAGGTTTGGTGACCAAGACCACTAGCTCTGCCGACGCCCGGGGCAACGTTGCCAGGATTACTCCGAAGGGAATCGAGAAGTTGAAGTCCGCGTGGCCGGTTCACCTCGCGAGCGCTCGATGCCATTTTTTCGACTCCCTTGATCCGTCGACGATCGAGGGGATTGCGAGCGCCCTGTCAGAAGTGGCGGCCCGCATTGAAAACTCCTCGATCGAACGCCGGGCGTAGCCAATGTTTCCTTAGTTCTCCGCCGGGCACCAAGAGTGTAGTGAAAATTGCTTGCCCACGCAAACAAAAGAAGGTAATGTCCTGTTCTCGAGGAGCCATCGCAGCCCCAGAAGGGGGCACCGGGCGATCTCGCTAGGCCAGCAACAAGGAGAGTGCCATGAACTTAGATACCAGCGCAGTGAACGTTGACACCTTGCCCGACTACGCACCGATCCCGGCGTCCTCTCTCGGGCCCGCCGTGAACGAGCAGGGCTACTACGTGGGACGAGTAGAGCGCAACCTCTATTGGGTGACCGACGGCGTCTACCAGTGCGGGTTTCTCACCACGCCCGACGGCGTCATCCTCTTCGACGCGCCGGCAACCCTCGGCCACAACATTCAGCGGGCCATTGACGAGATCGCCTTCGCCAACGGGGTGAGCAACAAAGTGAACTACCTCATCCACTCTCACCACCACGCTGATCACGCCAGCGCGTCATCGCTCTTCGGTAACGACATTACGCGCATTGGTCACGAAGAGACTCGAAAGCTGATGTTGCGCGACAACGACCCGAATCGACCGGCGCCGGAGGAGACGTACCAAGACAGCCGCACGTTGGAGATTGGGGGAGAGCGGATTGAACTCGGCTGGCACGGCTCTAACCACTCGCCCGACAACAGCTACATCTATTTTCCCAACCACGACACGTTGATGCTGGTGGACGTCATCAACGTGGGGTGGGTGCCGATCTACAGCTTGAACCTGGCCGTCGACGTTCCCGGCTACATCGCCGCGCCCGACGTGGCCCTGGGATACGAGTGGACGCACCTCATCAGCGGGCACATGGGCAAGCTCGGTTCTCGAGAGGACGTCGAAACTCACAAAGAGTTTGTCAATGAGATCAGGGACAACCTGACGCAGATCTTCACGACGTTCGACCCGACCGCGTACTACCAGCACTACTGGCCCAACATGTGGGCGTCGGTTGCCGAGCACCTGGACGAAGTGGCGCGTCGAGCCTGCGCGCCATTAGCCGCGAAGTACGCGGGCCGTATTGCGGCCGTCGACATGGACTCCTTCGTGCTGAGCACCGCCGTGTGGATACTCGAGTCGCTGCGCCTGGATCTCGGTCTGGGTATTCAGGTTCATCCCTAAGAGAGAAGGAAGAGTCATGACAAACATTGCGATCATTCTTGGTAGCACCAGACCCGGGCGTCGTGGTGAGGGGGTCGCTAAGTGGGTTTTCGAGATCGCCCATCAACGGACCGATGCGTCTTTCGAACTCATCGATCTGGCGAACTATCCCTTGCCACACTTGGACGAGCCCATGCCACCAGCCATGGGTCAGTATCAGAATCAGCACACTAAGGATTGGGCGGCGACAATCTCTCGATTCGACGGCTTCATCTTTGTGACGCCTGAGTACAACCACTCGACCTCTGGCGTGTTAAAGAACGCGATCGATTATCTCTTTGCCGAGTGGAACAACAAGGCAATGGGTGTGGTGTCTTATGGCGTTATTGGCGGTGCCAGAGCCGCCGAGCACCTCCGGCTAATTGCTGGCGAGCTCAAGATGGCTGACGTACGCACCAATGTGACATTGTCATTGATCACTGACTTCGTAAATTTTACGGAATTTGTTCCTAGCGGGAATCAAGGTCCGGCACTCGAAACGTTGCTCAGTGAAGTCATTGCTTGGAGCGACGCCTTGGCGCCTCTGCGCAAGCCAGAAGACACCTCAA
The DNA here is from genome assembly GCA_025463285.1 of Acidimicrobiaceae bacterium. Lineage (GTDB taxonomy): Bacteria > Actinomycetota > Acidimicrobiia > Acidimicrobiales > RAAP-2 > RAAP-2. The sequence continues at coordinate 3,648 of JAOBWI010000003.1, read as the reverse complement.
GCGATGGTAGGAGGTAAATGAGCGAAGAACAAAAGGCAAGCCTTGACGCCACACTGCGTCAGCGGCCGTTTGACCTTAGTGGCGACCTGACGGCTTTACGGGCTGGCTTCGACGAAGTGATGCGGCATATTCCTGTGGCCGACGATGTTGAGAAGACTCGAATTGATTTTGGCGGGGTGGGTGCGCTTGAGATTTCTATTCGGGGCACGAACTCCTCTCGCGTGATCCTCTACTTCCATGGTGGCGTGTACGTGATCGGATCCGCCGACGCGACGGTACCCCTCGCAAGCGATCTGGCTCGGCGCTTCAATGCGAAGGTGGTGAGCGTTGACTACCGACTCGCACCCGAAGATCCATATCCCGCTGCCCTCGAAGACGCCAAGGCGGCTTACGAGGGACTGCTTTCCCAAGGGATTCTTCCGAGAAACATCGCTTTCGCGGGGGAATCGGCAGGCGCTGGCCTTGCGATCGCTCTTCTGCTCACGCTGAAAAGTGCAGCAATGTCGATGCCGTCATCAGCTTTTTTGATGTCGCCGTACGCCGATCTGACACTTTCTGGAAAATCCATTGTCGACAAGCGCGACCTCGACCCCCTCTTCACAGAGGAGGTCCTTCGCATACGAGTGAGCGACTATGTAGCGCGGGCAGATCGATCAAACCCTCTCATTAGCCCGATATATGGAGACTTGAGTGGACTACCGCCCTTGTTAGTGCAAGTCGGCTCGCACGAACTGCTCCTCAGTGACGCGATTCGACTCGCCGAGCGGGCGGCTGAAGATGACGTGGCCGTCATTCTGGACGTTACCCCCGGTGTGCCACATGTGTTCCAGGGATATGCCGCCTTTCTCGACGAAGGGGATGCGGCGCTTAACCGAGCGGCGGAGTTTCTTGCTCTCCATTTCTCTCGACCGTCAAATTGACTCACGATTCATCAAGCCGCGAGTGCGCCACGAGGTAAGACATGACAGACGCTCCAATCAAATCAAATCTGGTCGGTGCCGCTAATGACGGTCCCGATCCGAAACGCTGGTCTGTACTTCTTGTAGTTGTCATCGCTCAGTTGATGGTGGTGCTTGACGCTTCGATCGTGACCATTGCACTGCCGTCGGCGCAACGTGATCTGCACTTTTCGGTTGCGAACCGACAATGGGTTATCACGGCGTATTCGTTAGCTTTTGGCGGGCTGCTACTCCTCGGCGGCCGAATCGCAGACTTCGCCGGTAGGCGAAGGATATTCATTGTGGGACTGATCGGCTTCGCCGCTGCGTCAGCACTCGGCGGCGTAGCCGTGGATCAAGCGATGCTCTTTGGTTCGCGAGCCCTGCAGGGCGCTGCTGCGGCGCTGATGGCTCCCGGGGCGTTATCCATATTGACGAACACCTTCCAGGACAACCCGGGGGAACGTGCCAAAGCCTTTGGCGCGTACGGAGCCGTGGGGGGTGCTGGAGCCGCAATCGGCGTACTGGCCGGAGGAGTCCTCACAGAGTTCGCCTCTTGGCGCTGGTGCTTTTTGATCAACGTACCAATTGCCTTACTCACGGCGTTCGCCGCATCACGCGTCGTCCGTGAGACGCGGTCCACCGGAAAGACCGGGTATGACATTCCCGGGGCCGTGCTTGTAACGGCGGGGATAGTCAGTCTCGTTTATGGATTTACCAAAGCCGTTGCGGATGGCTGGACATCGGCAACAACTCTGAGTTTCACGTTCATCGGTGTAATACTGCTGATCGCGTTTGTTGTGGTGGAGTCCCGCTCAGCTTTTCCGCTTCTGCCGCTGCGGGTGGTGCTGGAGCGGAATCGCGGCGGTGCCTTCTTGGCGACATTGCTCATTGTCGTGGGAATGTTCGCAATGTTCCTCTTTGTCAGTTACTACATGCAGCAAATCCTCCATTACTCGGCCGCCAAATCGGGCGTGGCGTTTCTCCCATTCGCGCTCGGAGTGATCGTTGCCGCCGGTTTGGCAACCCCTCTCGTGCCCAAAATCGGGCCCCGCGCCGTGATGACATCGGGCTTACTCATCGCTGCTGCCGGCATGTTGTGGTTGACCCAGATCTCGTATTGGACGCACTTGCTGCCCCAACTCATTGTCATGAGCATCGGAATGGGACTGGCCTTTCCTGCGCTCAGCAGCACCGCGCTGACAAAAGTGAATCCCGAAGACTCCGGCGTCGCAAGTTCGCTGCTTAATGCATCGCAACAGGTGGGTGCCTCACTCGGTGCAGCGCTACTCAATACCATCGCCGCCACGGCAACAGCAAGTTACATCGCTTCCAGGGGCGCGGGTTTCTTGGAACGGGGGACAGTTCACGGGTTTGCGGTGGCGTTTGCCGTCGGGGCAGCCATTCTGGCGGCGGGCGCGATCGTGAGCGCAGCGCTCGTCCAAGGAAATGCGCATGCATACCCGGCATCGGTAACCGCGAGTGCGACTGGGATCCAACCATGAGTTCCGCCGTCGATTAACTTCACGAGTGGAACCGCAAGACGGTTAAAGAGTTTCTTGCCAACGGCGGTAGGCCGGGCGGGTCATTTGCGGGGATCTCCCTTACTGCTACCCCGACCGGTAAGGAAGGTATTAACCCGTTGACGCATCAGGACCTCAGAGATTATCGGGCGCAATCGCGCTTGCGCAGCGACGCCACACGCGCATCATCTATCCTATTGGCGTGCTTGACAGCTTTGATCTATTTTGTATAGTTAGATCATGACGTCGACGCAAACGGACAGCACACGGCAGGAGCAAGTGCTCTCGGTGGCGCTGGAAGTGTTCGGGCGTTACGGATTCCGAAAAACCTCTATGGATGAGGTGGCACGATCCGCGGACATCTCTCGCCAGGGCCTCTACCTGTACTTCGCGAGCAAAGAAGCGCTGTTCCGGGCCGCAGTCCGCCAGGAACTCGACACCGCCCTCACCGAGGCGTCTCGCTGTCTCGACGAGGAAAATGTTGCGCTGGAGGATCGGGTCGTCGGCGCGTTGGATGCTTGGATGGGCCGCTTCGTTGGGTCGATGCTGGCATCCGATATCGGGAACATGCTGGAGAACAGCGCGATGCAGCTCGGGGACATGGCCACCGAGTTCAGCGCCGCGTTCGAGGCCCGACTGAGCTCGGCGATCGCCAAAGCGACGACCGATCGCCGTCGGCTGGGCGTCATGCCAGAAGAGATCACCGGGATGCTCCACGCTGTGGGAAAAGGCTGGAGATTCCAGGTCGATTCCCGGTCGGAGTTCGTGGCCAAAGTAACCGTGGCCGTCCGCCTCGTCTTCGCCGGCCTTACCTCCATCGAGAATAAGGCCAATCCAAGGAAGTGAGGGAATCTCATGCGTTACAAGCTTTTGGGTAAGTCCGGGGTGCGGATCTCGGAGGTGGCACTCGGCACCATGACCTTCGGTGAAGACTGGGGCTGGGGGGCACCCCCCGACGTGAGCGCGGCGATGCTGAACCTGTTCGCTGACGCTGGCGGCAATGTCATTGACACCGCCGACGTCTACACCAACGGGACGTCGGAAACCATCGTCGGCGAGCTGCTCAAGGGGCGCCGCGAACGGTTCGTGCTCGCTACCAAGTTCACCAACCAGACCGACCCCGACGATCCGAACAGCGCCGGCAACCACCGTAAGAAGATCGTCACCTCGATCGAGGCGAGCCTGCG
>JAOBWI010000101.1 GCA_025463285.1 Acidimicrobiaceae bacterium | reverse complement strand
AGCGCAACGTTTAGTAGCACGCTCGATGCGGCGTCGGGTTTCGTCGGTCCTGTAACGTTCACAACGTCGACGCCAGGATTCACCATTGCAAATGGCGACGACTTAAAGAGTTCGGGGCCCTTGAGTTCGAGCGGCTCACCCATGGCGATCTCGGGTAACGATTCGGACGCTTACGGCGACGTTGGAACGTGGACTTACTCTCTAACCGTTGTTCCCGTAGGAGTCACATCAACGATCACTCAAACTTCTTCGACCACGGGAACAGCCTTGGCCTCATCATCAGCAGCATTTACTACGGGCCCCATCACCGTGGAAGACAACACGGGTACTGTGACCTTCGTCACCACCAATTCAAGTTCGGCCTTGTCCGTAAGCCCCGCGGGCTTGATTTCAACATCCGGGCCTCTTGCCGTCGGGAGATACAGCGTGTCGGGTACTGATTCAGACGTCGCCGGCGACCAGGGAACCTGGACCTACACCTTGACGGTTACGGCTGTTGTGGTGGCGGTGACCTTTGAACCCAACGGTGGCGGCGGCACCATGGCTCCCCAAAGCGAGAGCCAGCCAACGGCCTTGACGTTGAATAGCTTTACCTGGTCGCATCACACGTTCGTCGACTGGAACACTTCAGCCAACGGAACGGGCGCTAGTTTCGCAAACGGCTCCGAATATCCCTTCAGCACTCCGATCAGTCTCTTCGCTCAGTGGAAGGCTGGGAAAGCGCCATCTAAGACCATCACCTTCGTCGCCAATGGCGGAATCGGATCAATGAAGCGAGAGACCAACAACAGGCCTACTGCCATTTCGGCCATTCGCTTCACGCGAGCGGGATATACCTTTGTCAACTGGAACACGACCGCCAAAGGGTCGGGCAAGAGTTTCGGCGCGGGGGCAACGTACTCTTTCAGGCAGTCCGTCACCATCTTCGCTCGGTGGAAAAAGACACCCGCAATCTCTTATGCCGTAACCTTCGCTGCCAATGGAGGAAAGGGAGCAATGGCTTCGGAGCGGCATCACGCGCCGACAACCTTGACGCCCAATCACTTCACACGAGCGGGTTTCAGCTTTGTTAATTGGAATGCTGCCGCCAACGGATCGGGCGTCTCGCTTACCAATCGTGCGACTTATTCGTTCTCAAGGTCGATCACTCTCTACGCGCAGTGGAAGAAAATCAAGAAGATCGCCCCGCCGCCAGTAAAGAGATCGGGTCCGGTGGTGGGTCCTTTCGCTCTTAAGGCGTCGCAACTGAACTTAACGTTCGAGAGTCAGGTGGTGACTCTGGCCGATCAGATGAAGGCCAAGGGAGACAGTCAGATCACGCTTCTTGGCTATGGGGACGAACTCAGCGCGAAAGACGCTCAGCAAAATGGGCTCGTATCGGCGAATGTTGAACTCGGTCGGATGCGTGCGCAATCGGTGGCGACGTATTTAGCTAACCGTCTCGCTGCGATCGGACTCAAAGGGTGGACGATATCGATCGGGGCTGCGAGTGTCTCCGTCTCTAACTCTTTCAACGCCGGAGTGGTGCTCGCCACCCTCTCGTAGTCCATTCCTTCGTGACGGGAATCACTGACTTTGAATCGCGCGGGCTCCATTAATGTGAATCGTGTGACATCAGCGTGGCGCGTTACGTGAGGTCGCGCATCTCTGTGCTGGTGACACCGAGAGACCCCAATCCCTATCAGGAACTCCTCTATCAGGGAGTACGCGAAGCGGGAGTCAGAGTTCGCTACGCCGACGGTCCCACGCGTTCGCACACGATCAACGTATTTGCGGCTCCACTGCTCTTGGTGTGGTACCGCATTCGCGGTTTTCGGATCTTGCACATCCACTGGTTCTTTCAGTTCTCGTTGCCGTGGGCGGGCGAAAAGCCCTGGGCCCGACAACTCATGGAATGGTGGTTTCGCTCTTATCTCTTCATCGGAAAACTCATTGGCTACGACGTCGTCTGGACAGCGCATGACCTGGTTCCTCACGATCCCGTGTTTAACGATGACACGAGGGTGCAGGACCTCCTTATTGCGAGTTCTCGAGCCATCGTTGCTCTTTCCAACGCGAGCGCCGAGGAGTTACGCGCTCAGGGTGCCAGCAACGTGTACGTCATTCCCTTTGGCTCGTACGTGGAGCCCTATGAAGTGACTGAGGGGAGAGATGAAGCGCGTGCGGCCCTCGGCTACGACTCTCTTGATTTTCTCGTCGTATTCACTGGAAGGGTAGAACGCTACAAGGGTGTCGATCTCCTGTTGGAAGCCACTGGGCGGCTACCGCCAACCTCGAAAACCAAGGTGATTGTGGCGGGGCCTTGCACCGACGTCGCCTACCAAAGTGAAGTGGAGCGCCTCGTTGAGCAAACCGATGGCAGAGCGGTGCTCAATCTGAGGTGGGTGACCGATAGCGAACTCGGACGCTATCTACGAGCCTCGGATTTCGCGGCGTATCCCTTTCGGAGCATTACCAACAGCTCATCTATCGTCCTGGCTGAGTCCTTTGGGTCGCCAGTGGTGATACCCGATGCGCCCATGCTTCGTGATGTTCCGGCCGACACCGCAATTCGATACATCCCGGCAAACGAGACGGAGACTGATTCACTGTTGGCGGCTCTGAATAGGGCGGAGGACTTGTCGCAGGCAGAATACGACGCTATGAGTCTGGCGGCCTCAACGTGGGCGCACAGTAACGATTGGTCGAGCGTGGCCCGCCAAATGACCGACGTGTACAAGGCGGTTCTTGGGATCTCAAATTAGGCGTTGCGCGAATCGAAG
>JAOBWI010000074.1 GCA_025463285.1 Acidimicrobiaceae bacterium | reverse complement strand
GCCCCACCCTTGCTGGGCTTGACGTGCTGGAACTCCATGACGGTAAAGAGGCCGTCGTCGACCTTGATGGTGATGCCGTTTCTAATGTCCGAGGTTGAGATGGCGGCCATGGGCCTAGTTACCTTTCGCCTTTAGTGCGTTGCCCATTCTACGCAGGGCCTTCTGGGGGCCTACGAGGAAGCGGCCAACATGTACCGCACCGCGTCAAAGGCGAGGTCGTAACTGAGGGGACCAAAGCCCGCGATGGAACCGTGGACCACGCCGGCCAAGGTGCTCAGGTGTCGATAGGGCTCGCGGGCCGCGGGATTGGAAAGGTGCACCTCGACCTTCACCCCCTCAAAGGTCGCCAGCGCGTCGGCCAAGGCCCACGACGTGTGCGTGAGCGCCCCGGCATTCACCACGATGGCCACGGCTTCTCCTCGCGCGTCGCGAACGGCTTCGATGAGGTCACCTTCGAAGTTGGATTGAACGTCGCGCACCACGAAACCGGCCTGGCTGGCCCGCGAGGTGAAGTTCGCCACGTGCTCGGCCAACGTGGTGGCGCCGTAGATCTCGGGACTCCTGGTTCCGAGCTGATCGAGGTTTGGTCCGGACAACAACAAGATGACGCCGCTCATGATTCTCCTTTAAAGAGTTCGAGACTGTTGCGAACGACCGAGGGATCCACACCCCGGACGAGCTCAAAGCCTCGGGCACCGGCTAACACGAAACTCAAGTCGTGACGAGCCTTCTTGTCGCGACTCATGTAGTCGAGCAAGCGGTCGACGTCAAAATGATCGCCCAGTCGCCGTTCGAGTCCGAAGGCACTCAGCACGGCGTCGTGCGTCTCCACCACGTCCTCTTCGACGCGTCCCAGGGCCCGCGCTAGGCGTGCGGCGAAGGCCAGGCCGACGGCGACGGCTTCTCCGTGACGCAGTTCATCGGGGTTCTCGGCGAGAGCCACCCCTTCGAGGGCGTGGGCCAAGGTGTGTCCGTAATTGAGCAGGGCGCGGGCGTTTCCCTCACGTTCGTCGCTCGACACGAGGGTGGCCTTGAGGCGAACGGACAGCTCAATGAGGTCGTTCAGCGACGTGCTCGCGACATCGCTCGCGTCGCGTCCCTCGAGGAGCCAGCACTTGGCCACCTCGCCCAGACCGTTTCGACGTTCGCGCTCGGGCAACGTCGAGAGCACACTGGTGTCGCAGAGTACGCCTAGGGGTTGGTGGAACGCGCCCACCAGATTCTTGCCGGCGGGAATGTTGATGCCCGTCTTGCCACCGACGGCCGCGTCGACTTGAGCCACCAGTGACGTGGGTACCTGTATCACGGCGACGCCACGCAGGTAGGAGGCCGCCGCAAAACCGGCGAGGTCCGTAATCGCACCCCCGCCGACGCCCACCACCAGGTCGTCGCGTGAGAGTCGATGCTCAGCCAACGAGTTCACGAGCCGCTCGTACGAGCCGATCGTCTTGGCCGACTCTCCGTCGGGCACTCTAACGACGAACTGTTCAATACCGCTCGCCAGGTCAAACCAGGGCTGCTGGCTCAGGGGGTCTGATGTCACCAGGACGGCGCAGCGTGCGCGTGGCGCTCGGCGCGCAATGAGTTCAGCGAGAGCGCCGCGCGCCCCGTCTCTTACGACCACGTCGTAGCTACGGTCTTGTAAGTCAACGGTGATGTTCACGGTCGGAGACTCTCGAGCGTTCCGAGGACCTGTTGCGCTACCTCGTCGAGCGATCCCGATGAGTCCACTCGCGCCCGAGCGCTGGCGCGGTACCAGGACTCTCGTCGCTGGCGCAGATCTCTCAGCGCGGCGGCGTGATCGTCGCCCAGTAAGGGGCGCTCGCCGTCCTCGACTCGAGCGAGCAACGTGTCATCGTCGCAGTCGAGCCAGAGCGTGAACTGCGCGGCTATGAGTTCTCGGGCCTCGGGTGTCGTCACCACGCCGGCACCGGTAGCCACCACGGCGTCACTGGTGAGTGCCTCGCGAAGCGCGTCGAGTTCTCGTTGGCGAAAGGCCACCTCACCGTTCTCGCGCAGATACTGCGCGGTGGGGACGCCGACCACCAGCGCCACGGCGTCGTCGGTGTCAATTACGGCGCAGCCCCAGCGCTCGCCCAGCGCTCGGGCCAGAGTCGTCTTCCCGGTTCCCGGTAACCCCACCAACACCAAGCGGGCCACCGTTACTCCGACGAAGCGGCCGACGCCGTGGAGCCCAGGTGCGCGACGTAGGCATCGTGGTTGCGCACGAACTCCTCGACGGAGTCACCACCGAATTTTCGCAGCGCTTCGTTGGCCATCACGATCGCCATCATGGCCTCGGCCACCACTCCGAGCGCCGGCACCGCGGTGACGTCGGTACGTTCTTTAAAGGAGATGGTTGACTCCCCCGTGGCCAGGTCCACCGTCTCGAGGACCGGTCGATTCAGCGTAGAGAGCGGCTTCATGGCGACCTTGGCGATGATGGGGGCTCCCGACGAGATGCCCCCTTCGAGACCCCCGGCGTGGTCACTGCGGCGAATGTACCCTCCGCCGATGAGATGTGACGAGTCGGCGGCGATAGCGTCGTGCGCCACGCTGCCGGGTTGAGTGGCCTGGGTCATGCCGTCGCCGATCTCCACGGCTTTGACCGCCTGGATGCTCATGAGAGCGCCCGCCAACAGTCCGTCAAGTTTTCGGTCCCAATGAACGTGGCTCCCCAGTCCGACCGGCACCCCGTAGGCGATCACTTCGATGATGCCTCCGAGCGAGTCACCGACCTTGGCGGCCGCCTTAATTTCGCTAATCATGGCCTCTTCGGCCGAGCCGTCGAAACAGCGCACTTCGCTCTCATCGACCGCGTCGAGATCCTGGGGCAACGGTCGTGGCCCACTGGACACGGCGTCACCGATGCGTATGACGTGACTGACGATGGCGATGCCGATCGTTGCGAGCAGGGACTTAGCCAGCCGCCCGGCCACCACGCGTGCGGCGGTCTCTCTCGCGCTGGCGCGCTCTAGGACGTCACGGGCGTCATCGAAGGCGTATTTCTGCATGCCCGCGAGATCGGCGTGACCGGGTCGAGGGGCGGTCAACTTCTTACTCGGTGTTCCGGGCGCGGCCGACATCTCCTCTTGCCACTTGGGCCACTCAGAGTTCAAGATCTCGACCGACACCGGCGAGCCGAGCGTGCGACCGTGTCGAATGCCGCCGATCAGTCGAAGTTCGTCGCGCTCGAATCGCATGCGCGGGCCGCGACCGTACCCCAGGCGACGACGGGCGAGTTCATCGGCGAAGTCACCCTCTTGTACCAAGAGGCCCGAGGGTAGACCTTCAACGATGACGCTGAGGGAGGGACCGTGACTCTCACCGGCAGTGAGGAAGCGCAACATTGTTCGATTCTAGAAGGCCCTGGCCCTCTACTCCTTTGAGTAGAAGGGATTCTCTCCCGAGGCGTGATCGGTGACATCTAACACGCCGGTCAGTTCAGGGATCGACTCTTTCAACATGGTCTCGATGCCTTGGGACAAGGTCATGCGACTCATGGCGCAGCCTTGACAACCGCCCGAGAGCTTGATGTAGGCGACCTTCTTGTCTTCGTCCAAAGCCACCAGGTCCGCGCGACCACCGTGCGAAGCGATGGAGGGATTGACCTGATCTTCAAGAACGTCCAGGGCCGCCAGCGCGGTCGGTCCGCTAATGCCGTACGCCAAAATCTCAGCGGGCAAACCGGGGTGAGCCTCTTCGGGGGTCGGGCTGTTCGGATTGACCAGTACCAGCCCGCCGCCGCCGTCGCTCTGAAACTCCAGCCGACTGCCCTTCAGACGATCGATACTCGCGGCCGGGACCACGATGGTCACCTCACCGTCACGACCCACGGCGGCGTCACTCGGCGCCAAATTGAGTTCGGAGAAATAAAGGTCGTAGGTGTAGCCCGCGCCCTTCGTGCCGGTCACTTCAATCCACAGCGCCAACGAGTCGCTCGGCGCCTCAGCGCTCAACGCGTCGAGCACGACGTTGCGCGCCTCATCGGTCAAGGTGAGCACGTCAAAGGTGTCGATGGAAGTCATATTCGAAGTCTAGAGGTGCCTCGTGGGAGGTCGCGCGAACTAAGTTTTCACTGTGGCATCTATTCCGAGCGACGCGCACGAGTGGGTGAGCTTCGAAGACACCAAGCGCGAGCGCACGTGGATGTTCGACGTCACGTTTCTCGAGAGTAATTGGACCTGCATCTTCGGCAACGGCTGCCAAGGCGTTCTCACTGGCCCTACGCCCGAACTGGTCCAGGGATGCTGCAGTTACGGAGCCCACTTCGTGGACGAAAAGGACCAGCGGCGCGTAGAAAAGGCCGCCAAGCGTCTCACCGCCGAGCAGTGGCAGTTCAAGTCCAAAGGGAAAAACGGCACCACGCGGGTGAAGAAGAACGGCGAGATCGTTACGCGCCTGGTCCAAGACGCCTGCATCTTTCTCAATCGTCCCGGCTTTGACCGAGGCCCCGGGTGCGCGCTGCACGTCATGGCCATCGACAACAAAGAGAGTTACATTCCCTTGAAGCCCGAGGTCTGCTGGCAGCTACCCCTTCGCCGCGACGACGAGGTCCAAGACGACGGCCACGTCATTACGCGCATCTCTCAGTGGGATCGACGCGACTGGGGACCGGGCGGCGCGGAGTTTCACTGGTGGTGCACCGAGTCGGCCTCGGCCTTCGTCGGCAAGACCAGGGTGGTTGACTCCATGCGAGAAGAACTCACCGCCATGATCGGCGCTGCGGTCTACGACCGACTTCGGGCCTACATGGATCAGCGGGCCACGCAGCCCAAGGCCACCCGACTCGCCCATCCGGTGTTGCGGAAGAAGGCTTAGCCCTCCGCGGCGAGGGGATCTTCTTCGTTAAAGGAAGCCCGAGGAAGCGAGCCCAGGATTTCGTCGTAGCGATCTTCCTCCGCCAAACACCACTCGGCGTGCACGTCATCGGGAGCGGCGCTGCACTCGACACAGGTGGTAGCACGAGGACCCGTTGACCGCTTGAGTTCCCGAGCTTCTACGAAACGGCGATGGCGGCCCTTTTTCACGTCAACTCCTCACTGGTCGCGGGCCACTACCTGGCGGCGACCACAACCCAAAAAAGCCTGAGTTGAGAATCCATACTACCAAGTCGGGTCCGCGACAATGCCCCCAGGTCTGCGACAATGCCCCATTAGCATTTGCCTGTGAGCCAAGCCTTTGACCCCAACGAGATGATTTTGCGTTTTCGTGAGCGCGCCGAAGCCGTAAAACGACGAGGCCTTCCGCCGGTCGAAGGACCCGAGCGTCTTCGCTTCATGGAGGCGGCCAAGATCGACTTTCAAGACTTCGCCATGCTCGGTGATGCCACCGCCTCCCTCGAGGACGGTGTCTTGCGACTCGAGATCGATCTACGCCCGCCGAGCAGCTAGCCCGAGGTGACGCTCGCGACGCGAGCGGACGCTTCGGACAGTTGGGCGACGCCGAGCGTCAAGTAGCGAAGAGAGCGCGCGCGTTGAACCGCGTGATGGGCGGCGTCGTAACAGACGTTAGCCCCGGCGCCCAGATTGTTATAGGCCTTCGCGAGAATCGCGGTGGTCTGGTGATCAGGTGAGGGCAGTGCCGAGTTGGCCTGTTCGGTCTCTAAGTACAGCACCGCGCAGACCGTGTGGAGGTCGAGGTCGGTCGTGGAATGGTGACGCAGCGCATTGGCCGAGTGTCGCGCGTCATTCAAAAGCGTGCGATTGTTGGCCACGTAGCTGCTTTGTCTGACCCATTTCGACATCGCCGACTCGATGCTCACCGTCCCACAGGCGCTCAGCACCAGACCAGCGAGCAATAGCACGCCCACCATCTTGATCACTCGACGACCACGAGGTGAATCTGATGCGGCCCGCGACGCAGCACCAGGTAGCGACCGTGGAGTGCATCCGACGTTGCTACGCGCGACTCAGCGTTCAAGCGCTCGTTGTTCAAGTAGACGCCACCTTGCTCGATAAAGCGACGCGCCTCGGCCTTGGATTTCGCGAGTGCGCTACTGACCAGCAAGTCCACGGGATCCGCACCGTCGAGGAGACTCTGTCGCGACCACGTGGACGAGGGGGCGTCCTCAAGAACGTCGAGCAATATGGCTTCATCGAGACTGGCGATCGAGGGCGAGAACAGTGCCTGGGCGGCCCGCTCGACTTGAGTAGCCGCTGCGGCACCGTGGACCATGGCGACCACATTGAGCGCGAGCGCGCGCTGGGCCCCTCGTTTTTCGGGCGCGGTCGTGGTGGCCTCGTCGAGTTCGCGTATCTCGTCGTGCTCGAGGAAAGTGAAGAATCGAAGGAGTTGGGGCACGATGACGTCGTCGCTGTTCAAAAGGAACTGGTACATCTTGAACGGTGAGGTGCGATGTGCGTCGAGCCAGATCTGTTCTCCCCCTTCAGACTTTCCGAACTTGGTGCCGTCCGCGCGCAACAAGAGAGGTGACGTCAGCCCGTAAGCGGTCTCGCCGGTCTGTTTGCGCACGAGCTCGGTGCCCATAGTGATGTTGCCCCACTGGTCCGAGCCCCCCATTTGCAGCGTGCAGCCGTGATCGAGGTTGAGT
>JAOBWI010000066.1 GCA_025463285.1 Acidimicrobiaceae bacterium | reverse complement strand
TTGGCGTCACCGATGATGACGTGCAGTCGACGAAAACGCTCGGCGTCGCTGTGGGGTTCGTCGCGCGTGTTAATGATGGGGCGTTTCAGCGTCGTTTCGAGGCCCACCACTTCCTCGAAAAACTCCGCTCGTTGCGAGAGTTGAAAAGGCGGAGACTTGTCTAGGGCTGCTTCGGTCTCGGCACCCACCTTGCCCGCGCCCACCACGATCTGGCGAGAGATGAAGTGCGGCACCATAGCTCGGATGAGGTAAGCGAAGTCGAGGTCGCGGCGAACCAGGTAATTCTCGTGCGTGCCGTAGGAGTTTCCCTTGCCGTCGGAGTTGTTCTTATAGAGGGTGATGGCTTGATGAACGTCGAGAGCGTCGTTAGCGATCCCTAGAGCGCGGCGCATGATCTCCTCGCCCGCCACGTCGTAGAGAGTCGCTTCGAAGGGCGTGCGACACTCCGGCGAGGAGTACTCGGGGTGCGCGTGATCCACGTAGAGTCGCGCCCCGTTGGTGAGGACGGTGTTGGCGAGGTGGGTCTCGACGACCGGGGCAAACGAGGTGAGATCCACGCGACCCCGCGCGTCCATGTCGGGGGTTTCGCCATCGAAGTCCCAGTTGATCCGGGTGCGACCTTGTTGGGCGTAGGCGTTTACGATGATGCTCGACGACGTAATCGGGTCGTAGTCCGGTCCCCCGGCGATGCCGTACTCCGTCTCGATACCGAGAACCTTCGCAATAGCGTTCGAGTTAGAGATACTGCCCCGTACCCACGTGCTGGATCGAGCGACCACCCTTCACGTCGTCTTCTTCTCGATTGATCAGTGTGCGAATGAAGATGATCCGTTCGCCCTTTTTGCCCGAGATGCGCGCCCAGTCGTCCGGGTTGGTGGTGTTGGGAAGGTCCTCGTTCTCGCGGAACTCCTGACGAATTGACTCAAAGAGATCCTCTTTTCGAAGTCCTCGGCCCTGATGAGCGATCTCGCGCTTCACCGCTATCTTCTTCGCCCGGCGAACAATATTTTCGATCATGGCGCCCGAGGCGAAGTCCTTGAAGTACAGGACCTCTTTGTCGCCGCCCTGATACGTCACCTCGAGGAAGCGATTTTCGTCGTCGATGCGGAACATGTGCGAGACGGTCTCCTCGATCATGGCTTGAATGGCCTTCGAGCGGTCACCGCCCCCCAACTCAGACACCGTGTGCTCGTCGAGGGGCAGTTCGATGTGCAAGTAGCGCTGAAAGATCTGCGCGGCGGCTTCCGCGTCGGGGCGTTCAATCTTTATCTTCACGTCGAGGCGACCGGGACGAAGAATCGCCGGGTCGATCAAGTCTTCTCGATTGGTCGCGCCGATGACGATGACGTCGCGCAACGACTCCACACCGTCGATCTCCGCAAGAAGTTGTGGAACAATGGTCGACTCCATATCCGAGCTGATGCCGGTGCCGCGAGTACGAAACAGCGAGTCCATCTCATCGAAGAAGACAATCACCGGGACGCCCTCTTCGGCCTTCTCGCGGGCTCTTTGAAACACCACGCGAATCTGGCGCTCAGTTTCGCCGACGTACTTATTCAGTAGTTCGGGACCCTTGATGTTCAAAAAATAGGAACGAACGTTGCGGTTCCCGGTGAGCTCGGCCACCTTCTGGGACAGAGAGTTAGCCACCGCTTTAGCGATCAAGGTCTTCCCGCAGCCCGGAGGGCCATAGAGAAGAATCCCCTTCGGCGCCGGTAGGTCGTAGTCGTGAAAGAGTGCCCGGTGCAGGTAGGGCAGTTCGACCGCATCGGTAATCGCTTCAATCTGAGCGTCTAAACCGCCCACGTCGGCGTAACTGATGTCGGGCACCTCTTCGAGGACGAGTTCTTCTGCTTCTTGCCGAATGAGTTTCTCGGTCAGCAGGTTCGACCTGAGGTCGAGAAGTAAGGCGTCGCCCGTTCGCAGCTTCACCGAGCGAAGGGCTTCGGCCAGCTCCACCACTCGCTCTTCGTCCGCTCGGCCGTAGACGAGTACGCGGCGTTCGTCGAGGACTTCTTTGACGGTGACGACTTCACCCTGGCCGTCGGAGTCGCGCACGCCGATGACCGTGAAAGATTCGTTGAGGACAACTTCGTCCCCCCGGGCGATCTGGGCGGGGTCGAGTCCTGGGTGCAGGGCCACGCGCATCTTTCGCCCCGAAGCGAAGATGTCCACGGAGCCGTCCTCGTTAAAACCGGTAAAGGTTCCATAGACCGCGGGGGGCTGAGTGAGCTTCTCAACTTCGTCGCGTAACGCCGCGATCTGGTCGCGCGTCTGTTGGATGGTAATGGTGAGTTTTTCGTTGTTGGAGCGACTCTGCGAGAGCTGTCCGCGGGCCTCCAACAGTTTCTCTTCGAGAATCTCGATACGTCGATTGGCCTGCTCTATTTCGTTCTGGCTCGGGTCGTGCGAAGAGCCCGCACCGAGCGTCTCATCGTGCTCGGGGCTCGAAGAGCCGTCATATCCTCGGGACCGGTCCATATCGCCACCCTAGGGGAGTCGAGTCAAGTCGTGAAGGTCACGCCTATCGCCTCTCCCCCACTAGCGTAAACCGCTTCACCCCCACTACCGGCGACGGACGCCGCGAGGTGATCGGACGCTGAGCGAGTGCCGCCGAGCCGCTAGCTTTACACGCTCGAGGCGAACCGGGGTGTCGGAATTAGGGCACCCGCCGTGTAGAGTAGTTGGACGTATTAAGCCACGGAGGACATGCCAATGAAGGTTTGGATTGATCAAGACCTCTGCACGGGAGACGGTCTGTGCGAAGAGATCTGTCCCTCGGTCTTCACGCTCCTCGACGACGGTCTCGCGTACGTGAAGCAAGGCGGCGACGTCCTGAGCAACCCCGGTGGCGCGGACGGCGTGGCAGTAGTGCCGAATGAGTTCGAAGACGCGGTGCGCGAGGCCTCAGAAGAGTGCCCCGGCGAGTGCATCTTCATCGAAAAGGACTAAACGCTCCCTAGGCGTCCGACGAGCCGTCGGGCGGAGGTGAGAAAACCGGTGTGGGCCACCATGCGGTGATCGGGGCGAACCGAACGACCATCGATGTGCCAGGTTCGCCTCAGGATCTCGACGGTCTCCTCTAAGCCGAACGAGTTCTGATTCAACGCCTCTCGGAGCAACTGGGTCTGATTGATCGTCGGTAGGTAGGCCAACAAGATACCCCCCGGACGAAGAGCCGCTTCGGCGTGCTTGACCACTTCCCACGGTTCGGGCATGTCCAAAATCACCCGATCGAGATCGACCTCGTCAATGCCGAGCGTCACGTCGCGGATCTGAACGTCGTAGTCAACGTCTTCACCGAGGAAGTCGTGGACGTTCTTAATGGCGTGTTGAGCAAAGTCGTCACGAATCTCGTATGCGGTGATGGAGGCGCCCGCGCGCAACAGGGTCATCGAGAGAGCACCCGATCCGACCCCCGCCTCGAGCACCCGCATTCCGGGTCCCACGTCCGCCTGCATGAGAATGGTCCCGAGGTCTTTTGGGTAGATCACCTGAGCCCCGCGGGGCATCTTTACGACCACGTCCGAGAGAGTGGGTCGCAGGACCAAGAACGAGCGCTCCGTACTCGACCTCACCAGTGAGCCCTCGCTCGCTCCGATAACGTCGTCGTGTTGCACTATGCCCGCGTGCGTGTGAAAGGCCGAACCCTCCTTCAAGGTGACGAGATAATGGCGGTCTTTAGCGTCGATGAGCATGACGCGCTCTCCAACGCCCAACTCGGTGCGACTCACGAACTCACGCTCTTCGCGCGCCGTCGCGCCTGGCGGCTCGCGAGTCAACAAATCGAAAGAAAACGACGGCCAGAACCAGCCCGAGCCACTTGGGCGATTTCTGAGCCCAGGCCCGCCCGAGCAGACCCGCCACCACCAGACGAAAGAGACGTCGGCGCACCTAGGACTTCTTTCGAGAGCGCCGCCCGCGAATCCAGCCCCAGACGTACCCGGTCATGACGCCGCCGACACCGAGGGCCGCGACGGCTGGTTTGGACGAGATCAGAGAGTTACCGATCTGGAGTTCATCGGGCAGGAGCGAGCGGAGTCGAGCTTCGAGTTCTCGGCGCGTCGTGCTCGGTTCTCTCACTTGGTCGCCTTGAGGCGCCGTTTCGCGGTGCCGCTAACTATGCGCCAGGCCGTAAGCGCTATCACGATGAGAGACAGAACGGCCACGATGACGTAGGGCAGCCACGACAGCGAGCCGTCCAACACCGGGAACTGCCACTGGAGGTAGCGAAGCGACCCGATGAGAAGAAGGACCACGCCAAAGCCGACGAAGAGACTGCCGAGTGAGCCCCAGAGCACGAAGCGTCCCAATTCTTTAACCGGCTTGATCGTCTCTTCTTTGATGTAGCGGATGGCGATGGTGCGCAGTTCCTCGAAGTCACGCTGCAGCGAAGCCCCCCGGAGAAAGCGACGCCACGACAGGTTCTTCACAGTGACAGCCTACTCAGGACGCTCTTTGAGGAGATGGGAAGAGCTCGCCGTGGCAACTAGTTGGTCATCCTGGTTGGTAACTTCTCCTCCACAAGCGAGACCGTTCGACCGGCCTTTAGGACCGTCGCCACACAGGTGAGTGGATCGCCTGCGGCGGCCGACGGCAAGAAAGTCACCTTCATTTCGGTTTTGGCCAAGCTGGCGCGACGATCCCAGAGCGTGGCGAGGACCGAAGCCCACGGCCGAGTCGGTCATGGCGGCGAGGAAGCCGCCTTGGACACTACCGGCGGGATCGAGAAATCGCTCGTCCATACGAGTTCGCCAGGTGGCCACGCCCAAAGTTGATCCGTCCGTACAGATTGTTCCGGGCGTGAGTCGCGGTTGGGTGGAATCTGGAGGCCACGTGGCGAGGCTACGGCGAGCGCGCTTCGCAGCAGGGCTCAATTCGGTACTGTCGTAGACATGACCGACCCCCTTTACACCGGCGCCAGCGAACTCGAAGGTCGCGTCATTCGAGAGGTGGTTGCCGTCGCCATGGACGCCCCGGCAAAGGCCAAGTCCGGTCACAGCGGCACGGCCATGGCCCTGGCCCCACTCGGCGTGATGCTGTGGTCGCGCATTATGCGCCACGACCCCACCGATGCCAAGTGGAGTGACCGCGACCGCTTTATTCTGAGCAACGGTCACTGTTGCATACTGCAGTACGCCTTAGCGCACGAGTTCGGCTACGACGTCAGCGTTGAGGACCTCAAGGAGTTTCGCCAAGCCCACTCAAAGACCCCAGGCCACCCCGAGCGAGGTTTCACCCCGACGGTGGAGGTCACGACCGGACCCCTGGGTCAAGGTATATCCAACAGCGTGGGCATGGCGATCGCGGAAAGCATTCTGCGCGCCGACTACGGCGAGGAGCTCGTCAACCATCGCACTTGGGTCATAGCGGGCGACGGCTGTTTTGAAGAGGGCATCAGCCACGAATCGGCGAGTCTGGCCGGAGCCTTGGGGCTCGACCACCTCACTCTCTTCTACGACGACAACCACATCACCATCGACGGCGCGACCGAATTGGCGCTGCGTGACGACCCCGCCGAGCGTTTTGCCGCGTACGGCTGGCACGTGATCGACGTGGGCGACCAGGCCAACAACCTCGACGTCCTAGAAGAAGCGACCCGCGCGGCGATCGCCGAAACCTCTCGTCCCTCGCTCATCATCGTTCGATCCCACATCGGCTGGCCCTCGCCCACCTTGATGGACACGAAGGAAGCACACGGCACGCCGTTCCCGCCCGAAGCCATCAGCACGGTGAAAGAGTTTCTCGGCGTTCCCGACGAGGCCTTCGTCTTTGACCCCAACAATCAGCGTGATCTGCTCGAACTCGTGGCCCCCCAGCGGGCCGCGAGGACGGCCTGGGAGGCGCGACTCGCCGCGGCGGGTGAAAAGGGAGTACGTCTCCTCGAGCAGTTAGACACCAACGGCGCGGCTCTCGTGACCACTACGGCGGATCCCTACGAAGGTGGGACCATGGTCGCTACCCGAAAGGCCATGCAGCGCGCCATGGACACCTACGGACCCCAGACGCCCGGCCTCACCGCGGGCTCGGCGGACCTCACGGGAAACACCGGGGTGGAGTTGAAGTACTCGACCATCCATAGCGCCGACAATCCCGGGGGACGTCAATTCCACTACGGCATTCGAGAGTTCGCCATGAACGGCAACTTGGTCGGTCAGGCCTGTCACGGTGGTCTTCGTCCCGTCGGCTCCACCTTTTTCGTCTTCAGTGACTACGGCCGCGGCGCGATTCGTTTGGCGTCCCTCAGCCACGCCGGCGTGCTCTTTGTCTTCACGCACGACTCAGTTGGCGTGGGCGAAGATGGTCCGACTCACGAGCCGATCGAACAACTCATGTCACTTCGCGCCATGCCGAATCTTCACGTGGTGCGTCCGAGTGACGCGAACGAGACCCTCGACCTCGTCGAGCAGTTCCTCTCCACTAAGGAGCCCCCGACGACGGCGCTCATTCTGTCGCGCCAGGACGTTCCCGTGCTGAGCGGAAGCGACGCCGCGGCCAGCGCCGAGGGGGCGCGCAAGGGTGGCTACGTGATTCGAGAGAGCGAGGACGCGGTCTTCACCCTGGTATCGACCGGCTCCGAAGTCGGTGTCGTTCTCGCGGCGGCCGACGAACTGGCCACCAAGGGCGTCGTCACTCGAGTGGTGGCCTTGCCGTGCTGGAAATGCTTTGACGCCCAACCCCTCGAGTATCGAACCCAGGTGCTTCGTCGATCGATTCCGTCGGTCTCTCTTGAGGCGGGGGCCACGCTCGGCTGGACGAACTACGTGGATCAAGCGATCGGCATTAATAGTTTCGGTATGTCGGCGCCCAGTAAAGATGTCTTTGAGCACTTCGGCATTGTG
This sequence comes from Acidimicrobiaceae bacterium, assembly GCA_025463285.1. Taxonomy (GTDB): domain Bacteria; phylum Actinomycetota; class Acidimicrobiia; order Acidimicrobiales; family RAAP-2; genus RAAP-2. Next base: position 8,505 of record JAOBWI010000066.1, on the reverse strand, counting down.
CCCGCTACCGTGGTCGCGCACGTCGAACGAGTATTAAGCGAGGGTATATGACCAACCTGAATGTCCTGTACGACGACTACGGGCAGAGTCCGTGGATCGACAACATCCGTCGCGATTGGCTGAACGACGGCACGCTGGCCAAATTCGTGAGCGAAGGCGTTCGCGGGGTCACCTCCAACCCCTCGATCTTCGCTAAGGCGCTGGCCACCTCGTCCGCCTATGACGAGGCCATTGCTTTGTCGCGCGACGATAGCCCCGCTGCCCTCTTTGAGTCTTTGGCCGCCATCGACGTGCGAGACGCCTGCGACGTCTTAAAAGCGGTCCACGAGAGCTCCAAGACCGCCTTCGCGAACGGAACGCGCCGCTACCTGGACGGTTTCGTGTGCCTGGAAGTGACACCCGACTTGGCTCGTGACACCGACGGGACCATCGCCGCGGCGAAGCGATTGGCGGCCAAGGTCGACCGACCCAACGTGATGATCAAGATTCCCGCCACCAAGGAAGGGCTGCCCGCAATTCGCGCCACTTTGGCCAGAGGCATCAACGTCAACGTGACGCTCATCTTTTCCATCGATCGCTACCGCGAGGTCATCACCGCCTGGGCCCACGGTCTTCAGGACGCGTACAAGGCCGGGCTCGACCTCTCGGCCATCGCCAGCGTTGCCTCGTTCTTCGTCTCGCGGGTGGACGCTGCCGTGGACGCCCTCTTACCCGAGGGCGATCCCCGTCGAGGCACGACGGCCAACGCTCAAGTGGCGGCCGCCTACGAGCTCTATCGCGAGCGAATGAAGGGGGACGACGTTACGCAGCTCCTGGCCCACGGCGCTCAGGTCCAGCGTCCGCTGTGGGCGTCGACCTCGACGAAGGACCCTACGTACGACGACTTGCTGTACGTCGACACCATCGTGGCCGACGAGACCGTCAGCACCATGCCCGACGGGACGCTGGCCGACACGCTAGACCACGCCAACTTCGCTTCGTCCGTACTGTTAAACGAAGACACCGCGCACAAGACCGCCGCGCTGTTGGACAATCTTTCACCCGATGTTTCGCTCGACAAAGTCGCCGAGCAACTGGAAGTCGACGGGGTGGCCGCCTTCGCCAAGTCGTACGACGAGCTGCTCGCCACGGTGGCCTCCAAGATGCACGCCGCGAAGTAGGCGCCATTACCGGCCCCTCGACCGCGAGTGCCTCGGGGAACTCGAGTCCTAGGATGCTCAAATGACGACCCTGCGAAGTTCTGAGTACCGCAGCGACCTCCTCAGCGCCTCGGCGCAGTCCCTGGCCGACGAGGCCTACGCCAAGGCGCGCGCCGCTACCGGGTTCGTCGTCACCTACTCACCTAAAGTCTTCATTCCCCTCACCAAGCTCTGTCGTGATCGGTGCGGCTACTGCACCTTCGCCCAAGCGCCCGCCCACCTCGCCTCTCCGTACCTCAGTCTCGATGAGGTCATGGCCATCGCCGTGGCCGGTCGAGACGCCGGCTGTACCGAGGCGCTGTTCACGCTCGGCGAGCGACCGGAACTGCGCTACGACGAAGCGGCGCGCTGGCTCGCCGCGCGCGGATACCGCTCGACCGTTGACTACGTGGCCACGGCCGCGCAGATGGTGTTAGAGAGCACCGGTCTCTTGCCCCACGCCAACGCCGGCGCCCTCTATCGTCACGAACTCGCACAACTCCGGGGGGTGAGCGCGTCGCAAGGGATGATGCTCGAGGTACTCGCTAACGTTCCCGCTCATCGACTGGCCCCCGACAAGGCGGCCCAGCGTCGTCTCGACACCTTGCGCTTCGCCGGCGAACTCAAGATTCCCTTTACCACCGGACTCCTGGTCGGCATTGGCGAGACTCGTGAGGATCGTCTCGACACTCTTCGCGCCATCGCCCAGTCCCACGAAGAGTTCGGACACGTCCAAGAAGTTATTGTTCAGAACTTCCTGCCCAAGCCCCGCACCGCGATGGCTCACTCCCCCGCCGCGAGCGACGAGGAGTTTCACTGGACCATCGCCGCCGCGCGTCTCGTTTTGGCCGACGACATTCACCTGCAAGCGCCGCCCAATCTGAGCGAGGACCCCGCGCGACTCTTGGACTTTGGGATCGACGACTTCGGGGGCGTCTCGCCGGTTACCTCTGATCACGTCAACCCCGAACGGGCCTGGCCCGCGATCGCCACGTTAAGCGAGCAGTCGGAGCGGCGCGGCTTGCACCTCGTCCCTCGCTTGACGGTCTATCCCGCCTTCGTGGGCGAGCGACCAGAGTTCCTGGACGAGAATGTTCGACCCTTCGTACTGGCTCAGGCCGACTCGCTTTTTCTGGCGCGCGCTGATGAGTGGTACTCGGGTACGGACCACGCGCCGCCGTTAGCGCCCACGTCGTTGAACCGCACTAGTGGCGTCAGTGAGCTTCTCTCGCGCTACACGCCCGGCTACGACTTCACCCGAGACGAGCTCATCACGTTGTTCTCGGCCCGTGGTGGCGACTACAACGCCGTCGTCGCCCTGGCTGATGATGTGCGACAAGAGCTGGTGGGCGACCCGATCAGTTTTGTCATCAATCGCAACATCAACTACACCAACGTCTGTACGTTTAAGTGCCGCTTTTGCGCCTTTTCCAAGGGCCCCCTCTCATTGAACTTGCGCGGCGACCCCTACTTATTGACCCTGGACGAGATCAGCGAGCGCGTCCGTGAGGCCGAGGAGCGCGGGGCGACCGAGGTCTGTCTGCAAGGTGGTATTCACCCCAAGTTCGATGGCGACTATTACATCGACGTGGTGGCGGCGGTGCGCGCGGGCTCGCCCACCATTCACATTCACGCCTTCAGTGCGTTGGAGGTGTTCGAAGGTGCGCGTCGTTCCGAGCAGGATCTCACCACCTACCTGACGCGCCTGAAGAACGCGGGTCTCAAGACCCTGCCCGGTACCGCCGCGGAGATCCTCGACGACGAGGTTCGCACCGTCCTCTGTCCGGACAAAATCAACAGCGATCAGTGGCTCGAGGTGCACCGCAGCGCGCACTCGGTCGGACTTCGTTCGAACATCACCATCATGTTCGGGGCCATCGAAGGACCGGACAGTTGGGCCACCCACCTGTTACGGACCCGCGATCTTCAAAAGGAGACGGGGGGCTTCACCGAGTTCGTGCCGCTGCCCTTCGTCCACATGGCTACGCCCCTGTTTTTGCGGGGTCGCTCACGAAAAGGACCAACCTTCAGAGAGGCGGTCCTCATGCACGCCGTGGCGCGGCTCCACTACGCCACGCTGATCGACAATATCCAGGTCAGCTGGGTCAAAATGGGAGTCGAAGGATCGCGACGCATCTTGGGCGCGGGCGCCAACGACTTGGGCGGGACCTTGATGGATGAGAACATCTCGCGCGCCGCGGGAGCGACCCACGGCCAGGAGATGGACGTGCGCTCACTCGAAGCGCTCGTGGCTCCGCTCGGTCGCCCTCTGCACCAACGCAGCACCCTCTATCAGACGCTCTAGCAATGTCCTCGCTCATCGAATCTCTCCTGGATGACTTGGCCGAAGATACGGCGATGTCGCCCGAACGTCGCGAGCTCCTTCGCGATCTGCTGGCCCGAGTGGTGATGGTCGCCGAAGCGGACGCCGACACCGCCGACCTGCGCGTGGCCCTCACCGCGGTCGACGAGCTACTCGAGGCGTTCATGCTCTTTGAGCGCTTTCACGACCGAAAAAAGCTCACCGTCTTCGGTTCGGCCCGGACGAAAGTTGACAGCCCCCTCTTCGAGATGACCCGGAACCTCGCTCGGGCCATGGCCGAACGCGACTGGATCATCGTCACCGGAGCGGGCCCGGGCATCATGGAAGCCTCCTCTATGGGCGCGGGCATGGAGCACACGCTGGGGGTCAACATTAAATTGCCCTTCGAGCAGGACGCTAACGCGTACATTGACGCCAAGACGAACCTCGTCACGATGAAGTACTTCTTCACGCGAAAAGTAGCCCTCACTCGACCCTCCATCGCCTTCGTGGTGCTACCGGGAGGACTGGGAACCATGGATGAGCTCTTTGAGGTCCTGACTCTTCTCGACACCGGCAAGACCACCCCCGCGCCCGTCGTGCTGCTCGACACGCCCGACGGTCTCTTTTGGACCCAGTGGATGTCGTTCGTCGATGAAGGCATCGTGCGCAACAACTATCTCGGTGGCGGCGACATGTCCCTGGTGCGCTTCGTGACGTCCGTCGCCGACGCCGTCGACGAGATCGAGCGGTTTTACTCGAACTACGTGTCCTTCGCCATGGACGACGATCGAGGACTGTTGACGCTGCGACGGGCGCCGACGCCTCTCCAGCTAGCGGCCCTAGGTACCAAAATTCCCATGTTCAACGAGGGACTGGGATACCGCATGGATAACAACACCACGCTGTCGTTCAACTTCGACGGACGAAACTACCTCTATCTACGCCGCCTCATCGACGAGGTGAATGGCTGGACCGTCTAGTTGCCCATCTCTTCATCGGCGCTGCGGCCTCGCAGGAGATGTTCCGCCTTTTGAAGGCTGCGGCGAACTTTCGATAACTCTCGCTCTACTCCTTTGGCGCTCTCGGCGTCGTCATCGCGTAGCTGCGCGCGCACGGCGTCGAAGATCACCTCGGCAACACGCCGCTCGAGGGCGGCGACCTCGTCGGCCAGATCGTCAAAGGACTCCACTAGTTAACGACCACCACCTCGAGCTCACCCTCGGCGAACTGTGTGCGTAACGCCTTCTTATCGAACTTGCCCACGCTGGTCTTGGGAATAGCTTCCAGGAAGGTCCAGCGTTCTGGGAGCCACCACTTGACGACGCGCTCCGCGAGAAAATCGCGTAACTCCTGCGCGCTAGCGGCGGCGTCTGATCGCACGACTACACAGCACAGGGGCCGCTCCTGCCACTTGGGATCGGGCACGGCGATGACGGCCGCCTCAAAGACGGCCGGGTGAGCCATCATCGTCACTTCTAACTCGACCGAGCTAATCCACTCGCCGCCCGACTTAATGACGTCCTTGGCGCGATCACTCACCACCATGTACCCTTCAGCGTCCAGAGTCCCGATGTCGCCGGTGCGCAACCACCCGTGGTGGAACTTCTGGGGGTCATCAACGCCGAAGTACGACCCGGTGATCCAGGGGCCGCGAATCTCAAACTCCCCCACCGACGTGCCGTCGCGCGGCAGCACCGTGCCGTCTTCGGCCGTCACGCGCAACTCGACGCCCGCCACCACCCGCCCGGCCTTCACGCGATACTCGATCTCTCTCTCGCGCGCAGTACCGGCCGGCGGAATCGATACTGCCGCCAGCGGGCTGGTTTCGGTCATGCCCCAGCCTTGGATCATGTCGATGCCGTAGACCTCGCGGAACGTTTCAATCATGCCCCGCGGCACCGCCGACCCGCCAGCCACGATCCCGCGCAAGCTCGACATATCGGTATCGGGCGTTTCTTCGGCCACGCGCAGTACGTCATTCCAGATGGTCGGCACGCCTAAGGAGATCGTCGGGCGAAGCTCACGAATCATCGTGATGATGGGCGCTCCCTGGAGGAACATCTGGGGCATGATGAGCTCCACCCCCGCGAAGAAGGCCGTAAACATGCAGCCCCAGGCGTTGGCGTGAAACATGGGCACGATGAGCAGGCAGCGGTCCTTCTCACAGAATCCAATGGAGTTAGCCGACGTCGAGGCCATGGAGTGCAGCCAGGTTGAACGGTGGGAGTACACCACGCCCTTGGGGTCGCCGGTCGTCCCGGAGGTGTAACACATGATCGCCGCGTCGCGCTCGTCGAGTTCGGGCCACGTAAAGCCCGGACCCTCGGCGTCGACCAGGTCGTCGTAATCGAGCGTGTCGCCCAGGACGCCCGTCGGGTCGTCGCCGTGAAGGATGATGGTCGTCACCGTAGGAATCTGGTCGCGAACCCGAGCGAGGAGTGGCGCCAACGACGCGTCGACGATGATGACCCCGTCCCCGGCGTGGTTGATGATGTAGGCCAACTGGTCGGGGAAGAGTCGAATGTTGAGGGTGTGTAAGACGGCCCCCATGCTGGGCACGGCGAGGTAGGCCTCCATATGGGCCTGGTTGTTCCACATGAACGTGGCCACACGGTCGCCCCGGGCCACGCCGAGCTTGGTGAGTGCTGCGGCGAGTTGTTCCGCCCGCTTTGATATCTCGAAGAACGTAGCCTCGTCGACGCCCTCGGGTGTGACGGTGAAGACCTTTTTGTCGGCGTACACGAACTCGCCGTGGCGAACGATGTTGCTGATGAGCAGGGGTCCGTCCTGCATGGTGCTCTTCATCGTCCCCCCCAATCACCGTTGGCACGATGCTACAAAATTCAGCCGTGCCCGCTTACCAGGAGAGGGCGTATGGTTCTACCGGGCTCGCAAGAGGGCTGTCGCGCGCCAAGAGAAAACCGTCGATGGCGGCCGCGGCGCTGCGACCTTCGGCGATAGCCCAGACGATCAAACTCTGTCCGCGCACCGCGTCGCCGCAGGCGAACAGGGCCTCATCGTTCTCCACTCCCTGAACGCGCCACGAGTCGTCAACCAACAAGGTGGCCTGGGGGGTGAGTTGACTCTCCCCCGAGACGCCCAAGGCCTCGACCTCGGGGCCGACAAAACCCGCGGCGATGAGCACCAGGTCGACGGGCAGTTCGAGGGACTCCCCGCTTTGATGATCGATCAACACCAGAGACTCGACGACGCCAGCCCCTCGAAACTCCAGCGTTTCGCTGGAAAAGCGACGTTCGCCCCCCTCCGCGTGAGCCGAGGTCGTCTTGTAGAGGCGCGGCATCGTGGGCCACGGTTCGCCGGCCGCCCGCGTGTCCGGAGGGCGGTCCATGATCTCGATCTGCACGACCGACGCCGCGCCTTGACGGTGCACCGTGCCGAGACAGTCCGCGCCGGTGTCCCCGCCGCCCAAGATGACCACGTGACACCCGGCCGCACTGAGGGTGGGTTGGCTCTCGGTGTTGACGGCGCGATTGGACGCTTCGAGGAACGTCATGGCTGGATAGATCCCGTCGAGGTCGGCACCGGGGACGGGTATGAGTCGTGGTCGCGTTGATCCCACTGCCAACAAGACAGCGTCAAACTCGGCCTCGAGTTGGGCGAGGGGCGTGCCGTCCGCTCCGATGGTGACCCCGGGAAAGAACGTAACTCCCGACTCGCGCATCACTTCTAGACGTCGATCAAGGATCCGTTTTTCCATCTTGAACTCGGGAATGCCGTAGCGCAGGAGTCCTCCGATGGCGTCGCTTCGCTCAAAGACGCTGACCGCGTGTCCGACGCTGCGTAGTTGCGCGGCCGCGGCGAGGCCGGCCGGACCCGATCCCACGACGGCGACGCGCTTGCCGCTCTCGCGAGGAGTAGTACTCGACACCGCCGCGCCGTGGGCAAAGGCGTGTTCGGCCACCTCGTACTCCAGACGCTCGATGGTGACGGGGTCGCTGTTGATACCGAGCACGCAGGCGGACTCACACGGCGCGGGACAGAGTCGTCCGGTGAACTCGGGAAAGTTATTGGTGGCAAAAAGTTGTTCCGCCGCGTGCTCCCAGTGCAGGTGGTACGCCGCGTCGTTAAAGGTCGGTATGCGATTACCGAGGGGGCACCCTTGCATACAGAAGGGAATGCCGCAGTCCATGCAGCGCGATCCCTGAGCAGCGATGTCCTCGTCGCTTTGGGAGACATAGACCTCGCGCCAGTCGCGCAGTCGCACGGCCACCGGACGATACTGCGGCCCCTGGCGGGGCACCTCGAGGAAGCCCGTGACCTTACCCACCCTTGACCTCGTCACGAATCCGTTGGTACTCCGAGGTCTCGATGCGCACGAAGTTCATGCGCTCGCGGCGCCAGTTCGAAAGGATTCCTTCGGTTTTCTTCGAACCCGTTTCCGCCACGAAGCGCTCCAGCAGAGAACGCAGTCGTTGGTCGTCGTCCGCTTCGAGCAGTTCGATCTCATAGACCCCGGCGCTCAGGTGGTCGTGCACGGTGACGTGGGGGTCGTAAAGATAGAGGGTGCCGCCGGACATACCGGCCGCCAGGTTTCGCCCGACACCACCGAGAACCACGACCACCCCTCCGGTCATGTACTCCGCCGCGTGGTCACCGGCGCCCTCGACGATGATGGTCGCGCCCGAGTTTCGAACGCCGCAACGTTCGCCCACCACGCCACTGATGAAAATCTCGCCCCCGGTAGCGCCGTAGCCGATGACGTTCCCGGCGATGATGTTGCGATCACTCTCGAAGGTGGCGGCGTCATCGGGGCGAATGACGATGCGTCCGCCCGAGAGCCCCTTTCCGGCGTAGTCGTTGGTATCTCCTCGAAGTCGCAAGGTCACGCCGGCGGGCACGAAGGCGCCGAGGCTCTGGCCGGCCGAGCCGACCAGGTCGATCTCGATGAGATCGTCAACTAGGGTTCGCAGCGCCGCCGCCCCGATTAATCCGAAATAGATCATGCCGAGCTGCAGTTGGGTGGAGCGCAAAATTCCTGAATTACCCGCGATCAGGGCGCAT
>JAOBWI010000028.1 GCA_025463285.1 Acidimicrobiaceae bacterium | reverse complement strand
CCTTCATCCATTATCTAGTGTCGTCCAAGGGACAGGCCGTGATGGCCAGTTTCGGCTACGACCCGATCAGCTGACGCGAACGCTGCGCATGGAGCGATGGCGCGAAGTCGCCCAGACGCTCGGACCCAAACAGAAGCTGACTATCACCGTGGCCACGGTGATAGTCGGCCTCGGTCTCGGGTTTGGGTTGGCTCATCTTTTCGCGGGCGCCATCGCGTATTGGGGGGTAGTTTCCGGTCCTTTCTTCACGACCGTGCGGGTTGCGGTCCCGGCCACGCTGATCGCGGGGATCTTGGGGATCGCGTCGGGCTACGGGCTGGCCAAGGGTCGCTTTCCCGGCCGCGACGTGCTCGAGTCGCTGGGGAGCCTACCGATCATCCTGCCGCCGACTGTGGTGGGTTTTTACCTGCTCGAAGTGCTCTCGCCCGGTACCCAGGTGGGCGGGTTTCTGACGCGCGTGGTCGGCCACGATCTTGTGTACAACGTCGATGGTTGCATCGTCGCCGCCGCGGTAGCCGCGTTCCCGTTCTGCATGCGTGCAGCGCGAAGCGCTATCGAAGGGGTTGACCCCTTGTTGGAGCAGTCCGCGCGAACGATGGGCTTAGCGCAGTGGCGCGTTGCCCTGCTGGTTACCCTGCCGCTCGCTCGACGCGGTATCGCCAGCGGGCTCACCATCGGATCCGCGCGGGCCCTCGGCGAGTACGGGGCCACCTTGATGGTGGGCGGCGACATTAACGGCAAGACTCGCACCATGTCGCTGGCGATCCTCGACGCCTTCACCACGCCCGAGAAAAACACGATGCTGTTGATTCTGGTCTTGATGGCCGTCGCGGCGATGACGGGTGTCGGTCTTCTCGGTCGGAGCCGATCGTGATCAACGCCCTCGACGTCGCGATGACTCGTCGCATCGGCGAATTCGAGTTGGACGTGGCCTTCACCGTGGAGTCGGGAATATCGGTGCTCTTCGGCCCGTCGGGAGCGGGAAAGTCGTTGACCTTGGCCCTGATCGCCGGTCTCCTTCGTCCCGATACCGGAACGATCGAGATCAATGGTCAGGCGGTAACCGACTGCGCCCAACGCCTCTACGTCTCGACCCAGCAGCGACGCGTTGGCATGGTCTTTCAAGATGGTTTGTTGTTGCCGCACCGGAGCGTGCTCGACAACGTCGCCCTGGCCGTGCGCCAGGCCCGCGGTCGCCGAGCTCGACGCGCGATTGCCCTCTCGTGGCTTGAACGGGTGGGTGCGGACAGCTTTGCGGATCGGCGACCACGCTCGCTGTCGGGCGGCGAGCGTCAGCGCGTGGCGCTGGCGCGCGGACTCGCGGGAGAGCCAGCTCTGGTTCTGCTCGATGAGCCCCTCTCGGCGCTCGACGCCTCCGTGCGAGCGGAACTGAGAGGTCTCATCCGAGACGTCATTATCTCGACGGGCCTTCCGGCCCTCCTCGTCACCCACGACGCTGTCGAAGCGGACGAGCTCGGCGATCACATCATCGCGTTCGAGGCCGGCCGCGTGACGGGACGACGCACGGTGGATCGGCCCGCCGACGCCGACGCCGAGGCCCGGCGCGACGTCCCGTCGAGTGACGAGCCGTCGTGACGGCTCTGATTCCTCACTCGTGGTTGAACGGGCTCGGGATACCACCGTGGGTCTGGAATCCCCTGTCGATCTCGCTGCACGCCGCCGTCGAGTCCACGATCGTCGTCGCTGTCGTGGGGATTTCTCTCGGCTACGTTCTGGCCCGGGGCCGATTCCCCGGGCGCGGCGCTATCGAGACGCTCTTCAGCCTGCCCATGGCACTTCCCCCCACGGTGGTGGGCTACTACCTGCTCACCCGACTGGGAGGTCCGGGACCGATCCGCACTCTGGAAGTTCATCTCTTTGGCCATCCCCTGACCTTCACCTTCGCGGGGATCGTCGTTGCGCAGATCGTCGAGTCGTTCCCGTACTGCGTACGATTCTCTCGTTCGGCGATCGCTGACGTGGATCCTCGATTCGAGCAGGCCGCCCGCGCCATGGGCATGTCGCGAGCTCGTATCGCGCTCCACGTGACGCTGCCGTTGGCGCGTCGAGGAATCGTGGCGGGCGTCGCCCTGGCCTTCGGCCGGGCGATGGGTGACTTCGGCGCGACCATGATCGTCTCGGGATCGGTACCCATGGCCACGACCATGCCCCTCGCCCTCTACAACGCCGTTTTCTTCGGATCGCACGAGCAAGCGATGGTGCTGGCGCTCGTTCAGGTGGGGGTGGCCTTAGCGATTCTGCTCGGCGTCAGCCGTCTGGGCCGAGTACGGGCCTGGTAGTTACGGCGCGAATCACGCCGACCTCAGCCAGTTCGCCTCGCTAGCGCGGTCTCGCGCGAGGTGTCTGCTCGGACGACGGCTTTAGCCGCCCGACACGGGGGGCAGCACCGAAATCTCGTCGTCCGCACCCACGGGATCGTTCACGTCGGCCGGTTCGCCGTTCACCCACACCTGGCTCGAGGTCAGAATGGTTTGGAACGCTGCGCCGTAGCGCAGAACGGCCGCATCGAGAACCGTGGCCAGGGTCGCGCCGTCGAGCGTGTCGTTCTTTCGCCCGGCCGCCTCACGGGCCGGACCGAAGAGAGTCAGGCGCGCCATCAGTCGCGGCTCAGTTGATCGGAATCGAGGACGATGACTCGGACCTCGTCGCCGCGAGCGGCACCCTCGCCGTCCGCTAGCACCACGAGAGAGTTGGACTCAGCAGCGGCGTGGAGCAGGTGCGACGCGTGGCGAGCCATGCGTTCGACGTGCAGGTGTCCATCGTCGTGTACCCGACTGACCACGTGCACCAGGTGCACTTTTCCGTCCGCTTTACGCGTCATTGGTTCATCGAGTACGGCGTTCAAGGTCAGTCGGTCCAGCACGCGGTGGCCGCCCAGTCGGCGCAGCGCGGGACGTACGAATACCTCGAAGCCGACCAGTGTGGACACGGGATTTCCCGCGAGCCCGAACAGCGGAACACCGTTCGAACGCGCCACCCCAAAGGCGAAGGGCTTGCCCGGTTTCATGGCGACCTGCATTGATCGGGCACTTTCCCCGCAGAGCTCACCGATCACGACTTTCACGAAGTCGGCGTCTCCCACGCTCACCCCGCCGGTGGAGACGACCGCGTCGCAGCTGTCGATGCCGCGTTGGAACCCCCGGGCAATCTCCTCTTTGGTGTCGCCGACCAGACCAAGGTCCACGGGCTCGAAACCCGACTGCGCGAGGGAGGCCAACAGTGTCGGTCGATTGGAGTCGCGAATCTTTCCCGCAGCCAGCGAAGCGAATTCGTCGGAGAGTTCGTTGCCGGTCGAGAGCACGCCCACTCGCGGTCGCGGGTGCGCCAGGACGTTCGCTGCTCCTTGGCTGGCGAGGACGCCCACAAGCGCCGGACCGAGTTCATCGCCTGGCTGGAGCAGCGCCTGACCTTCCGCGAAGTCGTCGCCGACTAATCGAACGAACTCACCGGGTGCAACTTCTCGCTGGATGAGCACCGTGTCGTCGCCCTCCACCGTGGCTTCTTCTCTCATGCACACGCTGTCGGCGCCGGGAGGAATCGGAGCACCGGTCATGATTCGTGCCGCCTCGCCAGCCTCGAGCCGAGCGTCGCTGGCGTCGCCCGCGAAGATCGAACGAGTGATCCGAAGACGTTTCATTCCTCCGAGCGTGTCGAGAGCTCGTAGCGCGAATCCGTCCATGGCGGAGTTGGCGAAGCGGGGGGACGGCTCGCTCGCCGTCACGAGACGCGCGGCGACACAGCCGAGGGCTTGGGCGAGTTCGAACTCGCGAGGGGTGAGAGGGGACAGATCTTTGAGGACGTAGAAGCGCGCCTCGTCGATGGAGATCATGGGTCGTGAACGTCAAGCAGCGGCGAAGTCTCCTCACTCCAGGCCGAACCGCCCGGCCAGTACTCGCGCTTCCACATGGGCACGCTTCGCTTCAAGGTGTCGATGCAAAAACGGGCCGCTTCGAAGGCCTCGTTGCGATGGGGTGAGGCCACCACGACGAGAACGCTCGGTTCAGAGAGCGCCACCCTGCCCACCCGGTGGTGGAGTACGACGGTCACGATCTCGGGCCATCGCGCCCGCGCTTCGCCGGCGATCTCGCGCATGCGCCGATCGGCCAGCTCCTCATCGGCCTCGTACTCGAGCGCCGTGACGTTCTCTTGGGCCTCGGAGTGGTCGCGCACGATTCCGCTGAAGGTGACAATGGCGCCACAGTTCGCGCGAGTGGCCCATGCCATCGCCTCACCGACAGACAGCTGGTCCTGGGTAAGCAGTATCCAATCGGAAGCTGGTGTCGATGACATTCGCTTCATTCTATCCTCGGAGATTTTCGCTCCAGCCTGGTCTTTTCGCGAAGTCGTCGACGGTATCGGCCAAGTTAGGA
>JAOBWI010000026.1 GCA_025463285.1 Acidimicrobiaceae bacterium | reverse complement strand
CTCAGAGCTCTTGGCGCGCTTGAAGTACAGGTGGGCCGGGTGCTCCCAGGTGAAGCCGATGCCGCCGTGAATCTGAATGTTCTCCGCGGCGCAGTGAAAGTAGGCCTCGGAACAAAATGACTTGGCCAAGCTGGCGGCGATGGGTAACTCGTCGTTGCGCTCCTGTGCGGCCCAGGCCGCGTAGTACGCCGCCGACTTCGCCGACTCCACGTCGAGCAGCATGTCGGCGCACTTGTGCTTAATCGCCTGAAAGGAACCGATCGGACGACCAAACTGCACGCGATTTTTGGCGTACTCCACCGAGCTCTCGAGGACGCGTTGAGCGCCACCGACCTGCTCCGCGGCGAGCGCGGCCGCGGCGATCTGCGCCGTTGCTTCGAGTCCGCCCAGCGCGCCACCGTCGTTGCCGATCAAGGCCGCCGGCGCGTTGGTGAACTCAATGCGGCTCTGCTTACGCGTTTGATCCATGGTGGCGAGCGTTTCGCGCCCCACACCCGTGGCGTCGCCGGCCACGGCGAAGAGCGAGACTCCTTGGTCGGTCTTAGCGGGTACTAGTACCAGCGAGGCCGTCGAGCCGTCGGTGACGTAACTACGAACCCCGTCGATGACGTAGCCGCCGCCCGAACGCGTGGCGGTCGTTGACGTGTGAGACAGATCCCAGAGTCCGGCGTCGTCGGTCAAGGCCAGCGTCGCGATGGTCTCTCCCGCGGCGATGCCCGGTAAGTACTCGGCCTGATCTTTTTCGGTTCCGACCAGCAACAGCGCGTTGGCGGCCAGGGCGACCGTCGAGAAGTACGGCGAACAGAAGAGCGCCGCCCCCATCTCTTCAAAGACAACGTAGAGCTCAACCGGACCGAAACCCTGCCCGCCGAACTCTTCGGGAATACCGAGACCCTGCAGGGCCAGTTCGTTAGCCATCTGCGTCCACACGACTGGGTCGTAGCCCTCGCTCGTGGCCATCAACCGGCGAACTTCGCTCTCGGGCGACTTCTCTTCCAAGAATCGCCGCACCATCTGGCGAAGTTCGTCCTGCTCTTCGCTGAATCCAAAGTTCATCCGCGGCCCTCATTTTCCCTATGGCGTGCGTCAAGGTCAGAATACTCAATCCTGAATGAGCTCTCCGTGGCAATCTGGAGGGATGGATGACGTTGCGCTGGTCTGGTCCGACGCCGCGGCCGAAGTGCACCGCTTCGTGGTCGGCCCCATTGACAACAACGTCTACGTGGTGCGATGTCGTCGAACCGGCGAGGCGAGCCTGATCGACGCCGCCAACGAGCACGATCGCTTGCTGCGGGTGGCCCGGCGTCTCGGGGTGACCTCCGTGCTCGAAACCCACGGCCACTGGGATCACATCGGGGCCGTCGAGCAGGTGCGCGAGGCCGGCATTGACGTGTGGGTGCGCGCCGAGGACGCCGACATGCTGCCCAGTTACGACCACGTCTTAGACGACGACGCCGTTCACGTTGTCGGTGCGTTGCGTCTTCGCATCGTGCACACCCCGGGCCACACGCCCGGCAGCGTCAGCTTCGCGCTCGAACACACACCGGTGCTCTTTACCGGCGACACGTTATTTTCCGGCGGCCCGGGAAACACCACCTTCGAAGGTGGTGACTTCGCCACCATCGTCGCTTCCATTGAAGAGCGACTCTTTCGCGTCTACGACGCGGCGACCACCATCTGGCCCGGTCACGGGGCGCCCTCGACCATCGGCGCTGAAGCCCCGCACCTCGACGAGTGGGTGGAACGCGGGTGGTAACCGTCGAACGGCACTTTCGCCTGCACCAGTAGGCTCGCTGCGTGCCAAAACCGCTACTCGAGTTGCGCAATCTTCATGCCGAGGCTGAAGGTTCGGTCATCCTTCGCGGCGTCGACCTCATCGTGAAGGAGGGCGAAGTTCACGCGCTCATGGGTCCGAACGGCGCGGGCAAGTCCACGCTGGCCAGCGTGATCATGGGACACCCCGGCTACACGGTGACCAACGGCGAGATCCTTCTCTTCGGTCAGAACATCGCCACCTGGACGTCTGATGTACGCGCGCGCGCCGGCATCTTTCTCGCCTTTCAGTACCCTGAAGCGATCAGTGGGGTCTCGGTGATCCAGTTTCTTCGCCAGGCCATCGCCGCTCGAAAAGGCTTGGACGAACTGAGTGTGCTGGAGGTGCGCTTGGACTTGGCCGAGTGGATGGACCGCCTGGGCATCGACAGCGCCTTCGCCGAGCGTCACCTAAACGACGGCTTTTCCGGCGGGGAACGCAAGCGCAACGAAGTCCTCCAGATGGCCTTGCTCGAACCCGTGCTAGCCCTACTCGACGAAACAGACTCCGGTCTCGACATCGACGCCTTGCGCGTCGTGGCCAAGGGCGTCAGCACGGTGAGAGAACAACACCCGGCCATGGGCGCCATTGTGGTGACTCACTACGTCAAACTGCTCGACGAGATTCAACCCGACTACGTTCACGTCTTGTTCGACGGCCAGATTGTCCACAGCGGTGGAGCGGAACTGGCCACCCAGATCGACCGCGACGGTTACGACGCCTGGCGGCCGGTGAACGCGTGAGCAGCTTCAACGTACGGCGCATCCGGGCGGATATTCCCCTCTTACAGCGCGAGATCAACGGGCGCAAAATCACCTACCTCGACTCGGGGGCCAGCTCGCTGCAGCCGCACGCCGTGATTGACGCCATGAGTCGTTACTACGAGCTTCGCCACGCCAATGTGCACCGCGGGGTGTACCAAACGGCCAACGAAGCGACCGAGGCGTACGAAGGCTCGCGCGCGGCGGTGGCGTTGTTTCTCAACGCGCCCGGCGGCGCCGACGAGGTGGTCTTCACCAAGAACACCACCGAGTCCCTCAACTTGATCGCCAAGACCTGGGGCGCCGACCATTTAGCTCAAGGCGACGTGGTGCTGGTGAGCGAGATGGAACATCACGCGAACATCGTGCCCTGGTTTCAGCTTCGCGAGGCCACCGGCGTCGAGGTACGCTTCATTCCCGTCGGGGACGACTATCGACTCGATCTGACCAAGCTCGACGAACTTCTCGACGGCGTGAAACTTCTTTCCGTCACGGCGATGTCCAACGTCCTCGGCACCAAGAATCCCATCGCCGAGTTGGCCGAAGCGGCCCACCGGGTCGGTGCTCTCATCGCCGTCGACGGCGCGCAGTCGATCGTCCACGGAGTGACCGACGTGCAAGAACTGGACATTGACTTCCTGGCCTTCTCCGGCCACAAGATGCTCGGACCAACGGGCATCGGCGTGCTCTGGACGCGCGAGAGCGTGCTCGACACGATGGGGCCCTTCATGGGCGGTGGAGGCATGATCGCCGACGTTCGTGTCGACGGCTTCACGCCCGCCAAGGGTGTGGCCCGCTTCGAAGCCGGAACGCCGCCGATCGCTGAGTCGGTGGGTCTGCGCGCGGCGGTTCGCTATCTCACCGGACTCGGTATGGAGAACGTGGCCGACCACGACCACGAGTTGACGGTGGACGCGTTAACGCGCCTAGAGTCCTCCTTCGATGGACGAGTTCGGGTCATCGGGCCTTCTGACACCAAGGACCGCGGCGGCGTGATCAGTCTGGACGTTGAGGGCGTACACCCCCACGACGTGGCCCAAGTCCTCGATCAGTTCGGGGTCTGCGTGCGGCCGGGCCATCACTGCGCCAAGCCCCTCATGAAGCGCTTCGGCCTCGCCGCGACCGCCCGAGCGTCCTTTGGCCCCTACTCCACCACCCGCGACACCGACGTTCTTCTTGAGGCGCTCACCAGTGCCGTCTCCATGTTTGGCTGATCGTGTCGAACCTAGAAGACCTCTATCGCGAGATCATCCTCGACCACTATCGTTCACCGCGTAACCGAGGAGAACTCCCCTCGCCGCCCGCGCACAAGGTCGAAGGCTTTAACCCCCTCTGTGGCGACGAGGTGACGCTCTACCTCGACGTGCACGACGGGGTTCTGAGCGACATCAAACTCACGGGGCACGGTTGCTCCATCTCTCAGTCATCGTCGTCACTCATGAGCGCCGCCGTCAAGGGCAAGCCGCTGAACGATGTCAACGCCACCATCGAGACGTTCAAACAGTTGATGACGGGACACGAGTCAGCACTCACCACGGAAGAAGAGGCCGACGAGGAAGTGGACCTACGCACGCTCGGCGAACTCGCCGCGCTGCAGGGAGTGGTCAAGTTCCCTGTTCGCATCAAGTGCGCCACCTTGGCCTGGAACGCCCTTCGTCAGGGCCTCGACGAGATCGCCAACCAGAACTAGGGCGTACAGGCCGTCGGATCGAAGCTCGGTGCGGCCAGCGTCGGGTTGGTCGTGGTGGTCGTCGAGACGGTCGTTGAAGATTTGTGCTTGGTGTGCGAGGTGGTCACCGGTGTCGTCGAGGTCGTCACCGGCACGTACGGCGGCGGGACCGACTGGTTGGCGGTATTGGGTGGCGGGTCCGCCGGCTTCTCGAGCTCACGGCCGAAGATGCTGACCAGTTGTTGCTGCGCGTAGGGCTGATCCACGTAGAGCACGTCACCCAGGGAGGAGTTGTTCACTGCGGTGGTGGGCAGCGTGTAGGTGAGAATCGAGTTGGCGTTCAGACCGTGAAAACGCTCGGCCAAGCCGATGAGTTCATTCAAGCTAAACGTGCTGTCGAGCGTGACCCCTTGAGTGAGCTTGGTAATGAAGGCGTCGAGCCGGAAGGGGTTGTACAACTTCTTGGCCTGGTCCACCATGCCGCGAAGAAATGCGTCCTGACGGGCGATGCGGCCGAAGTCGCTCGAGCCGTCGTAGTACCACCCGGCGTCGTACAGGGCGCTGGCCGAGGAGTTCACCGTGGGAAAGACTTTGGCGTGATCCACGTTGTAGTAAAAGTGGCGGCTCCGCGTCAGGGCCAGCGCTTGGAACCCCTGCACCAACTGACAACCCGGGTGCAGAATGCGTAGTCCCGAGTACGGGTCCCACGACGGGTAGGGGAAATCGACATACACCCCACCAATGGCGTCCGCGGCGTTGATGACACCGGCGAAGCTCATCACCACCGTCTGGTGAATGGGGATACCAAAGTTCGCGGTTATGGTCTGGGCCAGCAGCGAGGGGCCTCCGCCAAAGTTGACGTTGATGCGGTTGTATTGGCCGTACAGGGACTGATTGGCGAGCAGGGTCACCACGGTGTCGCGCGGGATCGAGACCATGGAGATCGTGCCGGCCACGGGATCAACGTGGATGATCTTGACGACGTCGCTTCGCTGTCCGCCCACCGAGCCGCTGGCCGCGCCGGTTTGAGCGTAGGCCAGCCCCGACAAGCCCTTGCGGGAGTCCGATCCGATCAGCAGGATGTTGAACGGCTGACCCGCGGCGACCGGCACTTCGTTCGCCACCTGCACCTTGTGGAACTTGCCGAACTTGTAGTTGGCGTAGAAGTACCCGCCACCAATGACCACGACAATCAGGACGAGAACGAGAACGAGCCCTACGATGATGCGCCGACGTACCCGGTGGGCTCGCACCTTTTTGAGACGGGGCCGGGCGCCGCCCTTTTGATCGACGGCCTGGCCCAGCGCCATGAGTCGGTCCTGGTTAGCGAGTTCTCTGCGCGACCTTCGCGTGGACCGGGGCTCCTCGGGAGAGTTGTCACTTCCTCTGGGCATCGAACGAGTTTACCTCTCGCGCTAGCGAGTCTCGGGCACTCCGGCCCCACGAAACACTTCGTACCCGTCGCGCTCGAGGGTCACGGCCAACTCGGGGCCGCCCGTCGCCACCACTCGCCCGTCGCTCACCACGTGAATCATGGTCGGCGTGAGCTCCAACAGCAGTCGACGAAAGTGGGTAATGGCCAACACCCCGCAGTCCCACTCCGTCGTCGCGTCCCGGAGTCGACGGGCCACCGCGTCCAGAGCGTCCACGTCGAGTCCCGAGTCAATCTCATCGAGCACCGCAAACTTGGGACGTAGAACAGCCAGTTGAACCATCTCGGCGCGCTTGCGCTCGCCCCCGGAGAGGTCGACGTTCACGAATCGCTCGAGCAGCTCGGGCGCGAGTTCGATGCGCTTCGCTTCGTCGAGCATGCGCGCTCTTAGCGTCGAGGGATCGGCGCCGGCGGCGCCCAGCAGGTCGTAGGCGCGCACACCCGGAATCTCGAAGGGCTGCTGAAGAATCAACAAGAGGCCCTGGCGCGCTCTCTCGGTCGGCGTCGTGGTGAGGAGTTCGACCCCGTCAATGGTGACCGAACCCGCGGTCACCTGATAGCCCGGATGACCGGTCAGGGCGTGGGCCAGAGTGGACTTGCCCGACCCGTTGGGTCCCATGATCGCGTGAACCTCTCCCGAGCGCATGGTGAGGTCGAAACCCTTTAGCACTTCACGGCCCGCCACGTCGACGCGGAGCCCTTCGATGACCAGCGTTGAGGTCACGGCAGCTCCACTTCGAGTCGGCCCTCGAGGTGACGAACCAGGTAGTGGCCGACGGGGCGCGTCGCGGGCAGGGTCACGGCCGCGCCATCACTGAGGCGGAACATGGCCCCGTGGCGGGCGCACTCGATCTCGGCGTTCTCGAGGTCGACGTCACCTTCGGACAGACTGAACTCTTCGTGACTGCAACGATCGTCCAGGACGTAGAGCTGCTCGTCGATGCGCACTGCCACCAGAACCCGCTCGCCGACGTGCAGTTGCCGCGGGACGCCCTCGACGAACTCCTCCAGCGTGCCGACGTCGTAGCTCGTCACGTCGACACCACGTCGACGCTGGCCAGGACCGAGGCCACATCGCTTTCCACCAGCTCAGCCAGTTCGGGCGGCAGGGCCGAGAGCATCTCGTAGAAGAAGCCTTGAATCAGGAGACGTTGAGCGTCTTCACGCGAGACGCCCCGCGACTCGAGGTACCAGCGTTGCAGCTCATCGAGAGGGCCGACGCTCGAGGCGTGCGCGCACACGACGTCGTTCTCTCGTATGTCGAGGTTGGGCACACTGTCGGCGTGCGCCTGAGGCGACAGGAGAAGGTTGTGGTTGGTCTGGCGCGCGTCGGTGCGCTTCGCGCCCTTTTCGATCTCGATCAGTCCGGTGTAGACCGATCGCGACTCATCGGCCACCGCGCCCTTCGACAACAAGGTCGAGGTGGTGCGCGGCGCTACGTGATACTGACGGGTGCGAAAGTCGTGCACCTGGTTGCCGGAGCCAAGAAACGTGGTGCGCAGTTCGTTGCTGGCGCCCGCCCCGAGCAGTTCGGCGTCGTTCCGGGCTCGGTCGTAGTGCGCCCCCAAGCCGACGACGGCCTGATGAAGTCGGGCGTCGCGAGCCAGAAAACCGGTGGTGCGAGCGACGTGCCAGGCCGAGGCGTCGAGACGTTGGTAGGTGATGAGTCCTAAGGAGGCGTTGTCCTCGAGTCGATACTCACTCACCGGTACCACCAGGGCGTCGGCCCCACCCTCGAAGTACTCCACCACCGTCGCGCTGGCCCCACGGCCGAGGACGATCTGGGTTCGCGGAAACGACGCAGCGGCGCTCGATTCATTGAGCACCACGATGGGCTGAGCGAGGTTCACGCCCGCCGCCACGCGAAGGACCGTGGTACCGGGTGCCAGCGCCGCGTTCAAAAGAGCGAAGGAGTCGCTTTCGTAGCGTTGCAACAACGTCTCGCCGGAGAGGGAGTCACCCGTCTCGTCGATCTCGACGGTGAGTCCCTCGACCATCTCCCCCGTGCTGACGCAAAAACCGTCAACGACGCGAACGACGACTCCCGCGCGTTGACGTAACTTCGTCGCGAACTCCGAGTCCGGCTGGGTCGTGGGAGCGTCGGGCACGCTGAAGCGATCGATGACCAGGTCGCCCAGCGGGGCGTAGCGCCACACTTCATCGCTGGTCGTTGGCAGACCGGTCTCTTCAAACAGCAACCAGGCGCGACGCCGCGCGGCCGCGTCGGGGCGGTTATCAATAAAGGTGGAGGCCGAGTCAGCGAAGGCGTTCATAAGGAAATAAGCCTTAGGCAGTGTACCGGGACGACTCAAGCGCCCCGCGTTGAGCCGTAGGCTTCCTTCGATAGGAAGGATCGCGTGACGTTCTCCTCGGATGTTCTCACTCTCAACCTCGCCGGCCCCGTAGCCACTCTCTGGCTCGATCGAGGAGAGAAGCGAAACGCTCTGGGCGGCGCCTTCTGGCACGATCTACCGCTCGCGGTCAAGGCCATTGGCGAAGATCCCTCCATTCGCGTCCTCGTCGTCGCGGCCAAAGGCCCTCACTTCTGCGTGGGTCTTGACCTCACGGAGTTTGGCGGTGGCCTCCTGAGCGCAGAGGAAACTTCGTCTCGAGCCACCTCGAACGCTCGCACCTACGACGCGGTGCGCGCCATGCAGAACTCCGTGACCTCGCTGGGCGAGCTACCAGTCCCGGTGATCGCCGCCGTCCACGGCTGCTGCATCGGCGGGGGCGTCGATCTCATTACCGCCTGCGACATTCGCCTCGCCTCGGGTGACGCCCTCTTTTCGGTCCGCGAGGCCAAAGTTGCGATCGTCGCCGACCTCGGCACCTTGCAGCGCCTGCCCCGGATTCTGAGCGCCGGCCACGTGGCCGAGTTGGCCTTTAGCGCCAAGGACATTGACGCGGCCCGCGCGGCCGCCCTGGGACTGGTGAACTCCGTGCACGGGACCGGCCCCGAGGACGTCCTGGCGGCGGCGTACGAGCTAGCCACGCAGATTGCCGCCAACTCACCGATCGCGGTAAAGGGGACGAAAGCGGTGCTAGCCGCCAACGACGGGCGAACGGTAGATGAGGGACTGGACTTCGTGGCGCGCTGGAACACCATGTACTTACAGAGCAACGACCTACGCGAAGCCCTGAGCGCCTTCGTCGAACGGCGTGCGCCGGTATTTAACGGCGACTAGCGGCGCCAGAACTTCCAACCGCGGCTATTTTTTCTCTCTTGGTCTTCTAAGTACTGTCGACGTTCTTCAATGAGGTCGGGGGCGACCGCGTCGACGATCTCGCTCGCCGACTCGAGTATCGAACGGCGGTCCTCGGCCGATACGTCGGGGGGAGCGTCCTCCACCGGTCGATCAACGAGCGAGCCGTGGGCCCATCCAATGTCAACCAGGCGGGGCTCGAAGGTGAGGCAGTTGTCGGGACACGACCACGGTTGATCGGGGGCCAGACCGAGCTTGCAGAACCGCGCTACCTCGCCCGACTTATACGTTCGGCTCTGGAAGTGCTTACACTCCTCACGCATACCCATCACTCCATTGTTTCACGCGACGCGGGGACCTAGGCTGCGCCCTTGTGGCTGGAGACCTCCGCTTCGATGAAGGCAGCCTGAGCGAACGAGAAGTGAACGAGGCCGCCTTAGTGGCGAGTCGCGCGTTCTATGACGACTCCTACTTTCGCTATGTCTTGCCCCGTGACACCGTTCGAGCCCGGGTGCAGCCGATGATCTTTCGCACCCAGTTGAGGCACATCGGTCCGAACGCAAAGATCGCCACCGTTCGCGACGAGCGCGGAGCGATTGTGGGGGTGTCGGCGTGGATGCCCCCGAACGCCTGGCCTCCCTCGTTGCGAGTTCAGCTCGCTCAACTCCCCGGATCAATTCGCGCGTTTACCGGCCAACTCGGAGCGTTACGAACCGTGGGAACGTATCTGCGCAGACTTTTGAAGGTCCACCCCAAAGAACCTCACTGGTATCTCATGTTGTTGGCGGTCGAACCTTCGATGCAGCGACGCGGCGTCGGCGCCATCTTGGTCGAATGTGGTCTCGGTCTCGCCGACCACGAAGGAGTCGGGGCGTACTTAGAGACGCAAAAAGAAGAGAACCTGGCCTACTACCGACGATTCGGCTTCGAGGTAGCCCAGACGCTCACTCCCGTCGTGGGCGGCCCAGCGTATTACACGATGTGGCGAGCGCCTCGCTAACCGATGGAGCCTTCCATCTGCAGCTCGATCAGTCGCGACCACTCAACCGCGTACTCCATGGGAAGCGTGCGCGTCACGGGCTCGATGAATCCGTTGACGATCATGCCCATGGCTTGGCTCTCGGTGAGACCGCGACTCATCAGATAGAACAACTGGTCGTCGCCGACCTTAGAGACCGTGGCTTCGTGTCCGATGGAGGCGTCCTGCTCGCCCACTTCCATGTACGGACGGGTCTCGGAAAAGGACATCTCGTCGAGCAACAACGCGTCGCAGCGCACGAAGCTCTTGGCCCCGGTGGCGCCCTCTTCGACCTTCACCAGTCCCCGGTAGGCCGTGAGACCACCGTCTTTGGAAATGGACTTCGAAATAATGGTGGACGTGGTCTCCGGCGCGCAGTGCACCATCTTGGCGCCCGCGTCCTGTACCTGTCCGGGCCCGGCGTAGGCCACGGAGAGAACTTCACCGGAGGCCTTCGGACCCATCAAGTACACCGAGGGGTACTTCATGGTAAGGCGCGACCCGATGTTGCCGTCGATCCACTCGACGTGAGCTTCGGCCTCGGCCCGAGCCCGCTTGGTCACCAGGTTGTAGACGTTATTCGACCAGTTTTGGATGGTGGTGTAGGTAATACGCGATCCAGGGAGCGCGACCAGTTCCACCACGGCCGAGTGCAGGGAGTCCGTTGAGTAGACCGGCGCCGAACAGCCCTCGACGTAGTGAACCTGCGAACCCTCGTCGGCGATGATGAGTGTGCGCTCGAACTGACCCATGTTTTCAGTGTTGATGCGAAAGTAGGCCTGCAACGGTTGATCCACCTTGACGCCCGGCGGAACGTAGATGAAGGACCCGCCACTCCACACGGCGGAGTTGAGCGCGGCGAACTTGTTGTCGTTCGGAGGAATGATGGTGCCGAAGTACTTGCGAACCAGTTCGGGGTACTCCCGCACCGCGGTGTCCATGTCACAGAAGAGGACGCCCAGGCGCTCTAGGTCCTCGCGATTGCGGTGAAAGACCACCTCTGACTCGTACTGGGCGGTGACGCCGGCGAGGTACTTGCGCTCGGCCTCGGGAATACCGAGACGCTCGTAGGTGTTCTTGATGGCGTCGGGCAAGTCTTCCCAGCTGTTGACCTGGTGGTCGGTGGGCTTGATGTAGTAGTAAATGTCGTTGAAGTCGAGATCGGGCATGCGCTCGGCGAACCACGGGAGCATGGGCTTCTTCTCAAAACGCTTGAGAGCGTCGAGGCGAAACTTCAACATCCAAGGCTCTTCACTCTTCATCGCGGACATCTCTCGCACGATGGCTTCGTTTAAGCCCTTCTTGGGCTTGAAGACCGGTAACTGCTCGTCGGACCAGCCCAACTGATAACGACTGAAGTCCAGATTGTCAATCGCCACGGCTCTCCTTTGGGATACTTCCTATGTCCATAGTACTAAGGCTCCCGTCCCCCATGACCCATAAACACTGGCAATGTAGGTAGATGCCCACCCCACCCAGCGCCCCGCAACGCCCCCACGCCATCACCCGTCACGGCGATACCCGCGTCGACCCCTATTACTGGCTGATGGACCGCGAGAGCGATGAGGTGCTCTCGCTGCTGCGCGCGGAGAACGAGTACCTAGAGGCGCAGTTAGCACCGTTGAAACCACTCGAAGATGAGCTCTTTGAAGAGATCAAGTCCCGGGTTGAAGAGACGGACATCTCGGTACCGGTTCGAAAAGGCGACTGGTGGTACTACGTGAGAACCCGCGAGGGGCTCAGCTACTCCATCAGCGTGCGCCTACCCGCTACGGGAGACGACTTCACCCCGCCCGAGATCGATCCCGAAACTACCCTCGACGGCGAACAGGTGATTCTCGATGAGAACCTAGAAGCCGAAGGTCACGACTTTCTCTCGGTGGGCGTCCTCGCGATCAGTCCCGACGAGCGCTGGGTCGCGGTCGGCACGGACTTTGAGGGTAGTGAGCGCCACCACGTCACCGTACGACCGATGGCCGGCCAAGAGCCGATCGCCGACGAGCTGGACGACGTCTACTACGGCTTCGCCTGGGCCACGGACAACCGGCACTTCTTCTACACCCGGGTCGATGACGCCATGCGGCCGTGGCAGCTCTGGCGCCACGAGTTGAACACGCGAAGCGACGACGACGTGCTCGTGTACCAAGAAGACGACGAGCAGTACAACGTGTCGGTCGGACGTAGCCGGGACGACCTCATGATCGTGGTCATGTTGAACTCCTCGATGACCAGCGAGGTTCGCTATCTGGCGGCCGACGATCCGACCGGCCCTCTGGCGCCGCTCGAAGAGCGGCGCCAGGGCATCGAGTACGGCGTCGAGCACTTCGTCGATCGCCACGGTCGGGCCTGGTGGCTCAAGACGACCAACGAGGGCGCCACCGACTTTCGACTCCTGGCCCGACCGGTGGCCGGTGGCCAGTGGCGCGAGATCGTGCCCGAGCGACAGGGCTGTCGCCTGGACGGCGTCGACGCCTTCGCCACTTTTCTGGCCTTAAGCGATAGGGAGAACGGCTGTGCCGCGCTGCGCCTGGTGCCGCTGCTCGAGGGAGAGGATCCCTTCGGCGACGACCTGGTGGGCCGCTCTCGACTGGTCGAAGGCGGCGCGTTTCCCAACACGGTGGTCGCCACGTCAAATCCCAATTTCGAGACAGCGCAACTTCGCGTGCTCATCACGTCTCTCACCACGCCGCGCATCGTGGCGGACGTGGTCGTGGCGACCGGTGAGCTCCTAGTGCGCAAGCAACAGAAAGTTCTCGGCGGCTACAACGAGTCCCAGTACGTGACCGGTCGACTCTGGGTCACCGCCAGCGACCACGTTCGCGTCCCGGTGTCCGTGGTTGCGCGACGTGACCTCGTCAACGTGAAGAGTGACGGCTCTCTCGAAGCACGAGAGCCGTCTCCCCTAGTGCTCTACGGGTACGGCAGCTACGAGATATCGATCGACCCGACATTTTCCTCCCTGCGACTCTCGCTGCTCGATCGCGGCGTGATCTTCGCGATCGCCCATATTCGCGGCGGGGGTGAAATGGGCAGGTCGTGGTACGAGATGGGGCGCCTGGCACAAAAGCCCACCACGTTCAGCGACTTCATCGCGGTCACCCGCGAGCTGATCGCCACCGGATGGACAACGCCGGACCAGCTGGCGATTCGTGGGGGGTCGGCTGGCGGTCTTCTGATGGGCGCCGTGATGAATGACGCCCCGGAGCTCTTTCGCGCCGTAGTGGCCGAGGTCCCCTTCGTCGACGTCGTCACCACGATGCTCGACGACTCGTTGCCCCTCACCACCGGCGAGTGGGAAGAGTGGGGCAACCCCGACGCCAGCGCCACCAGCTATCGCACCATGAAGAGCTACTCCCCCTACGACAACGTGCGCTCCGCGAGAGAAGACGGTACGCCGCTGACGTATCCGCGACTCTTCGCCTCGGGGGGTCTTAACGACTCCCGGGTGGGTTTCTGGGAGCCGGCCAAGTGGGTGTTGAAGCTACGCGACGCGAATCCCGACAACTACGCCGTTTTAAAGATGGAACTCGGCGCGGGACACGGTGGCGTCTCGGGTCGCTACGACGCCTGGCGCGATGAAGCCCAAGTGCTGGCGTGGATCCTGAGCGAGATCACGTCGACCTCGACGCCGTTGAGCTAAAGACGAGAACCAGCGTCGCCGGGAGTGAGGAGGGAAAGGTGACGGGCGAACCTTTCACGTGAACGCTGGCGTCAGAAGGCGAGCCGATCGTGATTCGTGAGTCCCCGGTCATGGTGAGTGCCTCGACCTTCCCCCGGGAAACCGTGCCCTGCCACTCCAAGGTGTTCGAAGGACCCATATCAAAGACGACCCGGGTCGGACCCTTGAGTCCAATCACCGCCACCTGATACGTCGCCGCGGGCACTTCGTAGTTCGCCTCCTCACCACTCGCGCTCGACGGTGCGAATGACGTCGGAAAAGTCGTCGTGGTCGTGAGACTGGTCGACGTGGTCGTCGACGAGTGAGGACTTTTGGGCGAGCGGTGGTGCACGTAGTACGTTGCGACCACCACGGCGATGAGGGCAATGATCACCAGAACGCCCAGTCGACGAAGAACGCTGGACAGGGTCGAGTGCTGCGAGGAGCGCGAGAGAAACCACTGGTCGTCGTGGCGAGGATGCGACGAGACGGTCTCCTCGCCCGCTCCCAGCTCACTGAAGACGTAGTGGCGATGGGGATCGAGTCGAGGGCGCTCTTGGGGGGGTCGAGCGATCGGTTGCCCCGATTCGTCGAGCAGCCGAAAACCCTTCGAGGGAGCGTAGGGAGACGGCGGCGGCGCCATGAGGCGTCGTTCCACGGGTTTGGCGAGCTCGCGCATCTCGTCTCGACGCAACTTTCGTATGCGAAGAACGATGCCCACGACGAGTAAGAGGACCACGACGCCGAGCGCGATCGTGAGAGCGAGCACTACCGCCATCCCCCCCGGATGTCCTTCGCGTGAACGTCAGCTGTCACTCACCGCAGGGTACTTGACGTCACCGCGTTAAGCGAGGGCGTGACCACCCTGGTCTGTCTTGCCAGCGCGACGTCGTGATCAGCGAGTTAGGTGAACCCTCGGACTCAGCCCCAACCATCTCGACGCATCGACAACGGCCGCTCAGTCCTCTACGAGAGCCCGCGCGCGTGCGGCAAGGAATATCGCTGAGACCCTCGAGTAATAAGTCCGTCGTCGAGGAGTCCGCCCAGGACCTCGTCGCCGCGAACGGTCGCAACTCCGCTCAAGACGTTCGACAACTCGCGGCGGGAACGAGGTCCCTCGAGCAGAGCGCTCAAGACTCGCCCCCGAAGCTGTCGATTCGAGCCCTCGAAGGGAGCCTGGCGGCGCGAGACGGCGGCGCTCAGGGGCGCGGGGTCGTCTCCCCCGTCGCGTTGCCAGGCGCAGTGCTGCGCTAAGGGGCACTCAGCGCAGCGCGGCGTGGCTCGACAGAACTGCGCTCCCAGATCGAGCAGGGACTGGTTAAAAGCGGCCGGGTTCGTACGAGGAAGCAGTTGGCTGGCCAGTCGTCGAGCCTCGCTCGGTCGTAGTCGGCGATTGGCCAGCGCTCGCGACAGTACGCGGCCCACGTTGGTGTCCAACACCGCCACCGTCTCGCCGTACGCGAACGACGCGACGGCGGCCGACGTGTAGTCGCCAATTCCCGGTAGTTGGCGAAGCGCGTCCACGTCGGAGGGCACCACGTCGTGGTACTCGTCACGCAGGATGCGCGCCGTGTCGTGGAGCGCTTTGGCCCGTCGCGGGTACCCGAGTCCCCGCCACGCAGCTAAAACGTCCGCGAGGCTCGCCTCCGCGCACGAGCTCGGCGTCGGGAAGAGCTCCATGAAGCGGCGCCACGGTTCGAGGACTCGCGACGTAGAGGTCTGTTGGAGCATCACTTCGCTGACCAACACCGCCCACGGTCGGGGGTCCTTAATCCAGGGAAGGTCTCGGCTCAGCGTGTGGGATCGACGAACCAGCGCGCGGCGAAAGGCCGCGTGCTCGTTACGACCAGACGTCGTCACCGTACGGGCGTCGCCTCTCGGGAGCAAACTCTCGCTTCCAGACCATGACCTTACGACGGAAGTAACAGACTTCGAGTCCGTCCTGGTTGAAACCTTTTGTTTCGATGGTTACCACGCCGCGGTCCCTCTTGGACGTCGAGGGGTTCAGCGCCAACACCCGTGACTCCGCGTAGATCGTGTCGCCGTGAAAGGTCGGGTGACGATGAATGAGCGACTCGACCTCCAAGTTGGCGATGGCCGCCCCCGACACGTCGGGCACGCTCATTCCGAGCACCAGCGAGTAGACGAGGTTGCCCACCACCACGTTCTTCTTTTGAATGGTTTCGTTCTCGGCGAACCAGGCGTTCGTGTGCAGCGGATGGTGATTCATGGTGATCATGCAGAAGAGGTGATCGTCGGCCTCGGTGATGGTCTTGCCGGGCCAGTGCTTGTAGACATCGCCAACTTCGAACTCCTCGAAGTAGCGGCCGAAGGGACGGTCATAGGTAGTCATGGGCGAACCTTTCAACGTGTCGGGACTACTCTTCGACGAACTCGCGCGCGGGTCGCGTGGTGAACGAGACGAGCGCCCCGGGCAACGTGTCGCCGTCGATCATCATGCGCCAGGTGTAGCGGGCCCCTTCGCCGAGGGGAATCGGCCCAAAGTTGACGGCAATGGGTACGTCGACGGGGGTTCCCACCGGTACGTCGTCGGGCGCCGTGGCCGAAAAGTCGCCGCGAACTTCGATGGTCTGTGAGCCTTCGGGCGTCTCGAATCGAACCGGCTGACCGTCGGCGTCTTCTAAGAAGAGCTCCCAGTGGTGCGGCACGTTGAACTCGTGCGAATCGACGCCGACTTTGATCGCCACCGCTGAAGGGGTGGGGTCCGGGCCGGTCACCGACCAACCCCCGCCCAAGATGAAGAGTTTGCCGTCGGCCACTTGAGCGGAGTCGGCGAGCAACATGGTTATATTCACGGGCACAGCCTAGGCCGAGGCTCCCGACGATCCTGTAAATTCTCACGCATGACCCCATCCCCCCTCGATCTCGACGTTGCCCAAGAACTTCTCGCCCGAGCCGACGGGGTTATTGACGGGGCGCTGAAAGAACTCGTCGTTCGAGGGGGCATCGACGCGAATGAGTCCTTCGCCTACGACCTGGCCCACGCCGCGAGCGCCCTCGCCACCGCACGCTCCTCTCTGGCCTACGCCGCGAAGGGCGAGGACGAAGCGCGACTCGTCGCGGCCTTCCTCGCCGTGGCGCTCAGTGATCTGGCGACGAGCGTGCTCGGGCGAGAGTCGACCTGGAACGTGGAGCCCGATTGGTTCCGTCCCTTTCACGCCTTCGTCGCCACGCACCGCGATCCCACGTTTCTCTCTTTGTTGGCCGAAACGCCGGGGCCGCGGCACCTGGGCGACGACTTCTCGATGGTGGGCGCTACCTTTCACCGTTTCGCCGTCGAGCAAGTTCGTCCTCACGCCGAAGAGATTCATCGCACCAACGGCGACATACCGGAATCGATCATCGCGGGACTAAACGAGTTGGGTGGATTCGGTCTGTCGATTCCCGAAGAGTTCGGGGGTTTTTCCAACGGGGGCGAGTCCGAGTACCTCGGCATGGTGGTCGCCACCGAAGAACTGTCCTGGGGGTCGCTGGGCATTGGCGGCTCGCTCATTACGCGACCCGAGATCATGACGCGCGCCCTTCTGCGCGGCGGGACGACAGAACAGCAGGCCGTCTGGCTGCCACGACTAGCCGACGCCGAGGTGCTCTGCGCCATTGCGGTGACCGAGCCGGACTTTGGCTCAGACGTGGCCGCCCTCACCACCAGCGCCACGAAAGTCGAGGGCGGCTGGCTCATCAACGGCGCGAAGACGTGGTGCACGTTCGCGGCGCGCGCCGACGTCCTGGTGCTCCTCGCTCGCAGCGATCCCGATCGATCACTCGCTCACCGCGGCCTCTCCCTGTTCTTAGTGGAGAAACCCCGGGGCGATAGCGCGGGTTTTCTCTTTCACCAGGACCCGACGAGCGAGGGACGAAGTGACGCGCCCGGTCGACTCGAGGGCCGTCCGATCGACACCATTGGTTATCGCGGCATGCACTCCTACGAACTCAGTTTCGAGAACTGGTTCGTGCCCGATGACCATCTCATCGGTGAAGCAGCGGGACTGGGGAAGGGCTTTTACTTCCAGATGGCTGGCTTCGAGAACGGGCGTCTTCAGACAGCCGCCCGGGCCGTCGGCGTGATGCAGGCGGCCTACGACGCCGCCCTCGAGTACGCCCGCACGCGCGTCGTCTTTGGCAACGCCCTCATCAACTTCGAACTCACGCGGGTGAAGCTCGGCACGATGGCCGCGATCATCCAGTGCGCCCGCCAGTTCTCTCTCTCGGTGGCGCGCCAGATGAGTGGAGGCGAGGGTGCGCTGGAGGCTTCCATGGCCAAGGCCTACGTGTGTCGCGCCGCCGAGTGGGTCACGCGCGAGGCGATGCAGATTCACGGCGGGATGGGCTACGCCGAGGAGTACGCCGTCAGTCGCTACTTTCTCGACGCCCGGGTGCTCTCCATCTTTGAGGGCGCCGACGAGACGCTCTGTCTCAAGGTCATCGCTCGTCGATTGGTCGACCAGATCGCTTAGTGCGCTGAACTCTCGTCACGCGAGGTCTTCATGCCGGCGCGTTCGCCACGGGCGACAAAGGAGAGGGCGATTTTGGCTGACGCTTCGTCGATCATCTCGTCTCCGAACATGACCGCACCGGTGCGATTTTCCTCCGTGGCGATCCGGTAGGCGCTCAAGATCTCTAGCGACTTATCGAACAGTTCTTGACTGGGTGAGTAGACCTCATTGAGCACCAGCGCCTGATCCGGGGTGAGGGCCCACTTCCCGTCGAATCCGTACGAGGCCGTAATCGAGGCGGCGTAGCGCAGCGCCTCCAGATCGCGCACCTTGAGAAAGGGTCCATCGATGACGTTCAGCCCGTTGGCTCGACCCGCCATCAAGATCTTGGCGAAGACGTAGCTAAAGGGATTCGACGGCGCGTGGTGAATCGTCTCATCAATCGTGGTGACGGGCATACCGATCGAGGCGGCAAAGTCCGCCGGACCGAAGACGATCGACTCCAGACGTGGAGATGACGCGCAGATGTCTTCCACGTTGATGAGGCCTTCGGCCGTCTCAATCTGGGCCTCGATGCCAATATGACCTAGGGGCAGTCCGGCATTGCTTTCGACTTGACTGAGCAAGAGGTCGAGGGCCACCACGTCCGAGGCGCGACGCACCTTGGGCAGCATGACTTCATCCAGGCGCGCTCCGGCACGGCCCACCACGTCAATAACGTCGCCGTAGGTCCACGGCGTGTCCCAGGCGTTGACCCGTACGCACAGCACCCGATCGTCCCAGGGCAACGTGCGTATGGCGTTCACTACTTTGGCGCGAGCGTCCACCTTCTCTTTGGGTGCTACCGAGTCCTCGAGATCCAAAAAGGAGAAGTCCGCGAGGGCCGTCGGCGCCTTGGCCAGAAAACGGTCCGACGAACCCGGGGTGGACAGACAAGAACGGCGCGGTAACGAGCGGGAGCGAAGAGACATGTCGACGAGCCTATTGTGTCGACCATATGCTCTTCGAATCTCGCACAGAACTTCGCGCGAATTAGCGCAATGATACAGGCGTCGACCAGGAACTATGTGGCCCCACTCGGCGCGCCACGGAGCGAAACATCCCCAGCAACTAACCTGGTCAAGTGACTGACGTCGAGCACGAAGTGCAGTCGACTTATCGGCCGGCAAGGGTTCTGCACTTTCGTCGACGGATTTTCTCCGCGTCGATTGTCGTGGCCGTCGCCTGCAGCTCCCTCGCCGTTCTACCTAGTAGCGCTTCGGCCTCGAGTCTCTCGAACGCTCGCCAAAAAGCCACGATCCTCCTGAGCCAGATCAATCGCATCAACGGAGAAGTAGGACGTCTCGGCCAAAAGTACGACGAGGCTCAGATCAAGCTCCGCCAGTTGAACAACACCATCGCCAACACCAAGGCCACCGTCGAACAGATCAAGTCGGACGTGGCCAAAAGCAATGGACAGCTTCGCTCGGACGTCATCTTCGCCTTCGTCACCAGTGGGGCCACCGAAGGCAATAATCCGCTCTTTTCCTCCAACGCCACCAAACTGGGCGCCACCTCGGTCTATACCCAGTTGGCGGAGGGCAACATCAACGCCACGATCGCCAATCTGAAGAACTATCGGATCAGGCTCATCCGCGAGCGCGGACTGTTGAGATCTGAGGACAGTCACGCCCGGGCTGTCGCCGTGGACGCAGCCGCCTCCTTCCACAGATCCAAGGTTCTCCAGGCGTCCCTCAACAACACTCTGGCCCAGGTGAAGGGCCAGATCGCCACCGACGTGAACCAGGAGGAGGCCGCCGCCGCCGCGTCCTCAGCGGGCACCCTCCAAAGCGCCGGACCGGTCGCTGGCTTTCCCGCGCCACCTCCCAACTCGCGCGCCGACCTCGCCATTCGCGCGGCACTGAGCTTTCTCGGCGTGCCCTACGTTTGGGGTGGCGCCAGCCGTTCGGGCGTGGACTGCTCCGGCCTCGTCATGTTGGCCTACGACGCGGCCGGCATCAGTCTCCCGCACTACTCGGGGGCGCAGTACCAGGACACCGAACGAGTCCCCTTATACGACATCGAACCGGGCGACCTGTTGTTCTACGGCTCGGGCGGTGACCAGCACGTGGCCATGTACTTGGGTCACAGCGAGATGATTGAGGCCCCCCAGACCGGTGAAGTCGTGCACGTCACCCCCGTGCGTCTGTACGGCGACTTCGCGGGATTGGGACGCCCTCGCTAAGTGACGGGATTTCCCACCGCGTTTCACATCGGTCCCTTGATCTTCCACACCTACGGATTTGGTCTGGCCATCGCCGCGTACGTGGCGTACCTGTACGCCCGTCGTCGCCTGACCCACGCCGGCTTTGACGCTGGGCCTTTCGCCAAGTACACGGTGTGGCTGCTCATCAGTGGCCTGGTCGGCGCGCGTGCGGCCAACATCGCTACCAACTGGCGTTACTACGAAGGTCACCCGGGACGCTGGATCGCCGTGTGGCAGGGAGGGCTGGCCAGTTTTGGGGGGATCGCGCTGGCCCTGGTCGTCGGGCTCATCCTTCAACGTCGCTGGTGGCCCGGCACCCGACTGGCGGCCTTCACCGATGCCTTGGTGCCCGCCCTCATCGCCGGGTGGGCCATCGGACGATTCCTCGGTCCCCAGTTCATGCTCGACGGCGGCGGACACCTCACTCATCAGTGGTTCGGGCTGCACTATCACGGTCAAGTCGGCAAGCGAGTTCCGGTACCCCTCATTCAAGGTCTAGAAGACGGACTTCTGTGGCTCATCGTGATCGCCCTAGAGCGCACGCGCCTCAAGAAGGCGGTGGGCGTCATCAGCGCGACCGGGATGATCGTGTGGGGCGTCGTGCGCGCAACGGACGAGCGACTGCTGTTAGGCCAGGAGTCCCACAGCGGATCGCTCGGTGTCCAGGCCGCAGGCCTGGCTTTAGCTCTCGCGGGCGTCGTCACCCTAGTGATGCACTGGCCCAAACGAGATCACGACGACCGTCCCGATACGACGGTTCGCTCCCCCTCGTCGTTCGCTTAGGTAGACCGCTTTAGGAGATCGCGTTCCACTCTTCGACGGTGAGTTGCGCGAGGGGCCGCTCAAGTTCGGTGGACGCTAGTGAGACGCTGACCCGTGCATCGTCAATAAAGGACACGTGATCAAGTCCAACGCGACGCCAGGGCTGAAAGACCGACCGCGAAGGCGACTGGTTCGAGTAAATCGGCCGCACCAGTGCTTCGTCCCGTGACGCGGCCACCACCAGCGCGGGTCGTTCTTTTGACGTCGTCTCCGGCTGGTCGGGATCGACGGCGTCGTAGGGCACATCGGCCAAGACAACCGTTCCGACGAGGGGGTGATCAGGATCAAATCGCGAGCTCTCGAGCGGGGTAAGCACGAGTTGTCGACGATCCACTGACACAGGTGCGATCACTTCGGGGCTGGGCAGTGGCGATTCCACTCGTGGCGGCGAGCCTCCTTTGGTTTTCGCCGGACGGGGCGGACGCGATGGAGAGCCGGGCTTCTTGCGACGCTTCTCTTCTTCGCGACGGGCTCGACGTTGCTCGCGAAGCTCCGCGCTCACTTCTCGCGGGGCGGCCAACACGCGGGGAGCGATGACCTCAGGCAGCGGCGGCAACGCGAACTCGGCTCGCTCCTCTAAGAGCCGACGGCAGTGAGCGGCGGCCGGAAACGACTCTCCGATCGCGTAGGCCAGGAGGGCCACCACGTCGTCGGTGGTGGCTCCGCCGGCGACGAATGCGTCGATCGCGGCCGTGAGTTGCTCGTAGGTCGGGCTCTCGGCATGATCGCCCAAGAGACCGATCACGGTTTCCAGCGGTGTCATGGCCAAGAGCTCAAGGGTGGCCCGAATTGCGGCGACAGGCGCCGTCGTCGCGAACGCCGTGACGTCGCGTCGCTGTTGGAGTTGGCGCAAGGGAACACCAATCACCGCGCTGACCCTCGCGTGGGCCCGTAGGTCCAGCGTGTCAACGTTCGCGAGCACGGTGGCAGGCTCGATCTTTACGAGAGCGGCACGCATCACCCCAGTCGCGCTGCTCGACACTTCGGTCATGGAACTACCGCAGGCTCACTCGGACGGCGATATCCCACGTGACATGGTCGGAGCGTCGCCGGGAGGATCGAACTCTGTGCATGGCGTCCATTATGCCAGTGCATAAACGCGACTCGGTCAACGCTGACAGTTACCACTAGGCGGACGCTCGAGATCCGGAGCACCAGATTTTCTGCAGAGCATATGAAGTTTGATGGTCAAACACGTTAAACGTGTTTGCACCAGATCTGTTCTAAGGCTTAACTCGACAACGGACGGTTGGCGCGATGCCAACGACCAACGCGTACACCCTGCGCACATCGAATAAAAACAAGGATCTCGAAGATAATTGCCACGTAAATCAAGTAGCAGCTGACTGGATCTCGAGTATTCGAAATAACTAAAAGGACTATCCCAATGACGCCGACGATCCAGCCGGTAAAGAACCAAACGAAGCCGGCGGCCATCAGAGCAATGCCTTGGGGGCCATAGTTCTTCTCCAGTCGGAGAACCGTAGGAGTTCGAAGTGTCCCTTGCCGTTCGAGCGCCCATGACGCGAACCATCGTTCGGGGGGGGTGAGCCGGAGTTTCGGCGACACAGCTGCACTAACGTTTTGCACCGATAGGACTCCCATCGCCACACTCTCCCAATGTATCTCCTGAGGCGACCGAGTTACCGCCGTCGAATACCGTCGCAGCAATTCCAACATTCCAGCCGAAAGCTCCGACGCTGCCAAGAACATCAGAAGCCAGCGATGGTCCTCCAAGGAATTCCAACAGGGCTCCCGCCTCGCCCGCACCACTCGCAAAGACTGCAGTTGCGCCAACTCCCGCTGCCGCACACGCTACTGTCTCGAGATTTTTTATGCACAATTTGGCGTCCAATACGGCTGCTCCCAAACCTGAGGTCCATAGATGAACGCGTTGGCAGAATCCATGAGTAGCTGCCCGGCTTGCGACCAGACGAAGCTTTGGGTTGAGGAAGACCCGCCTGCTGGCGTACTGGTCGCAGTTGCCCGTATGCCATCACCGTTGTAAGTGGCGGCGGTCATGTTGGCAGCGGCGTTCGTGTAGCTGGTGGATTCCGCCGCGCCGTTGTAGGCGGCGCTCACAGTCGCCGTGCCGCCCACTGAGGACGTTCTAAAGCACCAAGAGTCGAGATTGTTTGGTTCGACCACGTCCCGAATTGGAGCGGAGTCCTCACGATAAAGCTCAAGCTCATCAATCAATCCGTCAGCAACATGGAGCAACACATGAATCGTTACGCCATCCGAGTCTTCGATCTCGGCCTCGACCGGGATTCGGCGGGATACCTCCGCGCGCGGACCATTGATCCGAAATTTCAGACTACCGTCCCGATCTATGGGGCACGCTCTAACGCAATCAATTTGAAATATGGACCTGTCCAAAGGTCGCCGTGGATACAACACCATTTGCAACGCCCGCCAAGTAATTGGCTTCACTGTGCGACGCTTGCGTGAGACTCCACCCTCCCCCTCCTGCATGCGACTGAATCCAGTTTTCGGCCGCGATCGCCTCGGCTCCCGTCGTGGCACACGCTCCTGGGTAACCGCCGCGAGAGCTGGCCAATTGTGGCCCCAACCATCCTCTGTTCGTGGTCACACCCCGACCGCTTCCGCTCCGAAGGAGCGTTCGCGAGTCTGGCCGGTGTCTCACCAATCCCGGCCTCCTCCGGCATGACCGTTCGTCACCGCTTGAACCGTCGTGGTGATCGCCAGCTCAATCGTGCGCTGCACGTCGTTGTGATCAACCGACTTCGCCACGACGAGGCCACGCGTTCCTATGTCGAACGGCATCGCGCCGAGGGAAAGAGTGACCGGGAGATCAGGCGCTGCTTGAAGCGCTATGTCGCTCGTCAGCTCTTCCGCCAGCTTGAAGGTGGTCCGAAAGGACTTGACGCATTATAGGAGCGTCGCACAAGGTGCCGAGGGGGTGCGCGGACAACTTCGCGGACAACCTGAAGACCTTGGTTTCCGGCAGTGCGAATGACCCTCAGGGCATGCTCTTCTGCAAGAAGCTCTGATAAATCTGCGTGAGGATCTCTATACGCCTGAGATAGTCCTGCAGAACCGGCTGACTGCTGGCGTCGCTCCCTCTCGCGAGTTCCATAGCTCGGGTCTGAAGTTCACGCAGCTTGCCTACTACATCAACCTTGCCCGGGATACGGACGCCTCGTTCAATGTACGGAATCACGGAGTCGGCAACCCAGGAATCGGCGAGAGCGAGCTCGGAATGCAACTCGTCAATCGACTCATCAGAGCTTCCCGGTGGAAACGGTTGATCTCGCCATCGAGAAACGAGGTCGCGAAAGTCGTCCATGTCATCGGTACCAGAACGTGATGATGTCGCCATGTGAGTCAAGAATGCCACCTG